>NZ_JAGERQ010000001.1:0-512749 GCF_017572645.1 Salmonella sp. 32100201201700099SM | reverse complement strand
CAACGCTTTCTCGCTGCGCTCGAATCGAACCTTAGTCGAAGCTTCTCATCCTTCCCCGTACGGAGAGATATGAGACAGTGTGCTTAACGGGGATAAAATACGCGACGGAAGTGATGGTGGTGGGGGAAGGATGACTCAGCGCTGCGCGCTTCGCCCTTCGGGTCGTTGCCTGCGGCAACGCTTTCTCGCTGCGCTCGAATCGAACCTTAGTCGAAGCTTCTCATCCTTCCCCGTACGGAGAGATATGAGACAGTGTGCTTAACGGGGATAAAATACGCGACGGAAGTGATGGTGGTGGGGGAAGGATTCGAACCTTCGAAGTCGATGACGGCAGATTTACAGTCTGCTCCCTTTGGCCGCTCGGGAACCCCACCAGGGGTAATTCAAATTGTAGGTAAAGCTTGAAGATGGTGGTGGGGGAAGGATTCGAACCTTCGAAGTCGATGACGGCAGATTTACAGTCTGCTCCCTTTGGCCGCTCGGGAACCCCACCACGGGATAAATTCATTATGCTGCTTGCATTCTATAGCGGGAAGGATTATTCGGAGCTAAAGCTCCTCACCCTTCGGGCCGTTGCCTGCGGCAACGTTCTCTCACTATTGCTCGAGTCGAACCTTGAAGTCGATGACGGTAGATTTGCAGTCAGCTCCCTTATGATCGCTCGGGAACCCCACCACGGGGTAATGCTTAATACTGGCCCGCTTCCTTTCGGGAAGCGGGGCGCATCATATCAAATGACACGCCGCTGTAAAGCATTCCTTTGCCTGAAATGAACTGTTTGCGTACTTTTCATCCGTAACGGATTAAAGCTAATCAATTCATATTACTGACGATTAAAGAATAATCGTCCGATTGCCGTAAACAAAGACCCGCTGCGCCAGAACCTGATACAGCGCGCGGCTTAATACGTTTTTCTCAACGTCGCGCCCGGCACGCATCATATCTTCTGCGGTGTAAGTGTGATCGACGTGAATCACGTCCTGCATAATGATTGGGCCTTCATCCAGATTATCATTTACATAGTGCGCGGTAGCGCCGATGATTTTCACGCCGCGCTCATAGGCCTGATGATAAGGACGCGCGCCGATAAACGCCGGCAGGAATGAGTGGTGGATATTGATAATTTTGTTCGGGAAGCGCGCCACAAAACCTGGCGTCAAAACACGCATATACTTGGCCAGCACCACATAGTCCGGTTGATGGGCATCAATGGCGTCCGCCATCTTCGTGTCATGCTCTTCACGCGTTAATCCCTCATGGCTGACCAGTTCGAAAGGGATCTCAAAACGTTCAACCAGCGAGCGTAACGTTTCATGGTTGCCAATGACCGCGGCGATTTCAACATCCAGCCCGCCATAGTTGGCTTTCATCAGCAGGTCGCCCAGACAATGCGCCTCTTTAGTAACCAGAATCACTACCCGACGGCGTCCGGCGGGATTGAGTTCACGAACAGAGCCTTCCGGTAAGGCGCTGTCCAGATCGGCCAGAAGAGTGGAATCATTGAAGATGCCTTCCAGCTCGGTCCGCATAAAAAAGCGTCCGGTGCGATGGTCAACAAATTCATTGTTTTGCACAATATTAAGCTCGTGCTTATAGCAAATGTTGGTAATCCGCGCGATAAGGCCTTTTTGATCGGGACAAATAGTACGCAGAACTTTACGTTGTAGTGATTGCATTGCCGGAAAAATCCTGTTGAGAGTGTTTGCTGTATCGATACTGTCAGGCGTCACTGGCCGCAGCACTTTTTAAATTTTTTGCCTGAACCGCACGGGCAGGGATCATTTCGACCCAACTGCGGGCGGGTACCGTCAATATAATACCACTGACCGTTTTCTTTGATAAAACGAGAACGTTCGATAATCGCCCCGGTTTTCCCTTGTTCGGAAAAACGCGCGATAAAACTAACATACCCTGTATTTTCTGCTTCTGACCAGGTATGTTCAAAAATAGTCAGGCCGAGCCACCTGGTATTGGCAAATCCAGCGATGATATCATCACGAAACGCGGCCGCATTGCAGGTTGGATGCCAGCTCTTAATTAAGTAATCTGCGTCTTTCATCACAAAAGCGCAGTAACGAGAGCGCATGAGATGTGACGGATCGGGTGCTACTCGTTCTCCGGACACAATACGACCACAACATAGGCTATACTCGTCAGCGCTACCACAGGGACAAGGCTGAGACACAATAATCTCCCTGAATATAAAAAACGGCGTTGAACGCCAGGGTGGCATTATGTTAACTGAGCAGTGGCGATGTTGCTACGTCTTGAAGCCAGGGGAAGTCGTTAAGTACGATGAGAAAAATGAAAATAGGGCTGGCGCTGGGATCTGGCGCAGCGAGAGGATGGTCTCATATTGGGGTCATCAAAGCCCTCAAGCAAGCAGGCATTGATATTGATATCGTTGCAGGATGCTCAATAGGTTCACTGGTCGGCGCCGCGTATGCCTGTAATAAATTATCGGCGCTTGAACAGTGGGTATGTTCATTCCGCTACTGGGATGTTTTACGCCTGATGGATGTATCCTGGGGCAGAGGAGGGTTGCTTCGCGGCGAACGCGTATTTAATCACTATCGGGATATTATGCCCGTCACGGATTTTGACCACTGTTCAAGACGTTTTGGCGCGGTCGCGACGAATCTTAGCACGGGACGAGAGCTATGGTTTACTGAAGGCGATCTACACCTTGCTGTACGCGCGTCGTGCAGTATGCCAGGGCTGATGTCTCCGGTTGAACATAACGGTTACTGGCTGGTAGATGGCGCAGTCGTTAATCCGGTACCTGTTTCGTTAACCAGGGCGCTGGGGGCTGATATCGTTATTGCGGTAGACCTGCAACATGATGCCCACCTCATGCAGCAAGATTTGCTCTCTGTAAATGTCGGGAATATCAATGAAGAGAGCGATGATGCGCTGCCCTGGCATAAGCGTTTAAAAGAACGTTTCAGTAGCCTGACTTCACGCCGTGGCGTGAGTTCGCCTGGGGCAATGGAAATCATGACAACCTCCATCCAGGTGTTGGAAAATCGTCTTAAACGTAACCGTATGGCTGGCGATCCGCCTGATATTCTCATTCAACCATTCTGTCCGCAAATCTCTACGCTGGATTTTCATCGCGCCCATGCCGCTATTGCGGCGGGTCAGTTAGCCGTAGAGAAAAAGATGGACGAACTTATACCCTTGGTGCGTACCGACGTTTAATGTACCTTTTACGATCACTTAAGCAAATTCTGACAGGCGCAAGCGGCAATACCATGCCACTATTGATTAAAGCCAGTCAGGGGAGAGAACATGACGCAGCCATTGGTCGGAAAACAGATTCTTATTGTTGAAGACGAGCCTGTATTTCGCTCGCTTCTGGATTCGTGGTTTTCCTCTTTGGGAGCGACAACGGCATTGGCAGGCGACGGGGTGGATGCCCTGGAGTTGATGGGGCGTTTTACCCCTGATCTCATGATATGTGATATCGCTATGCCGAGAATGAACGGTCTCAAACTGGTAGAAAACTTACGTAATCGCGGAGACCAGACGCCTATTCTGGTTATTTCCGCAACAGAAAATATGGCGGATATCGCCAAAGCGTTACGCCTTGGGGTTGAAGATGTCTTGCTGAAGCCGGTAAAAGATCTCAACCGTTTGCGGGAAACCGTATTCGCTTGCTTATACCCTAATATGTTTAACTCGCGGGTTGAAGAAGAAGAACGCCTGTTTCGTGACTGGGATGCAATGGTGAGTAATCCGACCGCCGCAGCGCAATTGTTGCAGGAATTGCAGCCCCCGGTACAGCAGGTGATTTCTCATTGCCGCATTAATTACCGGCAGCTCGTCTCCGCCGATCAGCCTGGACTGGTGCTGGATATTGCGCCGCTATCTGATAACGAACTGGCATTTTATTGCCTGGATGTCACCCGGACGGGCGATAACGGCGTGTTAGCCGCATTGTTGCTGCGGGCGCTATTTAACGGCTTATTGCAGGATCAGCTAGGCCAACAAAAGCACCGTTTACCGGAGTTAGGCGCGCTATTAAAACAGGTAAATCATCTGCTCAGACAAGCCAATTTACCTGGGCAATTCCCGCTATTTGTCGGCTACTATCACAGTGAGCTCAAAAATTTGATTCTCGTCTCCGCCGGATTGAACGCCACCTTAAATACGGGCGCTCATCAGGTTCAAATTAGCAGCGGCGTGCCGCTAGGAACATTGGGTAACGCCTACCTTAACCAATTAAGCCAGCGTTGCGACTCGTGGCAGTGTCAAATATGGGGCGCAGGAGGGCGTCTGCGATTGATGTTGTCTGCGGAATGACCAAACGGAAGAGTGAGCGGAAATTGCTTTACCGGCCTTTCCCGACGAGTGTTACTATCTGCGGCAGATTTATAAGTATTTGTCTTAATTATACCAATATAAGTCCTTTTTGGACCTGAGGCTTGTTCTGGTACTGATATACTGGAACACGATACAGATTAATGAACACGTTCAATACATGAACAGTCCAGGAGAATTTTAAATGGCTGCCCTTAATTCGAAAGTCAAAAAAGCCGTTATCCCGGTCGCGGGATTGGGAACCAGGATGCTGCCAGCGACCAAAGCTATCCCGAAAGAGATGCTGCCGCTGGTTGATAAGCCATTAATTCAGTACGTCGTGAACGAATGTATCGCTGCTGGCATTACTGAAATCGTGCTTGTTACGCACTCGTCTAAAAACTCTATTGAAAACCACTTTGATACCAGTTTTGAGCTGGAAGCGATGCTGGAAAAACGCGTTAAGCGTCAGCTTCTGGAGGAGGTTCAGTCTATTTGCCCTCCGCATGTCACTATTATGCAGGTACGTCAAGGGCTGGCAAAAGGCCTGGGCCATGCCGTATTGTGCGCGCATCCCGTTGTCGGAAACGAACCTGTCGCTGTTATTCTGCCAGACGTTATTCTTGACGAATATGAGTCCGACCTGTCTCAGGATAACCTGGCTGAAATGATCCGCCGTTTCGACGAAACCGGCAATAGCCAGATTATGGTTGAGCCAGTAGAAGATGTGACTGCATACGGCGTGGTCGATTGCAAAGGCGTTGAGCTGGCGCCGGGCGAAAGTGTGCCGATAGTTGGCGTGGTTGAAAAACCAAAAGCGGATGTCGCGCCGTCTAACCTTGCGATTGTCGGGCGTTATGTGTTGAGCGCGGATATCTGGGCGTTGCTGGCGAAAACCCCTCCGGGCGCCGGGGATGAAATTCAGTTGACCGATGCTATCGATATGCTGATCGAAAAAGAAACGGTTGAAGCCTACCACATGAAGGGTAAAAGCCATGACTGTGGTAATAAGTTAGGATATATGCAGGCATTCGTTGAATATGGCATCCGTCATAATTCGCTGGGTGCTGAATTTAAAGCCTGGCTTGAAGAAGAAATGGGTATTAAGAAGTAACGATACGTTATAAATTTTTTAACAGAAGCGCTGGTAAATCCGGCGCTTTTTTATGCCTGGGGTCGTCAGCGGAGAACTCAGGCAAAAAAAATCCCGCCAGCGGCGGGATTTTAAGCATCCAGGAAGTAAATTATTCCTTGATCAGGAAATCTTCCAGTTGCTTATCTTGTTCTTCCATTGCTTTTTTGATTACAGCCGGTGTACGACCCTGGCCAGTCCAGGTTTTAGTTTCACCGTTTTCGTCAACATAGCTATATTTAGCCGGACGAGCTGCGCGTTTAGCTTTGGTACCGGATTTAGCGGCAGCCATGCTATTCAGCAGTTCATTCGGGTCAATGCCGTCGGCAATTAACATTTCACGATACTGTTGCAGTTTACGAGTGCGTTCTTCCACTTCAGCAGCAGCAGCGCTTTCTTCTTCACGACGCTCATTAACGACAACTTCTAATTTTTCCAGCATTTCTTCAAGCGTTTCCAGAGTACATTCTCTTGCCTGCGCACGAAGAGTACGGATGTTGTTCAGAATTTTAAGTGCTTCGCTCATTGTAGTAATCTCAAACTTATATTGGGGTGGTTTGTTGAGCTAATAATAGAGCGATAAATTCAGTTGTGCAATAGCCAGGAATGTAAGGAGTTCAAAATTACGCTTTATTAAGCACATGTTTTAATTATCTCAACTTAAATTTTCCTTGAGGCGCCGCACAAAAAAGAGCTTATTGCCAGGGGGGATACTCACCGTCTGTCACTAAAAATTTAGGATTCAGGTCACATTTTATCATGATGAAATACGATCTCATTGCAGAGATATCAATCTCTTGTATTAGCTTTCCTTACAAGAAAACCCTATTACTTTGCATTGGGTATGAGTAACGGTAACAATAAGTACAAGGTTTTCATATTGGCGGGTGATGATAAGCATTGTTGATGAATTTTAACGGCATAATTTGTGAAGGAATGTGTATATACCCTTCATACTTCAAGTTGCTTATGTGTTGGCTACGCTCGCGCACCCCAGCCACATAGTTATCTATGCTCCTGGGGACTCACTCCCTTGCCGCCTTTAAGCAACTCGAATTATTTTGGGTATAGTGAGCGATGTTTGTACAATTCTTAATACTCACCGGAGCGCGAGCCGCGCCGTCGCATCGGTAAATTATGGTACAATCCCGCCAATCTTTATTTCACTCAGGTGAGGTCCTGCGACCAATGGCACAGCTATATTTCTACTATTCGGCAATGAATGCGGGTAAGTCGACTGCACTGCTGCAATCTTCATACAATTATCAGGAACGCGGGATGCGTACCGTCGTATATACGGCGGAAATCGACGATCGTTTCGGCGCAGGCAAAGTCAGCTCTCGTATCGGTTTGTCGTCGCCGGCAAAATTGTTTAACCAAAATACATCCTTGTTTGAAGAGATTCGTGCCGAGAGCGCGCGGCAGACAATACATTGCGTGTTAGTCGACGAAAGCCAGTTTTTGACTCGCCAGCAGGTTTATCAATTATCCGAGGTTGTCGACAAATTAGATATTCCAGTACTCTGCTATGGGCTACGAACAGACTTTCGTGGGGAGCTCTTTGTCGGCAGCCAATACTTGCTGGCATGGTCAGATAAGCTGGTGGAATTAAAAACTATCTGTTTCTGCGGTCGTAAAGCCAGTATGGTTTTGCGCCTTGATCAGGACGGCAGGCCTTATAACGAAGGCGAACAGGTGGTTATTGGCGGGAATGAACGCTACGTTTCAGTTTGCCGTAAGCATTATAAGGACGCGCTGGAGGAGGGCTCACTGACGGCGATTCAGGAGCGCCATCGGCACATATGATACCTGAGGTAAAGATCGGCTTATAAAACGCCCTGTAGCGCTTTGGAGGTCATTATTCAGGCCTCCTGACGAAGGGCGTGCCGTGAGCGCGTAGGCCAGATGGTAAGCATAGCGCCTTCAGGCATCAGATAAACAGGTAAAACAAAAAAACGGCCTCAATTGAGGCCGTTATTGTCATGCTAAAACAGATAACGAATTAAGCGGATTTTTTCGCTTTTTTCTCTGCTTTCGGTGCGGCAACGACGTCTTTCTTCGCTGCAACTTCACCTTCGGTGAAATCACGACCGTAGTAGGTATCCAGCAGAATCTGTTTCAGTTCGGAGATCAGCGGATAACGCGGGTTAGCGCCGGTGCACTGGTCATCGAAGGCATCTTCAGACAGTTTGTCAACGTGTGCCAGGAAGTCAGCTTCCTGCACGCCTGCTTCACGGATAGACTTAGGAATGCCCAGCTCAGCTTTAATGCTTTCCAGCCATGCCAGCAGTTTTTCAATCTTAGCGGCGGTACGGTCGCCCGGCGCGCTCAGGCCCAGGTGGTCAGCAATTTCAGCGTAACGACGGCGTGCCTGCGGACGATCGTACTGGCTGAAAGCGGTCTGCTTGGTCGGGTTGTCATTCGCGTTGTAGCGGATAACGTTACAAATCAGCAGGGCGTTCGCCAGACCGTGCGGAATGTGGAACTGAGAGCCCAGTTTGTGCGCCATGGAGTGACATACACCGAGGAAGGCGTTGGCAAACGCGATACCGGCGATAGTCGCTGCACTGTGAACACGTTCACGCGCAACCGGGTTTTTAGACCCTTCGTGGTAAGACGCCGGCAGGTTTTCTTTCAGCAGTTTCAGAGCCTGCAGAGCCTGACCGTCAGAGAACTCAGAAGCCAGTACGGAAACGTAAGCTTCCAGGGCGTGAGTTACCGCATCCAGACCACCGAACGCACACAGGGACTTCGGCATATCCATCACCAGGTTGGCATCGACAATCGCCATATCCGGGGTCAGGGCATAGTCAGCCAGCGGATATTTCTGACCGGTTGCATCGTCGGTCACAACCGCAAACGGTGTGACTTCAGAACCGGTACCGGAAGTGGTGGTGACGGCGATCATTTTCGCTTTCACGCCCATTTTCGGGAACTTGTAGATACGTTTACGGATGTCCATAAAGCGCAGCGCCAGTTCTTCGAAGTGAGTTTCCGGATGTTCGTACATGACCCACATGATTTTCGCGGCGTCCATCGGGGAACCGCCGCCCAGCGCGATGATCACGTCCGGTTTGAAGGAGTTAGCCAGCTCAGCGCCTTTGCGAACAACGGAAAGCGTCGGGTCTGCTTCAACTTCGAAGAAGACTTCGGTTTCAACGCCAGCCGCTTTCAGCACAGAGGTGATCTGGTCTGCATAGCCGTTGTTGAACAGGAAGCGGTCAGTCACGATGAGCGCACGTTTGTGGCCATCAGTAATCACTTCATCCAGCGCGATGGGCAGAGAGCCACGGCGGAAGTAGATAGATTTCGGAAGTTTGTGCCACAACATGTTTTCAGCTCGCTTAGCAACGGTTTTCTTGTTGATCAGGTGTTTCGGACCAACGTTTTCAGAGATGGAGTTACCACCCCAGGAACCACAACCCAACGTCAGGGAAGGTGCGAGTTTGAAGTTGTACAGGTCACCGATACCACCCTGAGAGGCCGGGGTGTTGATCAGGATACGCGCGGTTTTCATCATCTGACCGAAGTAAGCAACGCGTTCTGGCTGGTTATCCTGGTCAGTGTACAGGCAGGAGGTGTGACCGATACCGCCCATAGCGACCAGTTTTTCTGCTTTTTCTACCGCTTCTTCGAAATCTTTCGCACGGTACATCGCCAGAGTCGGAGACAGTTTTTCGTGTGCGAACGGTTCGCTTTCGTCAACGACCGTAACTTCACCGATCAGAATCTTGGTGGTTTCTGGTACGGAGAAGCCTGCCAGTTCAGCGATTTTGTAGGCTGGCTGACCGACGATAGCGGCGTTCAGAGCGCCATTTTTCAGAATAACGTTTTGAACCGCTTTCAGCTCCTGGCCCTGCAGCATGTAGCCGCCGTGGCTGGCGAAACGTTCGCGAACGGCATCATAGACGGAATCAACAACGACAACAGACTGTTCAGAAGCACAGATTACGCCGTTATCGAAGGTTTTAGACATCAGAACAGACGCCACAGCGCGTTTGATATCAGCGGTTTCATCAATGACAACCGGGGTGTTACCTGCGCCTACGCCGATTGCCGGTTTACCGGAGCTGTATGCAGCTTTAACCATGCCTGGACCGCCAGTGGCGAGGATCAGGTTAATATCCGGGTGGTGCATCAGCGCATTAGACAGTTCTACGGAAGGTTGATCGATCCAGCCAATCAGATCTTTCGGTGCGCCGGCAGCGATAGCCGCTTGCAGAACGATGTCTGCCGCTTTGTTAGTTGCTTCTTTAGCGCGCGGATGCGGAGAAAAGATGATGGCGTTACGGGTCTTCAGGCTAATCAGCGATTTGAAGATCGCAGTAGAGGTCGGGTTAGTGGTTGGAACGATACCGCAAATAATGCCGATAGGTTCAGCAATGGTGATGGTCCCGAAGGTGTCGTCTTCTGACAGCACGCCGCAGGTTTTTTCATCTTTATAGGCATTGTAAATATATTCAGAAGCGAAGTGGTTTTTAATCACTTTGTCTTCCACGATACCCATACCTGATTCGGCGACGGCCATTTTGGCCAGCGGAATGCGGGCATCAGCGGCTGCCAGAGCGGCGGCGCGGAAGATTTTGTCGACCTGTTCTTGAGTGAAACTGGCATATTCACGCTGGGCTTTTTTTACACGCTCTACGAGTGCGTTAAGTTCAGCGACATTAGTAACAGCCATAATGCTCTCCTGATAATGTTAAACTTTTTTAGTAAATCATCTGCGCGATACGTGAGTATAGACAGATCGACGATACTTTGTATAAATACCTGAAATTCAGGTGGTTACTTAACGTCCGTTTCGCTCTGATTTACTAAAAGAGCTTCTGCGTTAGTATCATTTAACTCTAACGCGTTACGTCCAGGTGGCGTAAGCAAGATTACTCACTTCTGAGTAGCGATTGTGTGATCTAAATCAAGATTACGCAAAGCTGACACCTTTCAGCAGGCCATTTTAGCCTTTTATGTAAATTGTTAAGAAATCGTTGTCATGAAGAGTAAGTGGATTAGCATAACGAGTACATATAAATAACAGCGATGAATGGATGAAATTAGGTGTAGATAAGAGGTGAACTATGCGAATAAAAGGCGTATCTTCTGCGCGTTTTGATCATTAACGAACATTGACTTCATCCGGCTAACGCTTCGGAGCTAACCGTGATTCAACCGCTTTTTGATTTTCCTGTTTACTTTAAGTTCTTTATCGGGCTCTTTGCGCTGGTTAACCCGGTGGGGATTATTCCCGTTTTCATCAGCATGACCAGCTACCAGACGGCCACGGCGCGTAATAAAACTAACCTCACCGCGAATCTGTCGGTCGCGATTATCTTGTGGAGTTCCTTATTCCTCGGCGATGGCATCCTGCAGCTGTTTGGTATTTCTATTGATTCGTTCAGAATTGCGGGCGGTATCCTGGTTGTCACCATTGCAATGTCGATGATCAGCGGGAAGCTGGGGGAAGATAAACAAAACAAGCAAGAAAAGTCAGAGACGGCCATACGCGAGAGCATTGGCGTTGTGCCGTTAGCGCTACCGTTAATGGCGGGGCCAGGGGCGATTAGCTCCACTATCGTCTGGGGGACGCGTTATCACAGCATCGCGCATTTGCTTGGTTTTTCAGTTGCCATTGCGCTTTTTGCGCTTTGCTGCTGGGGCGTGTTCCGTATGGCGCCGTGGCTGGTTCGTTTGCTGGGGCAAACCGGTATCAACGTTATTACCCGAATCATGGGGTTGTTGTTAATGGCGCTCGGCATCGAATTTATTGTCACAGGAATAAAAGGCATTTTCCCCGGCTTGCTCAACTAAACTCCCACCTGTTGATTTACAGGCGGCGCCCTAAGGGGGCCGTCTTGTGACATTCCCAGTGACATTCCCACGTAACACTTCTTACTTTGATAAGCATTCAGCGTTTAAATGATAAAAAATACTAATATAATCTAACGCTATTTATTTTTATTAATCAATCTATTATGAACATTACTGAGACCGTGAGAAGCGGTAGGTCTGTTATTTTATTCACACCATACTCTGGGGCTTGATGAAGGATTATTGAAATGTTATTAGTTGTTTCAGCTCCATCGTAGATGAATATGCTAAATAATGAGCATTTGTTAAATTTGTGTGTGTTTTCTGGCGCAGGCATAACCTACGATGCGACAGAGAGATATTTTTCTTTCAACTTATTGATTATAAAGAATAAATCAAAGATTTTTAACATTCTTTAACCGTTTTTCTGGGCAGGCAATTTTCCATAAAAGAGAATTGGTTAACAAAATTGTAAAATAAATTGGCGGTTCAGAAACGCATTTGATACTTTTCGGCCAAACATTTTGCAGAAGATTTCACATTGTTGATAACTATTTTCATTTACATGGTTGTCAGAAATAACGTGCGACGTGGGCAGGTACGTCGTATACCGAATCGACGAAAGGCGATCGAACGAATCGTCAGAATAAATAAAGTCGGTGATAGCAAAAGCAGTGACAGACCTGGCAGTACACCACCAGTGCTGTACAGGAGCCCTGACGGGATTAAACAGGCTGGTAAAAACCAGTAATTATAATGAGTGGAGTACAAACACAATGTCTAACATCACGAAAAAAAGTTTAATTGCAGTGGGAATACTCACTGCGCTCATCGCCGCCAGCGCCGCGACTGCGGCAGACGTGTCCGCCGGTGTTCAGTTAGCCGACAAGCAAACGTTGGTACGTAATAATGGATCAGAAGTGCAGTCTCTCGACCCGCATAAAATTGAAGGCGTGCCGGAATCGAACGTCAGCCGTGATCTCTTTGAAGGCTTATTAATTAGTGATGTCGAGGGGCATCCTTCACCGGGCGTCGCGGAAAAATGGGAAAATAAAGATTTTAAAGTCTGGACATTCCATCTACGTGAAAATGCGAAATGGTCAGATGGTACGCCCGTCACCGCCCATGATTTCGTTTATAGCTGGCAACGCCTGGCCGATCCTAATACGGCATCGCCGTACGCCAGCTATCTGCAATACGGTCATATCGTTAATATCGATGACATTATCGCCGGTAAAAAACCCGCCACCGATCTGGGGGTAAAAGCGCTTGATGATCACACCTTTGAAGTGACCTTAAGTGAGCCGGTGCCTTATTTCTACAAATTGTTGGTCCACCCTTCAGTGTCTCCTGTACCGAAATCAGCGGTCGAAAAATTTGGCGATAAATGGACGCAACCAGCCAATATTGTCACTAACGGCGCTTATAAGTTAAAAAATTGGGTGGTGAACGAACGTATCGTGCTGGAGCGTAACCCGCAATACTGGGATAACGACAAAACCGTCATCAATCAGGTAACTTATTTGCCTATCTCTTCGGAGGTGACGGATGTTAACCGCTACCGCAGCGGCGAGATCGATATGACTTATAACAATATGCCGATCGAATTATTCCAGAAACTGAAGAAAGAGATCCCGAATGAAGTCCGCGTAGACCCTTATTTGTGTACCTATTATTACGAAATTAATAATCAAAAAGCGCCGTTTAACGATGTCCGCGTGCGTACCGCGCTGAAACTGGCGTTAGATCGCGACATTATTGTTAATAAGGTTAAAAATCAGGGCGATTTACCCGCTTATAGCTACACGCCGCCGTATACCGATGGCGCAAAACTGGTAGAGCCTGAGTGGTTCAAATGGTCCCAGCAAAAGCGTAATGAAGAAGCGAAGAAATTGTTGGCTGAAGCCGGCTTTACGGTGGATAAGCCCTTAACATTCGACCTGCTGTATAACACCTCCGATCTGCATAAAAAACTGGCTATTGCCGTGGCGTCTATCTGGAAGAAAAATCTGGGCGTCAATGTGAATCTGGAGAATCAGGAATGGAAAACCTTCCTGGATACCCGTCATCAGGGCACCTTTGATGTCGCCAGAGCCGGGTGGTGCGCAGATTATAATGAACCGACCTCGTTCCTGAATACCATGTTGTCCGACAGTTCAAATAACACCGCGCATTATAAGAGCCCGGCGTTTGATAAGCTGATTGCCGACACGCTGAAAGTGGCGGACGATACGCAGCGCAGCGAACTCTACGCTAAAGCGGAGCAGCAGTTAGATAAAGACTCGGCTATTGTGCCGGTGTATTACTACGTTAACGCGCGCCTGGTGAAACCCTGGGTGGGCGGGTATACCGGTAAAGACCCGCTGGATAATATTTATGTGAAAAACTTATATATTATCAAACATTAATGGCAAGACATGGGACAACTGCGGTTGTCCCATGGTGTCTTTTTTCATCGCACTATAACTTTCCCTGGCGGATCTTTTGTCACGTCCGGGAAGTAAAGGCACAGGCCAGAAGGTACGGGCAATGTTGAAATTTATTTTACGCCGCTGTCTGGAAGCGATTCCGACGCTGTTTATTCTTATTACCATCTCTTTCTTTATGATGCGCCTCGCGCCGGGGAGTCCTTTTACCGGCGAGCGCGCATTGCCGTCGGAAGTGCTGGCCAATATTGAAGCAAAATATCATCTGAACGATCCCATCATGACGCAGTACTTCAGCTACCTGAAGCAGCTGGCGCATGGCGATTTTGGACCATCGTTTAAATATAAAGATTACACGGTCAACGATCTGGTTGCCGCCAGCTTCCCCGTTTCGGCGAAACTTGGCGCCGCCGCTTTTTTGCTGGCGGTCATTATTGGTGTCAGCGCTGGCGTGATTGCCGCGCTAAAGCAAAATACGCGATGGGATTATACGGTGATGGGATTTGCCATGACCGGCGTCGTTATCCCCAGTTTTGTGGTAGCGCCGCTACTGGTGATGGTCTTTGCAATAACCTTGCAATGGCTGCCTGGCGGCGGCTGGAACGGCGGGGCGTTAAAATTTATGATCCTGCCGATGGTCGCGCTTTCACTGGCCTATATTGCCAGCATCGCTCGTATTACGCGCGGCTCAATGATTGAAGTTCTGCATTCGAACTTTATTCGTACCGCGCGGGCAAAAGGATTACCGATGCGCAGAATCATCTTCCGCCATGCGTTAAAACCTGCGCTGCTGCCGGTTTTATCCTATATGGGGCCAGCCTTTGTCGGCATTATTACCGGCTCAATGGTGATTGAAACGATTTATGGCTTACCGGGCATTGGGCAGCTTTTCGTTAATGGCGCGCTCAACCGCGATTACTCGCTGGTGTTAAGTTTGACCATTTTAGTCGGGGCGCTGACCATATTGTTTAACGCCATTGTCGATGTGCTCTATGCCGTTATCGACCCGAAAATTCGCTATTGATACTGGAGCTCGCGATGATGTTAAGTAAGAAAAACAGCGAGACGCTGGAAAATTTCAGTGAAAAGCTGGAGGTGGAAGGTCGCAGCCTTTGGCAAGATGCCCGTCGGCGCTTTATGCATAACCGTGCGGCGGTGGCCAGTCTTATTGTCCTGTTTCTGATAGCCCTATTCGTGACAGTAGCGCCTATGCTGTCGCAATTTACCTATTTCGATACCGACTGGGGCATGATGTCCAGCGCGCCGGATATGGCGTCCGGCCACTATTTCGGCACTGACTCTTCCGGGCGCGATCTGTTGGTGCGCGTTGCCATCGGCGGGCGTATCTCATTGATGGTCGGGATTGCCGCCGCGCTGGTGGCGGTCATTGTCGGAACGCTGTATGGCTCGCTGTCCGGGTATCTGGGCGGCAAAATTGATTCTGTGATGATGCGTTTGTTGGAGATCCTCAACTCGTTCCCGTTTATGTTCTTTGTGATTTTGCTGGTGACGTTTTTTGGGCAGAACATTCTGTTGATTTTCGTCGCCATCGGCATGGTCTCCTGGCTTGATATGGCGCGTATCGTGCGTGGCCAAACCCTAAGTCTTAAACGTAAAGAGTTCATCGAAGCCGCGCAGGTGGGTGGTGTGTCGACCGCCAGCATTGTGATCCGCCATATTGTGCCTAACGTCCTGGGCGTAGTGGTAGTGTATGCATCGTTGCTGGTGCCCAGCATGATTCTGTTTGAGTCTTTCCTCAGTTTCCTGGGGCTTGGGACGCAGGAACCGTTAAGCAGTTGGGGAGCGTTGTTGAGCGATGGCGCAAATTCAATGGAAGTCTCACCGTGGCTGCTGTTGTTTCCGGCTGGCTTTCTCGTGGTGACGTTATTCTGTTTTAACTTTATTGGCGATGGCCTGCGTGATGCCCTCGACCCAAAAGATCGTTAAGGAGTACAGCCATGAGCTTATCAGAAACCGCAACTCAGGCGCCGCAACCGGCGAATGTACTGCTGGAGGTAAACGATCTTCGTGTTACGTTCGCTACGCCTGATGGCGATGTGACGGCGGTCAACGATCTGAACTTTACGCTTCGCGCTGGAGAAACGTTAGGTATTGTTGGCGAGTCTGGATCGGGGAAATCGCAAACGGCGTTCGCATTAATGGGACTGCTGGCGACGAATGGTCGAATCGGCGGTTCCGCGACCTTTAACGGACGTGAAATTCTTAATCTACCTGAGCGCGAACTGAATACGCTGCGCGCAGAACAGATTTCGATGATTTTTCAGGACCCGATGACCTCGCTAAATCCTTATATGCGCGTTGGGGAGCAGTTAATGGAAGTCCTGATGCTGCATAAAGGAATGAGCAAAGCGGAAGCTTTTGAAGAGTCCGTCAGAATGCTGGATGCCGTAAAAATGCCGGAAGCGCGCAAACGGATGAACATGTACCCGCACGAATTTTCCGGCGGAATGCGTCAACGTGTGATGATTGCGATGGCGCTGTTGTGCAGGCCGAAACTGCTTATTGCCGATGAGCCTACCACCGCGCTTGATGTTACCGTGCAGGCGCAGATTATGACCTTGCTTAATGAGCTAAAGCGCGAATTTAATACCGCCATTATCATGATTACCCACGATCTGGGCGTGGTCGCGGGTATTTGCGATAAGGTCCTGGTAATGTATGCCGGGCGTACCATGGAATACGGTAAGGCGCGCGATGTCTTTTATCAGCCCGTTCATCCGTATTCGATAGGCTTGCTTAATGCGGTGCCGCGTCTGGATAGCGAGGGGGCGGAAATGCTGACGATTCCGGGCAATCCTCCCAATTTATTGCGTTTGCCTAAAGGTTGTCCGTTCCAGCCGCGTTGTCCTCATGCGATGGAGATCTGCAATAATGCGCCGCCACTTGAAGCGTTCAGTCCTGGTCGCTTGCGCGCCTGTTTTAAACCGGTGGAGGAACTGCTATGAATGCTGTGATTGAACAACGTAAAGTTCTCCTCGAAATCGCCGATCTAAAAGTACATTTTGATATCAAAGAAGGGAAGCAGTGGTTCTGGCAACCGCCGAAAACCCTGAAAGCGGTGGACGGCGTTACGCTACGCCTGTATGAAGGCGAAACGCTTGGCGTGGTGGGGGAATCCGGCTGCGGCAAGTCGACGTTTGCGCGCGCCATTATTGGTCTGGTGAAGGCGACAGACGGTAAAGTCGCCTGGCTGGGAAAAGATCTGTTGGGCATGAAAGCGGATGAGTGGCGCGAGGTGCGCAGCGATATCCAGATGATTTTCCAGGACCCGCTGGCGTCACTCAACCCGCGAATGACGATTGGCGAAATTATCGCTGAACCGCTGCGCACTTATCATCCTAAACTTTCGCGCCAGGACGTGCGTGACCGCGTGAAAGCCATGATGCTGAAAGTGGGGCTGCTGCCGAATCTCATCAACCGTTATCCCCATGAGTTTTCCGGGGGGCAGTGCCAGCGCATCGGTATCGCCCGGGCGTTGATCCTGGAACCTAAGCTTATTATTTGCGATGAGCCGGTGTCGGCGCTGGACGTTTCTATTCAGGCGCAGGTGGTGAATTTGCTCCAGCAGTTACAGCGAGAGATGGGGCTGTCGTTGATTTTTATTGCGCACGATCTGGCGGTCGTAAAGCACATATCCGATCGTGTCCTGGTGATGTATCTCGGTCATGCGGTAGAATTGGGCACCTATGATGAGGTGTACCATAATCCACTGCATCCTTATACCAAAGCGCTGATGTTGGCGGTACCGATTCCCGATCCCGATCTGGAGCGAAATAAGAAGATACAATTGCTGGAGGGTGAATTACCTTCGCCCATTAACCCGCCTTCCGGCTGCGTGTTCCGTACACGCTGTCCGATAGCCGGGCCAGAATGCGCGCAAACGCGACCGGTGCTGGAAGGGAGTTTTCGCCATGCCGTTTCCTGCCTTAAAGTAGACCCGTTATAATCGCAAGGGCTGACAATTCGTCAGCCCTTCTTTTAGGTGAGGTTACCGTGTCACTTTCTTTGTCGTCGGTTCGCCGTCGTCTTTATCATAATCTGTTCGATTTGACTACGCGCTCAGGTCGCCGTTTTGAAGGGTTATGCGCGCTGTTTGCGCTGCTTAGCGTACTGGTCATTTTTGTTGAATCAGGCGTAGGAACGGAATATCACCTGACATTTGATGAATGGCATATTTTTGTCTGGCTGGAGCTCTGCGTTACCCTGATATTTACCGGTGAATACTTGCTCAGACTGTTTAGCTGGCCCGAACCGGCAAAATACGTTTTTAGTTTCTGGGGATTTATTGATCTGGTGACGATTTTGCCGCTGTACGTCATGTGGCTGTGGCCGGAAATTAGCCTGAACTATATGTTTGCCTGGCGCGCTATGCGAGCGATTCGCGTGCTGCGTATCCTTAAACTGCTACGCTTTATGCCATCCCTGCGCGTATTCTGGAGCGCCATTATTAGCGCGCGTCATCAGCTTATTCTGTTCTATTCATTTATTGCGATCGTGATGATTATTTTTGGTGCCTTGATGTATCTTATTGAAGGACCGAAATATGGCTTCACGACGCTTAATGCCTCGGTGTATTGGGCGATAGTGACAGTCACAACCGTGGGGTACGGTGATATTACGCCGCATACGCCGCTGGGACGTATTGTCGCGTCGGTGCTTATTTTGATTGGTTATTCGGTGATTGCGATTCCTACAGGACTGATTACCACGCACATGAGCAGCGCGTTTCAAAAACGTCACTGGCAGCGAAAATGTCCGCAGTGCCAGCAAAGCCAGCATGAACATAGCGCGCAATATTGTAACCGATGCGGCAGTAAGCTACCGGATTAAACAGGCTTGCCGGAGGGCGCAATCAGACGCCATCCGGCCTGAACCGCTTATTCGCGCCAGAGAATATGGCACAGCTTGTGGTCCTTTTCCCGGCACAGCAGAACGCGGGCGAAAATGTCGTTAATTTCGCCGTCTTCGGTATCCGCCAGGCCAATCACCACCTCGGCAAAAAAGTCTGGATTCAGGTCAAAATCGACGTGCTCTTGCCAGTCTTCAGCGGGATCGAACAACTCCGCGCCGCCGCGCTCTTCGAATTGCAAATTGAACAGAATGATATCAGCCGGATCAAGATTATCCGCCGCCAGCTCAAGAAAAATATCGTAAGCCTGCTCAAGCGTTTCGTCTTCAGTCAGGCGATTGTTCAGATCCATTTCCATAGTGACTACCTGTTTACTCATGTTGGTCACGTTTTACAGCAATGGACTAAAGAAGTAAAACAATCGCTCGGTAATACGCTGCCATAACGGACGTTTTACCCACAAACGCGCATCTAACAGGCGGGAGCGCGAAATATAATCGTCCTGTACCGCAGCCAGATCGGCGCCGAAACCCGTATCATCAATGACCAGCGTAATCTCGAAATTAAGCCACAGGCTACGCATGTCGAGATTCACGGTACCGACCAGGCTCAGTTCGCCATCGACCAGCACGCTTTTAGTATGTAACAGCCCGCCTTCGAACTGATAGATTTTCACGCCCGCCGCCAGTAACTCACTAAAAAAGGCGCGACTGGCCCAGCCGACGAGCAGTGAATCGTTTTTACGGGGCAGGATAATACTGACATCCACGCCGCGCTGCGCAGCGGTACAAATGGCGTGCAGCAGATCGTCGCTGGGGACGAAATATGGAGTGGTCATAATTAAATATTCGCGCGCAGCATAGGTGGCGGTTAATAGTGCCTGGTGAATGAGATCTTCCGGAAAACCAGGACCGGAAGCAATGGTATGAATGGTATGCCCGCTGGCCTGCTCAAACGGCATAATATTCACATCCGGCGGGGGAGGCAGAATACGTTTACCCGTCTCGATTTCCCAATCGCAGGAGTAAACAATCCCCATTGCTGTCGCCACGGGGCCCTCCATCCGCGCCATCAAATCGACCCATTGCCCAACGCCGGCATCCTGTTTGAAAAAACGCGGGTCCACCATATTCATACTGCCGGTATAGGCGATGTAATTGTCAATCATCACCATTTTACGGTGCTGGCGAAGATCCATACGGCGTAAAAAGACGCGCATCAGATTCACCTTCAACGCCTCTACGACTTCAATACCAGCGTTACGCATCATGGCCGCCCAGGGGCTGCGGAAGAAAGCGACGCTACCCGCGGAATCCAGCATAAGCCGGCAGTGGATGTCGCGGCGGGCGGCGGCCATTAACGATTCAGCGACCTGATCCGCCATGCCGCCTGGCTGCCAGATGTAAAATACCATTTCGATATTATGCCGCGCCAGTTGGATATCGCGAATAAGCGCCTGCATGACATCATCGGAGTCGGTAAGCAATTGCAACTGGTTGCCTTTCACGCCCGCAATCCCCTGACGTCGTTCGCACAGCTTAAACAAGGACGATGCGACGCTACTGTTTTCTTGCGCGAAAATGTGTTTGCAGGCTTTGAGGTCATTCAACCATTTGGCGGTAGACGGCCACATGGCGCGGGCACGCTCGGCGCGACGTTTGCCTAAATGCAATTCGCCCACGGACAAATAGGCGATGATCCCGACCAGCGGAAGGATATAGATGATTAACAACCAGGCCATTGCGGAGGGAACTGCGCGCCGTTTCATTAGAATACGTAATGTGACGCCGGCAATGAGAACCCAGTATCCCAAAATGACCAGCCAACTCACCACGGTGTAGAAGGTTGTCATAACTTTAAAAATCCTTTAGAAAGCGTGTTGTTAAGAGTTTACGCGTCAGGATTCACATGGCAAATAAAAACACGGGAAAAGCGCTGGTCTGCATCCGGCGAGGGGGTATAATGGCGCTTCTGTTACAGTGAGAGTCGTAAACATGAAGCGTAGTAGAACGGAAGTGGGGCGCTGGCGAATGCTACGTCAGGCGAGCCGCCGTAAAGCGCGTTGGCTTGAAGGGCAATCACGCCGTAATATGCGTATCCATACTATCAGGAAATGCATCTTTAATCGTCAGCGTAATTCATTACTCTTTGCGATTCACGGTGTGTGAGCCAGAAAGGGCACCGTATGCGGTGCCCAACAGGCCATCCTTTTCAAAAGATCTTCTTATACGGTTTGACCGAAACCTGCGCATAGACGCCCGCTGCGACGTAGGGATCCGCATCAGCCCAGGATTGCGCTGCTTCTAAAGATTCAAATTCAGCAATCACCGTTGACCCGGTAAATCCGGCTACCCCAGGATCGTTACTGTCCACTGCGGGCATCGGCCCGGCAGTTAATAATCGCCCTTCATCATGCAGAAGTTGCAGGCGCGCCAGATGCGCGGGCCGTACCGAGAGGCGTTTTTCAAGCGAGTTGGCATTATCCTGAGCGTAAATAACATACAGCACGGGTAGAGCTCCTTAATCGGTAAAAGTTGCTGATTACGTTATTGGAAAGGGCATTTAACTGCAATGTAAAGATACCGACTTTGTTAAACATGCACATTTTGTGTGGTGTTTTTGTGCAATATCATCTTTTAAATGCCGCTATCGGCAATGCATTATTGAATATGATTGCTATTTGCATTTAAAATTCAGCTCTGGTTTTTCAACTGAAACGATTATGACTTCAATGACCCTTGATTTACCTCGTCGCTTTCCCTGGCCGACACTCCTTTCCGTAGGCATTCATGGTGCTGTAGTGGCAGGTTTGCTCTATACCTCGGTACATCAGGTTATTGAATTGCCTGCGCCAGCGCAGCCTATCACGGTGACAATGGTTTCACCCGCTGACCTGGAGCCGCCCCAGGCGGTTCAGCCGCCGCCGGAGCCGGTGGTTGAACCCGAACCGGAGCCAGAGCCGATCCCTGAACCGCCTAAAGAAGCGCCCGTGGTGATTGAGAAACCCAAACCTAAGCCAAAACCCAAGCCAAAACCGAAACCGGAACCGGTGAAAAAGGTTGAAGAGCAGCCGAAGCGCGAAGTCAAACCGGCTGCGCCTCGTCCTGCCTCACCGTTTGAAAATAGCGCCCCGGCGCGGCCAACAAGCAGCACCGCCTCGGCGACCAGCAAGCCGGCGGTGAGCGTACCCACTGGACCTCGCGCTCTGAGCCGTAACCAGCCGCAGTATCCGGCGCGAGCACAGGCGTTACGTATTGAAGGCCGCGTAAAGGTGAAGTTTGATGTGACCTCTGCTGGGCGAGTGGAAAATGTACAGATTCTGTCCGCGCAGCCAGCCAATATGTTTGAGCGTGAAGTTAAGAATGCGATGCGCAAATGGCGCTATGAAGCAGGCAAGCCGGGTTCCGGGCTGGTGGTCAATATTATCTTCCGTCTGAACGGTACGGCGCAGATTGAGTAATCTCTGGCGCCGCCAGTAGGAATATACCATCACCTGCTGGCGGCGTAAGCGGGAATACTTAACCCTGAACCGGGAGCGGGCGGGGTTTACCGTCTGGATCGACGGCAACATAAATAAACAGCGCCTCGGTGGCCTTGTAGCGCTGTCCAATCGGTTCTGATGCGACTTTTTTCACCCAGACTTCAATATTGATGCTAATAGACGTCGTACCGCGTTTAACGCAGCGCGCGTAGCAGCATACGACATCGCCAACCGCGACGGGGCGCAGAAATGTCATTCCTTCCACGCGTACGGTTACAACCCGACCGTGCGCGATCTCTTTGGCCAGTATCGCGCCGCCAATATCCATTTGCGACATCAGCCAGCCGCCAAAAATATCGCCGTTCGCATTGGTATCGGCAGGCATGGCCAATGTACGTAAAACCAGCTCGCCCTGAGGAGTATTATCCATTGTTGTCATTGTAAAACCGACTATCAGAAAAAATTACAGCCGCGATGCTACTATGAATTTTGTGTGGAGAATAGTGGGAATAAAGGTACTGACGGGAAAGCGCAGGGCGTAAAGGCGAAGAAAATATCGCCAGGCGTTCGCAGTCTGGCGATGATAAGTCACGGGAGGGTTATGATTTATCTTCCTGTGGCAGATGCCGGTAGATATAGACGCCGCTCAGCAGGGTAAAAATGAGCGTCAGCGCCGTGAGTCCGAAGACCTTAAAGTTGACCCAGATATTTTGCGGCAACCAGAAGGCGATATAAATGTTAGCCAGACCGCACGCAATAAAAAACAGCGCCCACGCCAGGTTCAGCTTTGACCAGACCTGCTGCGGCAACGCCAGTTCTTTACCTAACATACGTTGGATTAACGGTTTTTTCATCACCCACTGGCTTATTAACAGCGCGCCGGCGAACAGCGCATAAATAACCGTCACCTTCCATTTAATAAATTCATCGTTATGGAAGAAGAGCGTCAGACCGCCGAAGACGGCAACCAGAACAAAGGTAATCAGCGCCATCTTCTCTATTTTCCGATAGCGCACCCAGCTATAAATCAGCACGATTGCCGTCGCGACAATCAGTGCGGAGGTCGCCGCATAGATGTCATAAAGTTTATAAAACGCAAAAAAGACAACCAGCGGTAAAAAATCCAGAAACTGCTTCATTCTTCGATTCCATCATCAACGAGCGTCGAATGCGCCGCGTAACGGCGCATTGCGGATTATTGGCGAATCAACATATACAGGCGGAATAAGTAGATAAGCAATACTGCGGAAATCAGATTGCTCAACGTATTCGCCAGTACAGCGCCTACATTTGGGGTCAGTACAGCGAAGCTGGGCGCGAACAGCAATAGCAATGTTTTAGCCAGTAACCAGCCTATCACCGCGGGCGCGACCAGTCTCATGTTAGCCCAGGCTAAACGCATACTGCTGCGCATTGCGGCAAACACGCCCATTTTCTCTTCAACCAACATCACTGGCGCAAGCGCCAGCACAATGGCCATAATAATCCCCGGAACGACAATCAGCATTATACCGATTTGCACTAACAGGGTAGTCAGAAAAATGAGAATAAACAGTTTAGGCAATGCAGGGGCGCTGGCGCCGATAGCGCGCAGCGCGCTAACCCGATGTCCCGCTGAAACTAACTGAATCATCAGGATGATACCGCCGGCCAGAATAGCGTTGCCGATAAGCCCGGAAAACGTCGAGGCGGCAGAGGCGCGCAACAGGATCTGCTGCTGCTCTGGCGTCATATTTTGTACCAGCTCAAACAGGCCAGCGCTGCCTGCCAGATGTTCTCCTTCACTGAGTTGCGCGATTTGCGCATCGCTGGGTGAAAAGGCATGACCTAAGACCACCGTGATAAATGCGCACAGCAACGAAACCAGCAAGATAGTAATAAATTGATTTCGGAAAAAATTTCCGGCGTCACGGTAAACGGACTTCGCCGTGATAGACATGCACTCTCCTTGAGTTTTGCAGGTGTTAATTTGCGGGCAATTGTACCCTGGATAACTCTACAGTGGCAGCATCAGCAGTTGTATGGAAAAGCATATCTTTGTAAAGCGGCGGTAATCCGTATCGCGCGCGGGCGCGATTGCACGCCTCATTCACTTCGCCTCCTTCGCCCGATATCGAAAATTCGCGACAGGTTGAAGGGCGGTTTTCATAAATAGCGCAACTGACGTTTTCACCCGGCGTGCCAATTAGCGCTTTACAGTGCGGCTGTTTTTGGTTGGTACCGGCCATACAACGTAAAAAAGGAGTAACAGGCTCGGTTAATGATGCCGGAACGCGTCCGCTGGCATCGTCGCCTTCAGCCCAATAAAAGGAGACACGAAAATAGGCACAACAGGCACCGCATGTCATGCATGGGTTAAGAACGCTCATGATTCACCTGCAAAAAACTCACGTATCAATAGATTACAACGGAAATTAATCTGTCCCGCAGTGTTCGCGAATCTTAACGCCACGCGCCATTGCGGGACATTGATTACCTTAGCCAGCCTTTATCGCCAGGGCAACAGGAGCAGACAAATATTTGCATAGCGTGAATATGTCAAAATTGATCTGAATTCCTATAACCAGGATTTTCAATACAAGTTCTAAATTAATCTGGATCAATAAATGTTAAATTATAAGAACAAATGTGATCTGTGTTAGATCACTTATTACTTCATTGTGGGTATATTCATCACGCTTTTATAACCATAACGATGGAGCGGGTATGAAAAAATTTACAGTGGCGGCACTGGCGTTAACAACTCTTCTCTCAGGCAGCGCGTTCGCGCACGAAGCCGGAGAATTCTTTATGCGTGCAGGTCCGGCAACCGTCAGACCTACAGAAGGGGCGGGTGGTACGCTGGGGCATTTAAACGGGTTTGATGTGAGTAATAACACGCAACTCGGCCTGACATTCATTTACATGGCGACGGACAATATCGGGGTTGAATTGCTGGCGGCTACGCCGTTCCGCCATAAGGTGGGTACGGGCGCGACGGGCGATATCGCCACGGTCCACCTGTTACCTCCAACGTTAATGGCGCAGTGGTACTTCGGCGATTCCAGCAGCAAAGTGCGTCCTTATGTCGGCGTGGGGGTGAACTACACCACCTTCTTCGATAACGACTTTAACGATAATGGTAAAAAGACCGGGCTGTCGGATCTGAGCTTTAAGGATTCCTGGGGCGCGGCAGGGCAAGTTGGGGTAGATTACCTGATTAACCGCGACTGGTTAATTGGCGCCTCTGTCTGGTACATGGATATTGATACTACCGCCAATTATAAAATGGGCGGCGTGCAGCAGCATGACAGCGTGCGTCTGGACCCATGGGTATTTATGTTCTCGGCAGGCTATCGTTTCTAATCGCGTGATGTTGTGACGAAAAAAGACCCCGCCAGGCGGGGTCAAAAAAGGACATGACACACGGATTTTACTTGTCGGAACTCACTTGTCTTCTTTCGGTTCGCCGCAGCCTAGTTCTGCGCCAGTGAGAGGATCAACAGTGGGGTCCGATTTCGTTCTTTCTGCCATCGCTTTGAGCAGCGCCAACTGCTCGCGCGGCAATTTCACTGTCGCCAGGCCATCGCCGCCATCAGCAGCAGGCATCGGTTCTGCGACATAGTTGAAGTTCTCATCACTATTCCAGCTACCTCGCGGATCGTCGCCTTGCGACATGTTGTAGTACACGTCGGTATACTGTTCTACCGGCGGTAATTTACCCGGCGGGAAGTTGTTACGAATCGAATACAGCGCCTTTTCAAAAGAGAGCTGGTGTGCGACTTCACGGGTCATTAAGAAACTGAGCGTGTCTTTTACGCCGGGATCATCGGTCAGATTAATCAGGCGTTCATAAATAATCTTCGCTCGCGCCTCTGCCGCGATGTTTGAGCGTAGATCGGCTGTAACTTCGCCGATAGTATCAATATAAGCCGCGGTCCACGGTACGCCGCCGGAGTTTGTTAACGCAGGGCCGCCGCCATACAACAGAGAGGTGATATGGCTGTCATTGCCATTCTGCGTCAGCGAGCGATAAAGTTCCGCTTCGTTTTCGGTACCTTCCGCCAGCTCGCCTTTAGCGCCTTTATTAAGCATTCCTACCAGTGAGCCGATAATTTCCAGATGACTCAGCTCCTCGGTGGCGATGTCCATTAACATCTCTCTACGACCGGCATCATCATCGCTTAAACCTTGCGTGAAGTAGCGGCAGGCGGCCGCCAGTTCGCCCTGCGGGCCGCCAAACTGTTCCAGCAGCAGGTTCGCTAATCCAGGATTAGGTTCGCTCACTCGCACAGTATATTGAAGTTGTTTTACGTGTCGAAACATATTGCCTCCTGCTTATTATTTATTTTTTGGCTTCAACGCCATCTGCTTCAGATCGCAGTAAAAATTGTTCCGTTGTCTGCGGAATATGTTTGATAAGCCAGTCAGCCATTTGCATTTCTTCTTTCAGAATGGCTTCAATCGTTGGAATTGAGGCAGTGTCGCCAGCTTTTTTTGCCGCCGCCAGCAGGGAGGTATAACAAGCAATTTCGAACTGCTCGAAAACATAACCGCTAATTGAGCCTTTGACAATTTCATCGGAAGGGAACATGCCACCGATAGATTGCCCCATTGCTGCCATTTTACTCATGGAGTCTTTCAACACCGAACGAGAAATGCCATTACGGTCCAATACTTCTTCGAGCATGGTAATTTGATGTTTGGTTTCACTAATATGTTGTTCAATTCTGGCTTTTATATCAGGATAATTTTCAATACGGCTGGCCATAGATTCAAGCATCGATTCTGCCTGTTTTTCCATGGCATGGGCGTCACGAAGCCAGTCATGATAATGTTCAGTATAATTCATTTTACATTCCTCAATGCGTGATAATCTGCTCCGATAATAAAATCGGAATCATGCAAGCTGATAATTAAAAATATTATTTCGATTTGCGTTCAGCACTTTTATTAACATTGCTGACTGCTAAATCGGTAAGTTTTAAATCAGTTTGTTTTTCCTCGTCGAGGGTTTCTTTGAGCAGTTTTAATGCCTTGCTATAGCCGAGCTGCTCGGCCAGGGTGGCTAGCGTGCCGTAGCTAGCGATTTCGTAATGCTCGACTTTTTGCGCCGCGGCGATAAGCGCTGCATCGCGTACTTCGTTTTTCTCCGTACTTTCGATGACTTCATTGGCTTCTTCGATCAGCCCTTCCATAGCGACGCATTTCATTCTTTTCAGTTTAATGCCAGATTCAGATTCGACGATCTGATCAATACGTTCAATCTGACCCTGGGTTTCTTCAAGATGAGATTGAAAGGCCTGGCTTAATTTTTCATTGGACGTGGCTCTGGCTAGTTTAGAAAGAGCCTTGGTTAATTGTTTTTCTGCACTATAGGTATCTGAAAGTAGATGAATAAAAAGGTCTTCAACGGTTTTAATATTCATAAATCTAATTCTCCTGGGCAAAATACTGCGAGCCAGAAGACTCGCAGATTGCTTGATAAAAGCATGTGTTATATTTACATTACAGTAAATCAGGAATTATCGGATTTACGTCCGCCGTGACTATTCTGACCACCTTTTTTACCGGCTTCAGAAGCTCGTTGCGGATCGTTTTTGAAATTCCCACCGCTATGCTGACCGCCTTTGCGGCCCGCTTCAGATGCTTTTTCACGATTCTCGGCGAAATTTCCTGAACCACCACGATGTTCGGCCATATTATTTCTCCTGTCTCGTTGCTTGCTGAAAAAATCGGTTTTAACCGTGTCGACACCCTATTAAAATTAGTTGGTTAAACCGATTAGTCAAATTAACGGAAATAGTTGTGATTTACCGCGTAAATAACGCACAAAAAATGGTTTAGAGATAATATATTCTATATTTTCTTTTAGAATAAGCGATTTAACAGAAAATGCTTTGCATTGTTATTAATAACAAACGTCACTATCTGCGGCCATAGAAACGTTAATGCATTGTTTGTTGACATTTCTTTACATAAAGGCGGGGAAAATTGACGTGAAAACGCTAAATTTTTCGGCGTGATTAGGAGTTTTCTTAGCAAAAATTGACTTCAGACTTTTTGAAAGCTGGACAGGGAATAACACCAAAAAGATTGATGATCTACGTCTGAATCGTGATTCTGGTTCGGCGCCAACCTCTCATTAAGCCGCCAGCGTTATGCTGACGGCTTAACCCGTTATGCGCGGCTGGCGGCTTTCATGGCTGAGACAAAGGACCTGAGCTCCGCCAACATCTGTTCGGGAGACGCGAGGTTTTTCTCGATAATCTTGACAATGGCTGAGCCGGAGATAGCGCCAGCCGCCCCGGCACGCACGGCCGCAGACACCTGTTCCGGCGAGGAGATACCGAAGCCCTGTAACGCAGGCGCGGCATGGTACTCTTTAAGCTTCTCAATGAGATGATGCAACGGCAATGCGCCACGGTTTTCCGCGCCGGTGACGCCCGAACGCGAAAGCAGGTAGGTGTAACCGCGGCCGTAAGATGCGACCTGGCGCAGAAGATCGTCATCCGCATTTGGCGGGCAGATGAAGATCGGCGCGATATTATGCCGTAACGCCGCCTGGCGGAAGGGGGCCGATTCTTCAACCGGGACATCTGCGACCAGCACGGAATCTACGCCAACCTGTTCACAGCGGGCATAGAACGCATCTATGCCGTTATTGAACACCAGATTCGCGTACATTAGCAGGCCAATCGGAATGGTTGGGTGTTTTTCACGAATCAGCGCCAGCATTTCAAAACACTGAGCCGGCGTGACGCCAGCGGCGAAGGCGCGTAAGTTCGCATTCTGGATGGTGGGGCCATCGGCCAGCGGATCGGAGAAGGGAACCCCCAGTTCCAGAGCGTTGGCGCCAGCGTCAATCAGTGTGTCGATAATTTTCAGTGACTGCTCAATGCCAGGGTCGCCCAGGGTCACGAAGGGGACAAAAGCGCCTTCCCGGCGATCGTTGAGTTGGGCAAATAAATTTTCGTAGCGTTCCATCAGATTTCCCCTCGCGCTTTCAGGATATCGTGTACGGTAAAGATGTCTTTATCTCCGCGGCCAGAGAGATTGACCACCAGCAGTTGCTCTTTTTCCGGCTGCTCGCGCATCATTTTCAGAGCGTGCGCCAACGCGTGGGAGGACTCCAGCGCCGGGATAATTCCCTCATGGCGGCACAACGTTTTGAAGGCTTCCAGCGCCTCATCATCGGTAATGGAGACATAATCCGCGCGTCCGATGCTGTTCAGGTACGCATGTTGCGGCCCAACGGACGGGAAATCGAGCCCGGCGGAAATGGAATAGGACTCTTCAATTTGCCCGTCTGCTGTTTGCATCATCGGCGCTTTCATCCCGAAATAGATGCCAACGCGACCATGTTTAAGCGGCGCGCCATGCTCGCCGGTTTCAATACCGTGACCGCCAGGTTCAACGCCTATTAGCCCGACGCTGGTATCATTAATAAAATCGGCAAACATCCCGATAGCGTTTGAGCCGCCACCGACGCAAGCGATAACGGCATCTGGCAGACGGCCCTCTTTGTCGAGGATTTGCGCTTTCGTCTCTTCGCCAATCATGCGCTGGAACTCGCGAACGATGGTGGGATAGGGATGCGGTCCTGCCGCCGTGCCGAGCATATAGTGCGCGGTTTCATAACTACCGGACCAGTCGCGCAGCGCCTCGTTACAGGCATCTTTTAGCGTAGCGGAGCCGCTATGAACCGGGATGACCTCAGCGCCCATCAGACGCATACGGAAGACGTTCGGCGACTGGCGCTCAACGTCTTTGGCGCCCATATAGATACGGCATTTCAGACCCAGCAGGGCGCTGGCGAGCGCAGAGGCGACGCCGTGCTGACCGGCGCCGGTTTCAGCGATAATCTCGCTTTTACCCATCCGTTTGGCCAGCAGCGCCTGACCCAGTACCTGATTGGTTTTGTGCGCGCCGCCGTGCAGTAAATCTTCGCGCTTTAAATACAACGTGGTACGCGTACCGGCGGTAATGTTCTGGCATTTCGTCAGCGCGGTGGGGCGTCCCGCGTAGTTTTTTAGCAGATCGGCGAATTGCGCCTGAAATTCAGGATCTTTTTGCGCGCTGACGAAGGCCTCTTCAAGCTGGTTCAGCGCAGGCATCAGGATCTGCGGCACATACATGCCGCCGAATTCACCAAAGTAGGGGTTGAGAAGTGTTGTCATGTTTTTTCCTTAATATGCGCGCAGTGTCTGAAAAACCGAGGCCAGAAGACGAGCATCTTTGATGCCCGGCTGTGACTCCACACCTGAATTAAAATCGAGACCGGCACAGCCGACTTGCGCCGCCTGGACGCAGTTATCGGCCGCCAGCCCGCCCGCCAGTAACACATTATCCAGCGGTTGCCCCTGTAGCAGTGACCAGTCGAAGCGCTGCCCGCTGCCGCCTTGCCCATTGTCGAAAATGTATTTATCGACATGGTGATAATCGCGTGCGGGAAGGGCATCGCTAACGCTCAGCGCCTTCCAGATTTGCACCTGTTTGGGCAACGCCTCGCGCAGCGCGTTGACATACGCCTGGTCTTCGCTGCCATGTAGCTGTACGGCAGAAAGCGCCAGGACGGCGGCTTTCTGGCAAACATCGGCGATATCAGCGTTCTGGAAAACGCCGACATACTGCAATGGCGCGCCGCTTATCACTTCTCGCGCCTGCTCAACGCTAACCGCGCGCGGAGATGAGGGCACAAAAATCAACCCGCCATATATTGCGCCAGCGTCACAGGCAGCTTTGGCGTCCTGGGCGCGGGTTAGGCCGCAGACTTTATTCTCGCCAAGCAGCACGCGACGGACGGCGGCGTTAAGATCGTCATGCGCCATTAACGCCGAGCCAATTAAAAAACCGTTGGCGAAGTGGCTCAGTTCGCGTACCTGACCATAGGTGTTAATCCCGGACTCGCTGATGACAGTCACGCCGTGGCCCAGTTTTGGCGCCAGCTGGCGGGTGCGATTCAAATCAATCGACAGATCGCGCAGATCGCGATTGTTGATACCTACCACTTTTGCGCCTAACGCTATCGCGCGCTCCCGTTCTTCGTCATTACTGACCTCCGTGAGCACGCCCATTTTCAGACTGTGCGCGACGGCGGAGAGCTGGCGATACTGTTCGTCATCCAGAACCGAGAGCATCAGTAAACAGGCATCGGCCTGATAGTAACGGGCAAGGTAGATCTGATAGGGATCGATAATAAAATCCTTACACAGAATCGGCTGCGGCGCGCTTTGGCTAACGATCGGCAGAAAATCGAAGCTACCCTGAAAATATTTTTCGTCGGTGAGCACCGAGATTGCCGAGGCGTAATGTTGATAAATATTGGCAATACGCGCCGGATCGAAATCATCGCGAATCACGCCTTTTGATGGCGATGCTTTCTTACACTCCAGAATAAAGGCGGTACGCGCGCCCTGGAGCGCATCATAAAAATGGCGTGTACTTGGCTGGATCTCATTTTGAAAGCTGGCCAGCGGCTGTTGCTGTTTGCGGGCTTCTACCCAAATCGCCTTGTCTGCGACGATTTTCGCTAAAACGGTTTGCATTATTTACCCTCTTGCCGCCAGTGCGGTGACTCTGTCATATGCGGTGCCGTTGCGCAGAACATCAAGCACGGTTTGCGCGTTGGCCTTGAGATCTTCCTGACCATGCAGGCGCATCAGCATCGCCACGTTGGCGGCGACGGCGGCCTCATGCGCGGCATCGCCTTTACCTTGTAATAACCGCGTCAGAATGTCACGGTTTTCTTCCGGCGTGCCGCCAGCCAACTGATCCTGATGGTAAGGCGTCAGGCCAAAATCCTCCGCCGTCAGTTGATAGCTTTTAATTTCGCCATCATGTAGCTCCGCGACAATCGTCGGCGCATGGAGCGAAACCTCATCCATGCCGCCGCTATGTACCACCGCCGCGCGCTGATAGCCTAATACCCGTAAGGTTTCCGCAATCGGCAGCACCAGTTCCGGGCTATAGACGCCAATCAACGCCAGCGGCGGATGCGCCGGGTTGATCAGCGGGCCGAGTACGTTGAACAGGGTTCGCGTTTTTAACTGTTGGCGAACCGGCATCGCGTGACGGAATCCGGTGTGATATTTCGGCGCGAACAGGAAACAGACGCCCAGTTCATCTAACGCCTGACGTGATTTATCGGCGTTCATATCCAGATTAATACCGAACGCCGCCAGCAGATCGGATGACCCCGATTTGCTGGACACGCTACGGTTGCCGTGTTTCGCCACTTTCAGTCCACAGGCCGCTGCGACAAAGGCGCTGGCGGTAGAAATATTGATACTGTTACTGCCATCGCCGCCGGTACCAACGATATCCGCAAACAGATACTCCGGGCGCGGGAACGGGGCGGCATTTTCCAGCAACGCAGTGGCGGCGCCGGCAATTTCATTGGGATGCTCGCCGCGAATTTTCATGCTCACCAGCGCGGCGGCGAGCTGTTCAGGCTTAAGTTCGCCGCGGACGACCGCCGAAAACAACTGATGGCTCTCTTGTTGCGTCAGAGTTTGCGCCTGATAGAGTTTCTCCAGAATTGGCTGTAGGGTGTTGGTCGGTTCCAGCTTTTGCTGCGCCTAGGCTAATGTTTGCTCCAGTAGACGCGCGCCCTGTGTCGTCAGGATGGACTCAGGATGAAATTGAAAACCGCAAACGCGATCCGCATCATGACGTACCGCCATCACCATGCCGTTGAAATGGGCGTTAATGGTTAGCCCGGCAGGAACATTACTGCCGACCAGCGAATGATAACGCGCGACCGGTAGCGGATTCGCCAGCCCGGCGAACATCGCCTGACCGTCATGCTCAATGCTGGAGGCTTTGCCATGCAGGATTTCTCCCGCCTGACCGACATAACCGCCGTAAGCTTCGACAATCGCCTGATGCCCCAGACAAATGCCGATGATCGGCAACTTGCCGCGTAGTCGGGTCAGCAGCTCCGGCATACAGCCTGCCTCGCTGGGAACGCCCGGACCGGGGGAGAGCATTAGCACCGGATTTTCCATTGTCGCCAGGCGATCGATAAGCGTCTGCGCCGGAATATGGTTACGGTAAATCACCACGTTATGACCGTTGGTCCGTAGCTGATCTGCCAGGTTCCAGGTAAACGAGTCGATGTTATCGAGCAGCAGAATATCAGCCATCAGAAGGTCTCCTGTGCATGATGCGCGGTGGCGATAGCACGCAATACGGCGCGCGCTTTATTACGGGTTTCATCGGCTTCAGACTGCGGAACAGAGTCCAGCACAATTCCGGCGCCCGCCTGTACGGTGGCGATACCGTTCTCCACCAGCGCGGAGCGGATAACAATACAGGTGTCCAGATCGCCGTGGGCGGTGAAGTAACCGACCGCGCCGCCATAGCTGCCGCGGCGCTGTCCTTCCGCATCGGCAATCAACTGCATGGCGCGTACTTTCGGCGCGCCGCTCAGGGTGCCCATGTTCATGCAGGCGCGATAGGCGTGCAGCGCGTCGAGATCGTGACGCAGTTCGCCCACCACCCGGGAAACCAGATGCATCACGTACGAATAGCGGTCAACTTTTGTCAGATCGGCAACGTAGCGACTGCCCGGCGTACAGATGCGCGCCAGGTCATTGCGCGCCAGATCGACCAGCATCAGATGTTCGGAAAGCTCTTTATGGTCGGTACGCATATCCAGCTCAATACGGCTGTCGAGATCTCTGTCCAGCGTACCATCGGCGCGGCGACCGCGTGGACGGGTACCCGCGATGGGATAAATCTCAATCTGACGGCTGGCGGCGTCATATTTCAGCGAGCTTTCCGGCGACGCGCCGAAAAGCGTGAAATCATTATCCTGCATAAAGAACATATACGGGCTGGGATTGCTCTTTTTCAGCACGTAGTAGGCAGCCAACGGCGACGGGCAGGGCAATGAAAAGCGGCGCGACGGCACCACCTGAAATATCTCGCCCGCGCGGATGGCTTTTTGCAACTGGCGTACCACCGCGCCGAACGCGTCATCGCTCTGATTGCATTCACAGCGCATGTCCGGCACCGGCGTCACCGGCAACGGCGGCGCAGGCTGGGTTAACTGTTGGCTAAGGTAAGCCAGTCGGGAGTTCAGACGCTGTTTTTCCCGGTCGCTTGCGGTGAACAGACTGGCCTGAATACGGGGGCTTTTTTTCTGATGATCTATCACCATCAGCGTTTCCGCTAAATAAAAGCAGTAGTCCGGGCAGTTATTGCCAGCCTCAAGGTGTGGCAGCGCTTCAAAGCCAGCGACCAGGTCGTAGGCAAACAGACCGCCGAAAAACATAGCCTCCCGCTCTTGCGTCGGTATGTTCACCACCCCCTGTAACAGGCGGAACGCATCAAATACCGACAGAGAGCATAAACGGGCGTCTTCATCTAATAATGGGCTGACGGGCGGGAAGCGTAGAACGCGACCGGCAGGCAGGACTTCGTTCTCCACGCCAGCGGGCAGGGCGGTATCCAGTAGCGGCAATAACGAGGCGCCATTATCAGATAACGCCTGAATAGTGACAGTGTCACCTAAAGCGGTAATGCGCAGCGCGCTATCTACCAGCAGCAGGCTTTTTAAATCGTCTTTACTGTCGATATCCGCGGATTCCAGCAGCAGCGTTGCCGGGCGATCGCCGCAGACCTGATGAAAAAGCGCCGTTGGGTTTTCCCGGTAGGCGACATCGCAGGTCAATAGTTCGAGCGTGGGTTTTGGTGTTTGCATGGTTATTCTCATTATTTTGTTCAAAAAAAAGCCCGCTTAACAGGCGGGCCGGGTATCGTTTGGCTGATTACAGCTGTTCATACACCGCCCGCTATCAGGAAGTGCGCCACCAACCGTGTAATGCAAATGTCGCTGCCATTTTAGATACCCTCTTCATGTGAACTTTTGTACTAATTAACTAGTTCGATGGAGTAATGTCAACACCTATTTCAGTATATTTGCCGGAACCGTTATGATGTACATGACATACCTTTATCTCTATGGGAGCCGCCTTGAGCGACACGAATTACGCAGTGATTTACGATCTGCACAGTCATACCACGGCGTCCGATGGACTGTTGACGCCAGAAACATTAGTACACCGTGCGGTAGAGATGCGAGTCGGCACGCTGGCGATTACCGATCATGACACCACAGCCGCGATTCCTGCGGCAAGAGAAGAAATTTCACGTTGCGGGCTGGCCCTGAATCTTATTCCCGGCGTGGAGATTTCAACGGTCTGGGAGAATCATGAGATTCACATTGTGGGTCTGAATATTGATATTGCGCACCCGGCAATGCGCGATTTTCTGGCGCAGCAGACACAGCGGCGTCAGGCGCGTGGTCGGCTCATTGCGGAGCGTCTGGAAAAAGCTCATATTCCCGGCGCGTGGGAAGGGGCATTGAGACTGGCCAATGGCGGCGCGGTGACGCGCGGCCACTTCGCCCGCTTTCTGGTGGAGTGCGGCAAAGCCGCGACCATGGCGGATGTTTTTAAAAAATATCTCGCGCGTGGGAAAACCGGATATGTTCCGCCGCAGTGGTGTACAATAGAACAAGCTATTGAAGTCATTCATCATTCTGGCGGTAAGGCGGTGTTGGCCCACCCGGGACGCTACGACCTTAGCGCTAAGTGGCTGAAAAGATTAGTGGCGCATTTTGCCGACCATCACGGTGACGCGATGGAAGTGGCGCAGTGCCAACAATCGCCCAATGAACGCACCCAACTGGCGACGCTTGCGCGTCAGCATCATTTATGGGCATCGCTTGGATCTGATTTCCATCAGCCCTGCCCGTGGATTGAGTTGGGGCGTAAACTCTGGCTGCCCGCTGGCGTTGAAGGCGTATGGCAGACATGGGAACAGCCGCAAATATCACAGTGAGGGAAGTATGAGCCAGTTTTTTTATATCCATCCGGATAACCCACAGCAACGGCTGATTAATCAGGCCGTCGACATTGTGCGTAAAGGCGGTGTTATTGTTTATCCAACCGATTCCGGCTATGCCCTGGGTTGTAAAATTGAAGACAAAGGCGCAATGGAGCGCATTTGCCGCATCCGTCATCTGCCGGACGGCCACAACTTTACGCTGATGTGCCGCGATTTGTCCGAGTTGTCGACCTACTCCTACGTCGACAACGTGGCATTTCGTCTGATGAAAAACAATACGCCGGGTAATTACACCTTTATCCTGAAGGGGACAAAAGAGGTGCCGCGCCGTCTGTTGCAGGAAAAGCGTAAAACTATCGGCCTGCGCGTACCGTCAAACCCGATTGCGCTGGCGTTATTGGATACGCTGGGCGAACCGATGCTCTCGACGTCGTTGATGCTGCCTGGCAGCGATTTTACCGAGTCGGACCCGGAGGAGATTAAAGATCGGCTGGAGAAGCAGGTGGATCTGATCATCCACGGCGGTTACCTCGGTCAACAGCCTACCACGGTAATCGATTTGACCAATGACTCCCCGGTGGTGCTGCGCGAAGGCGTCGGCGACGTTACACCTTTCTTATAAGGGCGTAAGCCTGTATACTACGCGGCCTTAAAATGGCGCGGCAACGCGCCGTTCATTCTCCTGTTCGACGCCTGTGAAGGCGACACCTGAAGGAAGCTCTATGAGCGAAAAGTTACAAAAAGTGCTGGCGCGCGCTGGCCACGGCTCTCGCCGTGAAATCGAATCCATTATTGAAGCGGGACGTGTCAGCGTTGACGGTAAAATCGCCACGCTTGGCGATCGTGTTGAAGTCACTCCCGGTTTGAAAATCCGTATCGACGGTCACCTGATTTCGGTGAAAGAGTCGGCGGAACAAATTTGCCGCGTTCTGGCCTATTACAAACCAGAAGGTGAACTGTGTACCCGCAATGACCCTGAAGGGCGACCAACCGTTTTTGATCGCTTACCGAAACTGCGCGGCGCGCGGTGGATTGCGGTAGGACGTCTGGATGTCAACACCTGCGGGCTATTGTTATTTACCACCGACGGTGAACTGGCGAACCGCCTGATGCACCCTAGTCGTGAAGTTGAACGTGAATATGCCGTGCGCGTGTTCGGTCAGGTGGATGAATCGAAACTGCGTGATTTAAGCCGTGGCGTACAGTTGGAAGATGGTCCGGCGGCATTTAAGACCATTAAATTCAGCGGCGGCGAAGGCATTAACCAGTGGTATAACGTGACGCTGACGGAAGGGCGCAACCGCGAAGTTCGCCGACTGTGGGAAGCGGTAGGCGTTCAGGTCAGCCGTCTGATCCGCGTTCGTTACGGCGATATCCCGCTGCCGAAAGGCCTGCCGCGCGGCGGCTGGACTGAGCTCGACCTCGCGCAAACGAACTATCTGCGTGGTCTGGTAGAGCTCCCGCCGGAAACCTCGTCGAAGGTTGCCGTCGAAAAAGACCGTCGTCGTATGAAAGCGAACCAGATCCGTCGGGCGGTAAAACGCCACAGCCAGATAGCTGGCGGACGCCGCTCCGGTGGGCGTAATAACAACGGGTAATCTCTACCGCGGTCTATAGGCCGAGAATCATCAGACAAGAGGGTTTGTGCCGGATGGCGGCGCAAACGCCTTAATCCGGCCTACGGTTAATAATCAATTCCCATCTGGGCTTTTACGCCCGCGTCGAAAGCATGTTTAACCGGACGCAGTTCGCTGACGGTATCCGCAAGATCAAGAATATCCCGGTGACAGCCGCGACCTGTAATAATCACCGTCTGGTGACTAGGGCGCGCGTTTAGCGCGCTTATGACCTCTTCCAGCGGCAAATAGTCATACGCCACCATATAGGTCAGCTCATCCAGGACCACCATATCAAGCAGCGGATCGGCCAGCATCCGTTTCCCATGCTGCCAAACGGCCATACATGCTGCGGTGTCTGCCTCGCGATTTTGCGTCTCCCAGGTAAATCCCGTTGCCATCACCTGAAATTCGACGCCATGCGGTTCCAGCAGATTACGCTCGCCGTTGGGCCAGGTGCCCTTAATAAATTGCACCACGCCTACGTTTTTACCGTGTCCTACGGCGCGGGCGGCAGTCCCGAAAGCCGCCGTGGTTTTGCCCTTACCATTGCCAGTAAACACGATAATAATACCGCGCTCTTCCTGTGCCTGGGCGACACGGGCGTCAACCCGATCTTTTACCTTCTGCTGGCGCTGCTGATAACGTTCATCACTCATTGGGCGATTCCTGGTTTACGGCCCGGTTGGGCGTCAAAGGTCATACCGGTTTTACGGCGACTGTCGTCGCCCATAAGCCACAGGTAAAGCGGCATAATATCGGCAGGCGTTTTTAATTTCTGTGGATCTTCCGTCGGAAAGGCGCTGGCGCGCATACTGGTGCGCGTGCCGCCCGGGTTAATGCAGTTAACACGCAGAGAACGGTTCTGGTATTCGTCCGCCAGCACCTGCATCATTCCTTCAGTAGCAAACTTCGAGGTGGCATAGGCGCCCCAGTTGGCGCGTCCCTGACGGCCAACGCTTGATGACGTAAAGACCAGCGAGCCGGCATCGGACTTCAATAATAACGGTAACAGCGCCTGGGTGAGCATAAAGGTGGCGTTAACATTCACCTGCATGACATCCTGCCAGATCTGCGGATCTTGTTCGCTCATTGGACCGATTTCCCCCAGTAACCCGGCATTGTGCAGGACGCCATCCAGACGGGGATAGTGCGCGGCGATGCGGTCGGCCACTTGCCGGCACTCTTCAGCGGTGCAGGTCAGCAGATCGAGCGTAAACCACTGTGGTTGAACATGTTGCTCGTCAGCAATGTGCTGCGCGACCCGACGCAGTTTCTCTTCGTTGCGTCCCAGCAGAATCACCGTTGCGCCGTAACGCGCATACGTGAGCGCGGCTTCCCGCCCAATGCCATCGCTGGCGCCAGTGACCAGAATAATGCGGTTTTGCAATAGATCTTGTTTCGGTTGGTAATGCATGGCTACTCCTCAACGGCGTGGTGCACCGTCCTGCCAGGTTGTCTTATCTTCGCGTTAACTTTTCGGGTTTATGCCTGAAAGCGCCTTTTTTTTCAATCAGACAGGGGCGATAACGCCGTAAAATGAACGTCTTGTCATACTTTTTCTTCCTCAACAGGCACACGGATGAAGAGAGACTGACTTCGATGCCTGTTGTACACTGAGCGCAAGTCGCGTTATTTAATCAAGGTGGGAGTCGTGGAATTGTTGTCTGAATATGGCTTATTTTTGGCAAAAATCGTCACCGTTGTGGTGGCCATTGCCGTCATTGTGCTGCTGATCGTGAATGCTACGCAACGCAAACGTCAGCGCGGCGAGCTGCGTGTGACCAATTTGAGTGAGCAGTATCAGGAGATGAAGGATGACCTTGCTGCGGCGTTGATGGATGGCCATCAGCAAAAACTGTGGCATAAAGCGCAGAAAAAAAAGCATAAGCAGGAGGCGAAAGCCGCCAAAGTGAAAGCGAAGCTGGGGGACATTGCGACATCGGACAAACCGCGCGTATGGGTGATAGATTTCAAAGGCAGTATGGATGCTCACGAAGTTAATGCGTTACGCGAAGAGGTCACGGCGGTGCTGGCAGTGGCGAAACCCGGCGATCGGGCGGTTGTGCGTCTGGAAAGCCCCGGTGGCGTTGTGCACGGCTATGGCCTGGCGGCATCGCAATTGCAGCGCCTGCGCGATAAAAATATTCCGCTGACCGTGACGGTGGATAAAGTCGCGGCAAGCGGAGGCTACATGATGGCCTGCGTGGCGGAAAAAATTATCGCGGCGCCGTTCGCTATTGTGGGGTCAATTGGTGTTGTCGCGCAAATTCCGAACTTTAACCGCTTTCTCAAAAGTAAAGACATTGATATTGAACTGCATACCGCAGGGCAGTACAAACGTACCCTGACATTGTTAGGCGAGAATACGGAAGAAGGGCGGCAGAAGTTTCGTGAAGATCTCAACGAAACGCACCATCTGTTCAAAGAGTTTGTGCAGCGGATGCGTCCGGCTCTGGACATTGAACAGGTCGCCACGGGCGAACACTGGTACGGTCAGCAGGCGCTGGAGAAAGGACTGGTTGATGAGATTAACACCAGCGATGAGGTTATCCTCGGCCTGATGGAAGGGCGTGAGGTGCTGAATGTGCGCTATATGCAGCGTAAAAAACTGATCGATCGTGTTACCGGCAGCGCGGCGGAAAGCGCGGATCGGCTGCTGCTGCGCTGGTGGCAGCGTGGACAAAAGCCGTTGATGTAAACCGCTATTGCCGGATGGCATTCAGCGCCATCCGGCATGGATTAATCAACCAGGTGATACTTCTCAGACAGCACATGCGCCAGGTGTTTAAACATGTTAAACACCGCGGTGCTTTTAGGGGTCGGTAACCCTTGCTTGTCTAAAAAGTAATCGCCGCTGAAAACCAGCACGCCATTTCTCTGCGTTACGCCGGTGGCGACAATACCTGCCATCGTGTCTTCATGTTCCCGAATAATTTTGTTGGCTTCAAGCAACAGTGTTTCGCGATCGATAGGTTGCGTCTCTTTATGCATTTTTTACTCCTTAAACAAGGAGATTAGTCTACGCTGAGCACTTCTGATGGGCAAATATTCTCACAGGAAATTGATGGATTTGTCATGTTGCGTTCACTGGCAAGATTTGTTTTTGCATGCTAATAAAGTTGCGTATCGAATTTTATCAGGTACAGTGTGACGCTTTCGTCAATCTGGCAACAGAATTGCTTGACATTCGACCAAAATTCCGTCGTGCTATAGCGCGTGTGTGCAAAAAAGCCTGTTAACTCAGTCACCTGAGGGTTACATTTCGTACACAAAGCCAGTACAAGGGGTTGATATCCGCAGACGCAGAGACCATATATCGTTGTCTCGTCGCCAGTGGAAGGTGAATCAACGTGCGACGCATTCCTGGAAGAATCAACTTAGGTAAAGGTGAATATGGGTAAAGCTCTTGTCATCGTTGAGTCCCCGGCAAAAGCCAAAACGATCAACAAGTATCTGGGTAATGACTACGTGGTGAAATCCAGCGTGGGTCATATCCGTGATTTGCCGACCAGTGGCTCAGCAGCTAAAAAGAGCGCCGACTCTACCTCCACCAAAACGGCTAAAAAGCCCAAAAAGGATGAACGTGGCGCTCTCGTCAACCGTATGGGGGTTGACCCGTGGCACAACTGGGATGCGCACTATGAAGTGCTGCCCGGTAAAGAGAAGGTCGTCTCTGAACTGAAACAGTTGGCGGAAAAAGCCGACCACATCTATCTCGCAACCGACCTTGACCGCGAAGGGGAAGCCATTGCATGGCACCTGCGGGAAGTGATCGGCGGCGATGACGCGCGCTACAGTCGCGTAGTCTTTAACGAAATAACCAAAAATGCCATTCGTCAGGCGTTTGAACAGCCGGGCGAGCTGAATATTAACAGGGTCAACGCCCAGCAAGCGCGCCGCTTTATGGACCGCGTGGTAGGCTATATGGTCTCGCCGCTGCTGTGGAAAAAGATCGCCCGTGGTTTGTCGGCAGGTCGCGTTCAGTCTGTCGCGGTCCGTCTGGTCGTTGAGCGCGAGCGCGAGATTAAAGCGTTTGTTCCGGAAGAGTTCTGGGAAATTGACGCTAATACGACGACGCCGTCTGGCGAGGCGCTACCGCTACAGGTCACGCATCAGAACGACAAGCCATTCCGGCCGGTAAATCGCGAGCAGACGCTTGCCGCCGTCAGCTTGTTGGAAAAAGCGCGCTATAGCGTACTGGAGCGTGAAGACAAACCGACCAGCAGCAAACCTGGCGCGCCGTTTATCACCTCCACGCTACAACAGGCGGCCAGCACCCGGCTGGGCTTTGGCGTGAAGAAAACCATGATGATGGCGCAGCGTCTGTATGAGGCGGGCTACATCACCTATATGCGTACAGACTCCACCAACCTGAGTCAGGATGCGGTCAACATGGTGCGTGGTTATATTGGCGATAATTTCGGCAAGAAATACCTGCCGGATAACCCGAACCAGTACGCCAGCAAAGAAAACTCTCAGGAAGCGCACGAAGCGATCCGTCCTTCCGACGTTGCTGTCATGGCGGAGTCGCTGAAAGACATGGAGGCTGACGCGCAGAAGTTGTATCAACTAATTTGGCGTCAGTTTGTCGCCTGTCAGATGACGCCAGCGCAATATGACTCTACTACGCTTACCGTTGGCGCAGGCGAATTCCGTCTGAAAGCGCGTGGGCGTATTTTGCGCTTTGACGGCTGGACAAAAGTGATGCCGGCGCTGCGTAAAGGCGATGAAGATCGCACATTGCCTGCCGTGAATAAGGGCGATGCGCTGACGCTAGTTGAATTGACGCCTGCTCAGCACTTTACTAAACCGCCAGCCCGGTTTAGCGAGGCTTCTCTGGTTAAAGAGCTTGAGAAGCGCGGTATTGGTCGTCCGTCTACCTATGCGTCGATTATCTCGACCATTCAGGATCGCGGCTATGTTCGCGTTGAAAACCGTCGCTTCTATGCGGAAAAAATGGGTGAAATCGTCACCGATCGGCTGGAAGAAAACTTCCGCGAATTGATGAACTACGATTTTACCGCGCAGATGGAAGATAGTCTGGATCAGGTTGCAAATCACCAGGCCGAGTGGAAAGCGGTACTGGATAACTTCTTCAGCGATTTTACTCAGCAGCTCGATAAAGCCGAGAAAGATCCGGAAGAAGGGGGGATGCGTCCTAACCAGATGGTGCTGACCAGCATCGACTGTCCAACCTGTGGCCGTAAAATGGGAATTCGTACTGCCAGTACGGGGGTTTTCCTTGGATGTTCAGGTTATGCGCTTTCGCCGAAAGAGCGTTGTAAAACGACCATTAACCTGGTGCCGGAAAATGAAGTTCTGAACGTGCTGGAAGGCGACGACGCCGAAACCAACGCCCTGCGCGCCAAACGTCGCTGTCAGAAGTGCGGTACGGCGATGGACAGCTATCTGATCGATCCGAAGCGTAAATTGCATGTGTGTGGTAATAACCCGACCTGTGACGGCTACGAGATTGAAGAAGGCGAGTTCCGCATCAAAGGGTATGACGGCCCGATCGTTGAGTGTGAGAAATGTGGTTCCGAAATGCACCTGAAAATGGGGCGTTTTGGTAAGTACATGGCCTGTACTAACGACGAATGTAAAAATACCCGTAAGATCTTGCGTAACGGCGAAGTTGCGCCGCCGAAGGAAGATCCTGTTCCATTGCCGGAACTGCCGTGTGAAAAATCGGACGCGTACTTTGTGCTGCGCGATGGCGCCGCAGGGATATTCCTGGCGGCCAATACGTTCCCGAAATCACGCGAAACGCGCGCGCCATTAGTCGAGGAGCTTTACCGGTTCCGCGATCGCCTGCCGGAAAAACTGCGGTATCTGGCGGATGCGCCGCAGCAGGATCCGGAAGGTAATAAAACCGTTGTTCGCTTTAGCCGCAAAACAAAACAGCAGTACGTTGCGGCGGAAAAAGACGGGAAGGCGACGGGATGGTCAGCGTTCTTCGTCGACGGCAAGTGGGTTGAAGGTAAGAAATAACCCCTGCCTGTCGCCACTGTAGTCAAGCGGGCCGCGTAAGCGGCCCTTTTTTATATCCCCTTCATACCTCAAGTTGCTTATGTGTTGGCTACGGATTACCCGGCCCATCTATGGGCCTCGCCCTGACGGGCCGTCGCACGCGACGTTCAAATCTGCTCCCGGCAGATTTGTCGCTCACCCCAGTCACCTGGTTATCTATGCTCCTGGGAACTCACTCGCTTGTTGCCTTTAATCACTCGAATTATTTTGAGTATAGCGGGCTTATTATTTTATCGCGCTGGCTATACAGTTCAGATATAAATGATATAGTGGTTATAGTTAACACCTTTTTTATTATTAAATCGTATTAGCAGCCCGATTAAGTCTGCAGATAAACGATGGCCTGATGGCGCTAATCTGGATGATGTATTATGAAATTGCAGCAACTTCGTTACATTGTTGAAGTGGTTAATCATAACCTTAACGTCTCCTCTACCGCTGAGGGGTTGTATACTTCCCAGCCGGGGATCAGCAAGCAGGTTAGGATGCTGGAAGATGAGCTTGGCATCCAGATTTTCGCCCGCAGCGGTAAGCATCTGACTCAGGTGACGCCCGCAGGTCAGGAGATTATTCGTATTGCGCGTGAGGTGCTTTCCAAAGTCGATGCCATTAAGTCGGTCGCCGGCGAGCACACCTGGCCGGATAAAGGCTCGCTCTATATTGCGACTACCCATACTCAGGCGCGTTACGCATTGCCAGGCGTGATTAAAGGCTTCATCGAGCGTTACCCGCGCGTTTCGCTGCATATGCACCAGGGGTCGCCAACGCAGATTGCGGAAGCGGTATCGAAAGGGAACGCCGATTTCGCGATTGCCACGGAAGCGCTGCATTTATATGACGATCTAGTGATGTTGCCATGCTATCACTGGAACCGTTCGATAGTGGTGACGCCGGATCATCCATTGGCGGCAATGTCTTCCGTAACGATTGAAGCGCTGGCGCAGTATCCGCTGGTGACGTATACCTTCGGCTTTATCGGCCGTTCCGAACTGGATACCGCTTTTAATCGCGCAGGATTAACGCCGCGGATCGTCTTTACTGCAACCGATGCGGATGTGATTAAAACGTATGTCAGGTTGGGGCTGGGCGTTGGCGTCATTGCCAGCATGGCGGTCGATCCGCTTGCCGATCCTGATTTAGTGCGGGTTGACGCGCACGATATTTTTAGCCACAGCACCACAAAAATTGGTTTTCGCCGTAGTACTTTTTTACGCAGCTATATGTATGATTTTATCCAGCGTTTTGCGCCGCATCTGACGCGTGATGTGGTGGATACGGCGGTGGCGTTGCGTTCTAATGAAGAAATTGAAGCGATGTTTCAGGATATAAAGCTGCCTGAAAAGTAATAGCACCGTCGGTTTGCCTCGTAGTGGCATGGCAGACAAAGCCGCCTTTTGCAATACCCCTCGAAGTATTACGGGTAATGATCAGCAAAATAGTGTTGAATTACCCGTCACGCCAGTTTCTTTTTCCAAATAGTTATCTTGAGTCAAAAGATTGATTTATTCACTGGCAACGATTCGTAAATTGACTGGATTTTTGACTAAAGTTTATTTAGGATTTGTCTCATCTGATGATTAATTGTACCGATTGTTTGGTGCTGAAATGATAAGTGATACCGATAGCATGAGGTTAGTAATGCCTTCTGAAAACCAGGAACCGCGCCGCGACCCTGAGCTCAAATGTAAAGCATGGCTGGCGGTTTTTGTGGGTTCTGCGTTGTTCTGGGTAGTGGTAGCGCTTGTTATCTGGCATTGGTGGGGCTAAGTGAGCATTACGTCGGAACGCGAGCGCGTGGTCGCGCCCCCGATTCAACCTTGTGACGATGATAACACCCAGGATACGACCGTTTTCCGGTCTGTTCCGCAGCACTGGACGCTCACACCGCAGCAGCGGGCATTTATTGATGCTTTTGCTGACGAGGTGTCACAAAAATAATATCCGTCTTTTTATTGGCGTTACTGTTTTATTAACGCTGTCTTATTACACCGCAGCAACCGTGTGCTGAGCGCCTCTCAGTATTGATTAAACACAGTTGGTGTCGCCTATGTTAACGTCAAATATAAAGTATTGGTCATGGACTGGCGCGTTTATATTATCGCTACTGTTCTGGGCCGAGTTAATCTGGATTGCCGTCTAATCTCGTCAAAGTCCGATAATGCGTTATTTATCGGGCTTTTTCATCTTCGCTTCTCGCCTGTTAGGTTTCTCCTCTTTTAGCAATTTGGGTTGTTATCAAAACGTTACATTTTGTTTGTGTTATCTTTAATACAACCCTGTGGAGAATCAGGGTAACGCAACCCTGTAATTAAAGGAGGAGCTATGTCGTCAACCCTACGAGAAGCCAGTAAGGATACATTGCAGGCCAAAGATAAAACGTATCATTACTACAGTCTGCCGCTGGCTGCCAAATCCCTGGGCGATATCGCCCGTTTGCCCAAATCACTTAAAGTGTTACTGGAAAACCTGTTGCGCTGGCAGGACGGCGAGTCTGTGACTGATGAAGATATTCAGGCGCTGGCCGGTTGGCTTAAAAATGCCCATGCCGATCGTGAAATTGCCTGGCGGCCCGCCTGTGTCCTGATGCAGGACTTTACCGGTGTGCCTGCCGTTGTCGACCTGGCGGCGATGCGTGAAGCCGTTAAACGCCTCGGCGGCGATACGACGAAAGTGAACCCGTTATCGCCGGTTGATCTGGTTATTGACCATTCTGTGACGGTCGATCATTTCGGCGATGACGATGCGTTTGAAGAAAACGTGCGGCTGGAAATGGAACGTAACCATGAGCGTTATATGTTCCTGAAATGGGGAAAGCAGGCATTCAGCCGTTTCAGCGTGGTGCCGCCCGGAACCGGCATTTGCCATCAGGTTAACCTGGAATACTTGGGTAAAGCCGTCTGGAGCGAATTACAGGACGGGGAGTGGATTGCTTACCCGGACTCGCTGGTGGGGACTGACTCCCATACGACCATGATTAATGGTCTGGGCGTATTGGGGTGGGGCGTGGGTGGTATTGAAGCGGAAGCGGCGATGCTTGGTCAGCCCGTGTCGATGCTTATCCCGGATGTCGTCGGCTTTAAGTTAACCGGTAAGCTTCGGGAGGGGATCACCGCCACTGACCTGGTGCTCACCGTCACGCAAATGCTGCGTAAGCATGGCGTCGTGGGTAAATTTGTTGAATTTTATGGTGACGGTCTGGATTCGCTGCCGTTGGCGGATCGCGCGACTATCGCTAATATGTCGCCGGAATATGGCGCCACCTGTGGTTTCTTCCCCATTGACGCCATCACCCTGGAATATATGCGATTAAGCGGACGTAGCGACGATCTGATCGAGCTGGTTGAAACCTACGCGAAGACGCAGGGAATGTGGCGTAATCCCGGTGACGAACCGGTATTTACCAGTACGCTGGAACTGGATATGGGCGATGTCGAGGCCAGCCTGGCCGGGCCGAAACGCCCGCAGGATCGCGTGGCGTTAGGCGATGTGCCGAAAGCCTTTGCCGCCAGCGCCGAGCTGGAGCTGAATACCGCGCAAAGAGATCGCCAGCCGGTTGACTATACGATGAACGGACAGCCATATCAGCTTCCGGATGGCGCTGTCGTCATTGCCGCCATCACCTCCTGTACGAATACCTCGAATCCCAGCGTGCTGATGGCGGCGGGATTACTGGCGAAAAAGGCAGTAACGCTGGGGTTGAAGCGTCAACCGTGGGTCAAGGCTTCTCTGGCGCCGGGGTCAAAAGTGGTATCTGACTATCTGGCGCAGGCCAAACTTACGCCTTATCTGGATGAGCTCGGTTTTAACCTGGTCGGCTATGGCTGTACGACCTGTATCGGGAACTCCGGTCCGTTGCCGGAGCCTATTGAGACCGCGATTAAAAAAGGCGATCTGACGGTAGGGGCCGTGCTTTCCGGTAACCGAAATTTTGAAGGGCGTATCCATCCGCTGGTGAAAACGAACTGGCTGGCGTCGCCGCCGCTGGTGGTCGCGTATGCGCTGGCCGGAAACATGAATATTAACCTCGCGACAGACCCGCTGGGGTACGATCGTAAAGGCGATCCGGTATACCTGAAGGATATCTGGCCTTCGGCGCAGGAAATTGCCCGCGCCGTTGAACTGGTATCATCGGATATGTTCCGTAAAGAGTATGCGGAAGTGTTTGAGGGCACGGAAGAATGGAAATCGATTCAGGTTGAATCGTCCGATACCTACGGCTGGCAGTCGGATTCAACCTATATCCGCCTGTCGCCTTTCTTTGATGAAATGCAGGCCCAGCCTGCACCCGTCAAAGATATCCACGGCGCGCGTATCCTGGCGATGCTGGGCGATTCGGTGACGACCGACCATATTTCCCCGGCCGGCAGTATCAAGCCGGACAGTCCCGCCGGACGCTATCTGCAAAACCACGGCGTTGAGCGGAAGGATTTTAACTCCTATGGATCACGGCGCGGCAACCATGAAGTGATGATGCGCGGTACGTTCGCCAATATTCGTATTCGCAACGAAATGCTGCCCGGCGTCGAAGGTGGGATGACGCGGCATTTGCCGGGTACGGAAGCGATGTCGATTTATGATGCCGCGATGCTCTACCAGCAGGAAAAAACGCCGCTGGCGGTAATTGCCGGGAAAGAGTATGGGTCGGGATCGAGCCGTGACTGGGCGGCAAAAGGTCCGCGGCTGTTAGGTATTCGCGTGGTGATCGCCGAGTCGTTCGAACGTATCCATCGCTCAAACCTGATTGGGATGGGGATCCTGCCGCTGGAGTTTCCACAGGGCGTAACGCGTAAAACGCTGGGACTGACCGGGGAAGAGGTGATTGATATCGCGGATCTGCAAAATCTGCGCCTTGGCGCGACCATTCCGGTTATGTTAACGAGAGCGGACGGCAGCAAAGAAACGGTGCCTTGTCGCTGTCGCATTGATACCGCCACCGAGCTGACTTACTACCAGAATGACGGCATATTGCACTATGTCATTAGAAATATGCTGAACTAAAGCCGTTTATCGGGCCTGCCGTAAACAGGCAGGCCCGCGCTTTAATACCGGTGGCTTACTTGCTTAGCAGGTGGCCCATTTTGGCCGCTTTAGTATCGAGATAATGCTCATTATTTGGATTACGACCCACAATGAGCGGAACGCGTTCCACGATATTAATTCCCGCCTCGGTCAGTATTTCGACTTTCTTCGGATTATTGGTCAGCAGGCGAACTTCATCCACGCCGAGTAATTTGAACATATCCGCGCACAGGGTGAAATCACGCTCATCGGCGGCAAAGCCGAGCTGATGATTGGCCTCCACCGTGTCATAGCCTTGATCCTGTAACGCATAAGCGCGAATTTTATTAAGCAGGCCGATATTGCGGCCTTCCTGGCGGTGATAAATCAGAATACCGCGGCCTTCTTCCGCAATATGCGTCAGCGCGGCTTCCAGTTGAAAACCACAATCACAGCGCAGACTAAAAAGCGCGTCCCCCGTAAGACATTCGGAATGAACGCGAGCCAGTACTGGCGTTTTACCTGAAATATCGCCAAAAACCAGCGCGGCATGGTCGTGTCCGGTTGCCAGTTCTTCAAATCCCACCATCAGAAAGTCACCCAATGGGGTTGGCAGTTTGGCTTCTGCCACACGTTTAAGCTGCATGTATTTCTCCAGATTATGCTGACGCCTGCGGTGTCGTCGCCTGTTGGATTGTATCCCGCTATTTTGCCATAAGGCGGCGGTCATCACCTAATCACTACCACGTAATTGCTCAGGAATGGCACAAATTTGTCAATTTTCCAGTCCGGCGAGAATTTTCAGTTATGATTGTGATACTTACTTATAAAAGGAGCATCCATGCTTTCAATTGCGAAGCGCACCGCGGCAGGAGCCGCCCTGTTGCTTATCATGCCGCTTGCCGTATGGGTATCAGGCTGGCAGTGGCAGCCAGGACATCAGGTCTGGTGGCTAAAAACGCTATTCTGGATAACGGAAACCGTGACCAAACCCTGGGGCGTTATCACGCATGTGATTCTTTGTGGATGGTTCTTATGGTGCCTGCGATTTCGCCTGCGCGCCGCCATTATGCTGTTTGCGATTCTCGGCGGGGCGATTATCGTCGGGCAGGGCGTGAAGTCATGGGTAAAGGAGCGCGTACAGGAGCCTCGGCCATTTGTGGTCTGGCTTGAAAAAACGCACCATATTCCCGTCGATGAGTTCTACACTTTAAAGCGTACAGAACGCGGACATTTAGTGAAAGAGCAGTTGGCCGGGCAACAGAACATTCCCGTTTTCCTGCGTCAGCACTGGCAAAAAGAGACGGGCTTTGCGTTTCCCTCCGGACACACCATGTTTGCAGCGAGCTGGGCGCTTTTGGCCGTGGGTCTGTTATGGCCGCGCAGACGGACTTTCACCATCGCGTTTTTGTTTGTCTGGGCGACCGGCGTAATGGGCAGCCGTTTGCTTCTGGGAATGCACTGGCCGCGAGATTTAGTGGTCGCCACGCTCATCTCCTGGCTATTAGTTACCCTGGCGACCTGGCTGGCGCAGCGAATTTGCGGGCCGCTTATGCCGCCTCGTGAAGAAGCGCAAGAAATTGCTGAACGCGAGCAGGAAAGCTGACAACGGTTGATTTTCTGACTATTGCCCTTAAATCATCTGATGGCGGGCGCATTTCCATTTCGCGCGAGGCGGGAAAATGGTAATTTAGAAGGCTGGATGCGGTAAGTTGGACACGATTTATTCGCGCAAACCACATAACGGGAAGTAATGTGAAATATTTACTCATTTTCTTACTGGTATTGGCGATTTTTGTTATTTCGGTGACGCTGGGCGCGCAGAATGATCAACAGGTGACGTTTAACTACCTGCTGGCGCAAGGGGAGTATCGTATCTCCACGTTGCTTGCTGTGCTGTTCGCCGTCGGTTTTGCGATTGGCTGGCTGATTTGCGGCCTGTTCTGGCTGCGGGTCCGCGTTTCCCTTGCCCGCGCTGAACGTAAAATTAAACGACTGGAAAACAAGCTCTCGCCAGCAACCGACGTTGCGGTCCCTGCCGATTCGTCGGTTGTAAAGGAATAATCATTTATGTTGGAGTTGTTATTTCTGTTGTTGCCTGTAGCCGCTGCCTATGGGTGGTATATGGGTCGCAGAAGTGCGCAACAAACAAAACAGGATGAAGCTAACCGCCTGTCGCGCGATTATGTCGCAGGGGTTAACTTCCTGCTGAGTAACCAACAAGATAAAGCGGTGGATCTGTTCCTCGATATGCTTAAAGAGGATACCGGCACCGTTGAGGCTCATCTCACTCTCGGTAATCTGTTTCGCTCACGCGGCGAAGTCGATCGCGCCATTCGTATTCATCAAACGCTCATGGAAAGCGCTTCATTGACCTATGAACAGCGTTTACTGGCTGTTCAGCAACTGGGGCGCGACTATATGGCCGCCGGTTTATATGACCGCGCGGAAGATATGTTTAACCAACTTACCGACGAAACGGAATTTCGCGTAGGCGCGTTACAGCAGCTCTTGCAAATCTATCAGCTAACCAGCGACTGGCAAAAGGCGATCGAAGTAGCAGAACGGCTGGTGAAACTGGGCAAAGATAAACAACGTATCGAAATCGCCCATTTTTACTGTGAGTTAGCGTTACAGCAGATGGGCAACGACGACATGGATCGCGCGATGGCGTTGCTGAAAAAAGGTGCCGCCGCAGATAAAAATAGCGCCCGGGTGTCTATCATGATGGGGCGCGTTTATATGGCGAGAGGGGATTACGCCAAAGCGGTCGAAAGCCTGCAACGTGTGATCGTTCAGGATAAAGAGCTGGTCAGCGAAACGCTGGAGATGCTGCAAACCTGTTATCAACAGCTCGGTAAAAATGCCGAGTGGGCGGAGTTTTTACGTCGCGCCGTTGAGGAGAATACTGGTGCTGGCGCTGAGTTAATGCTTGCCGATATTCTGGAAGCGCGTGAAGGTAGTGACGCTGCTCAAGTCTATATCACGCGTCAGCTACAGCGACATCCTACCATGCGGGTGTTCCATAAGCTGATGGATTACCATCTCAACGAGGCGGAAGAAGGGCGAGCGAAAGAAAGCCTGATGGTACTGCGTGATATGGTTGGCGAGCAGGTGCGCAGTAAACCGCGGTATCGTTGTCAGAAATGCGGTTTTACCGCCTATACCTTGTACTGGCACTGTCCGTCCTGCCGGGCATGGTCGACCATTAAACCTATTCGCGGACTTGATGGGCAGTAGTATATAAAAAAAGCTTCACTTTAGTTACAACATACTTAATGATGTAAAGCTAGAAACGACGCTGACATCGGCGACCAGGGCTTATCAGGTTGTCAATCGAACCTGTTAATTTCCCTGCGCCGCAGGTAGAATGCACGCCGTTTATCCAATTTGCGCCACTTCCGGTGCCCATCATCAAGAAGGTCTGGTCATGACGTTTACTGCTTCATCTTCTTCCTGCGCTATTACTGAATCGCCTGTCGTTGTGGCGTTGGATTACCATGAACGCGATAAAGCCCTGGCGTTTGTCGATAAAATCGATCCTCGCGATTGTCGCTTAAAAGTGGGCAAAGAGATGTTCACGCTGTTTGGTCCACAGCTCGTTCGGGATCTCCAGCAACGTGGGTTTGATGTCTTTCTTGATCTAAAATTTCATGATATTCCCAACACCACGGCCCGGGCAGTCGCCGCAGCGGCAGACCTGGGCGTCTGGATGGTAAACGTTCACGCGTCTGGCGGGGCGAGAATGATGGCCGCAGCGCGCGACGCGCTGGCGCCATTCGGTAAAGATGCGCCGTTGCTCATTGCCGTGACCGTGTTGACCAGTATGGAAACCAGCGATCTGCGTGATCTTGGCGTGACGTTGTCACCGGCGGAACATGCGGAGCGGCTGGCGCGCCTGACGCAGCAATGCGGGCTGGATGGCGTGGTCTGTTCCGCTCAGGAAGCGGTCAGATTTAAACAGGTCTTTGGCGCTGCATTTAAGCTGGTGACGCCGGGCATTCGGCCCGCAGGCAGCGAGGCAGGCGACCAGCGACGCATTATGACGCCCGAACAGGCATTATCCGCCGGCGTCGACTATATGGTGATTGGCCGCCCGGTTACGCAATCAGTAGATCCGGCGCAAACGCTGAAGGATATTAACGCGTCACTGAAACGGGAGGCATAATGAGCGATTCCAATAGTCGTCTGGTTTATTCAACACAGACGGGGCGCATTGAAGAACCTAAAACGGCGCCGGTTCGTCCCAAAGGGGATGGTATCGTTCGCATTCAGCGTCAAACCAGTGGCCGTAAGGGTAAAGGCGTATGTTTGATTACCGGTATCGAGATGAATGATGCGGAATTAACCAAACTGGCGGCTGAACTGAAGAAAAAATGCGGCTGTGGCGGGGCAGTAAAAGAAGGGATTATTGAAATTCAGGGTGATAAACGCGACTTGATAAAATCATTGCTGGAAGCTAAAGGAATGAAAGTAAAATTAGCTGGCGGCTAATGAAAACGCCACGGTTGTAAATTACCGTGGCGTAAAAGTCAACTTTGTCTATTTTTGTAATCCAGACCTGAAAAGAATAAACGTATTATTTTGAGCCGTTCAATATTTAAACGTCTGGATTATTTTCCAACCTGGTGACCAATCACGCCGCCGACCGCCGCGCCGCCCAGGGTGCCTAATGTACTGCCGTCCGTTAACACTGCGCCGCCTAATGCCCCCGCACCTGCGCCAATAGCCGTGTTGCGATCGCGCTTGGACCAGTTTGAGCAGGCGCTCAGAGACATTGCTACGGTGATTGCCAGCACAGCAGCGGCCATTTTTTTGCTCGTCATAAACATAATACTCTCTCCTGAATTAACGATTCACGGAATTAAGCTCACTATAACTATAGTTAAAATAAAATCTGTTAAGAGATTTTCCGTAAAACCTGATTGTGCAGGGGTATATCACGCAGGTGATAGTCACTTCCTGTTATTTCGCTAATATTAATTTTACGACGTTACGCTCGTTACAACAGGTAAATAGTCTTAATTGGGATGTCAGAAAAGTCTTAGAGAGAGGATGATTTGCCATAGGGCAAACCATCGGGAAATATTTTAAACGGATGAGCCAATAACATTGACTAGCAGCCCCGCATGTTCTAACTGCATTTGATCGCTGGCGGAAATTCTGGAATCCGTAATGACACGATGGAAGCGAGAAAGCGGGCCCAGGGGATAGGGATGCACACAGCCAAATTTGGAGCTGTCGGTGAGGACAATCGCTTCTGAGCCTTTTTCCAGAACAGCGTTAACCACATCCGATCGCATCATATCGCGTCCGGTAAAGCCGGTATCAGCCTGCCAGCCATCAATACCGATAAATGCTTTGCTGAAATGCACTTGATGGATAAACTGTCGCGTCAACGGCCCTACCATGCTTTCACTTTTTTTCTGATAGATTCCACCGAGGAGAATGACTTCGCAAGGGGTTTCTTTCAGCAGGTGCGCGATATAACTGCTCACGGTGATGATCGTGACATCTTTTTGTTCCGCCAGCGTCCGGGCCAATAGCGCATTGCTACTGCCATTTTCAATAAAAACGGACTCCCCTGGACTGACCAGCGAGGCGGCGAACTCCGCCAGTCGGCGTTTTAACATGTAGTTCGTCATCATGCGAGTCTCTACGTCATCGCTCTCAAGCGAAACGGCGAAACCGTGCGCACGGCGTAAATAGCTCTGTTTTTCCAGGGTATTCAGATCCTGACGAATCGTGACTTCAGATACGCCGGTAATTTTCGCCAGTTCAGCAACGCTCATCTGGCCTTTATCAACCACCATTTGCAAAATTGATTGTTGTCGGGAGTTCATAGTATTAATTTTATACGTTAAGAGGAGTCAACAGACAGTCAGAGAGCCGGGAAGGGCTAACGGCCATCCCGGACAAATAATCGCTATCAGATTTCCCAGGGCGACCCGGGTGCCTGGGATGGCGAGATACCGTCTTTAACCTGATCTAACAGCTCTGCTCTCAATATTTCAAGGTTATTGATGGCCGAGTGGTAATCGCCAGCAACAAGGATATCCAGCACGGTATCAATGCGTGCGGCAATTCGTTGTGCTTCGATATCAGACATGTTTGTCATCCTTAATGTCAGAAAAGGTTTCAATTCATGATGCAGAAATTAATCTGAAAAGAGAAGGGAAAAATAGGGCTATGCCTGTCTGCACAGGCTGTTCTCCCTATTATCGCCGCCATTAACGCATTTTTTTCGTCTGATAACGTTTGTACCAGCGTTCAAAAGAAACGGCGGGCATAGGTTTGGCGAATAAAAAGCCCTGTCGTTCATTGACGCCGTTTTTTGTCAGGAAGGCATCTTCTTTAGCATTTTCTACGCCTTCGGCAATCACTTGTAAATTTAGCGCCTGAGCCACCGCGACAATCGCCCGAACCAGAGATTGCGACAGCGGTTGCTTATGGATATCTCTGACGAAAGCCTGATCCAGTTTAACGGCATCAATAGGGAACCGGGCGAGTTGAGAAAGCGAAGAATACCCGGTGCCAAAATCATCCAGATGAATCTGGGCGCCGAGCTGACTAAATTGCTGGATAACCGATAGCGCCAGCGTGTCGTTTTCGATCAGGCAGCTTTCCGTTAGCTCGACATCGATCGGGCAATACTCAAAATTCAGATCGTACAAAGCCTGTTTAAGCGCAGTAAAAAGCGTCTGGTCGGCCAGTTGTCGCGCCGAAAAGTTAACGGCGACGCGCAAGTTAATCCCCTTATCGCGCCATTTCGCAATCTGGCGAACCACATCCAGAATCACCCAGCGGCCCAGCGGCACGATGAGTCCTGACTCTTCGGCGTATGAGATGAACTCCAGCGGCGGAATTAATCCGCGTTCCGGCGATTGCCAGCGTACCAGCGCTTCCAGGCTACGTACTTCGCCGCGCCAGGTAATTTTGGGCTGATAGTGAATAAGTAACTGGTCGTTTTCCAGCGCTTTTCGCAGGTTTGTATCCAGCCAGTGATAGTCAAATACGCGCTGATTCATTTCCGGCGAAAAAACGCAGAACTGACCGCGGCCGCTTTCTTTGGCGTTATACATTGCGGTGTCGGCAGTGCGAATGAGACTTTCGCTGTCCTGTCCGTGCCGGGGGGCCAACGAAATGCCAATGGCGCATCCCGTGTAAACTTCGATGAGTCCAATACGAAACGGTTGCCGCAGACGGGTAAGGATTCGTGAGGCTACTGCTTCCAGCGCGGCCTGAGACGTATGGGCAGCGAGGACAATGAATTCATCTCCCCCCAGTCTGGCCAGCAATTGATCTTCCTCCAGACAACTCAACAGCGCCAGTGAAACGGCCTGTAAGAGCTGATCGCCAAACATATGCCCATAGGCGTCATTAATTTTCTTGAAGTTATCCAGATCGAGATAAACGATACCCACCTGCGACTCGCCAGCCGAGGCAATAGCATGATTAATAAATTCATGAATAGCATTGCGATTGGGCAGGCCGGTGACGGTGTCTGTATTCGCCAGTATGCGTAAACGCTCCTGAGTCCGCCTTTCTTCGGTGATATCCGTGCCTGCGCAGATCAGGAAAATTTCGTTTTTTCCGCTACCGTTATGGACAAATTTATTACGAAATAAGAACAGGCGTTGGCCTTTACGAGTCTTTATCCAGCGTTCGATTTCATAGGCATTGCCATTGCGAAAAAAATTCTCAATGTAGTGTCGGGAGGCAACCGCCTCCCGGCGACTCATAAATAATTTAAAGACGCTTTGACCAATTACATCTCGCTCTTTTAAGCCCGTGTACTCTTCGCATAACCGATTAAATCGACAGATTTTTCCCCGACTATCCAGTATCGCAATGACTGAGCTGGCTTCTGATACGATTTGCTCGGCAAAAGAGAGCTCCTGCGCCTGCGTTGGCGCGACGGCAGGCGTATCAGGCCAGGTTGCCAGGCTGCCAGCCCATTCACGGTTATTAATCTTACGGCCTACCAGGTGCACAGCGGTAACCTGTTTTTCTATCAACAACGTTATCAGCAGACTGGACGTAATCGCCGTTATTTCCCGGATACGCCCGGCTTGCTCCGGCGATAGCTCAACCGTTTTTTCTGCATCCGTTTCACCTGTCGGGGAGAGATACAGCACGTTGCGGTCATCAGCCAGACGCCAGTGAGAGTGAAGGGGATTTAGCGCCGTTTGTTCCTGAATCTGTTTCATCATGCGTACCATCCCATTTAAGCGCCAGGTGCCCGAAAAGAAAGGTTAGCCATGTTATAAATAAGGGTAATTATGGCTGAACGTATTGTTTTATCTATGTATTCATATGTAATCCAGATTCTGGAAAAAGCATAGTCGCCAGCTAAAAATAACAAGAAATGGGGCGCTTGAATAAGATTAAACTTAGAGCATGACGGAAGGGAGAAGAAGAAAAGAAACGGCCTTTGCCTTCTCAGCAAAGGCCGTTGAGCGAGCTAAGCGTGGTTACGCTGCCGGTCGGGCAATAATGCTGCGGGTTTCCATGCGAACTTCCGCAATAGTGACATCAATGACATCCGTCACTTTATAAACCGTCTCACCTTTAATCTGTACCGTACCGTTTTCCTGGCTGCATACCAGTTCATCGCGAACGGCGTGCAGGAATGGGGCAGGGATAAAGGCGATAGCGCCGTTATCGACCAGTCGCACGCGCATACCACCGCGGCTGACGTCAATAATTTCTGCCGCGAAACGGGTATTTGTCCCCGCCTTATCGTTAAGGAAGCGTGCATATAACCAGTCGCCGACATCGCGCTCCGCCATGCGGTTCAGGCGACGGCGTTCCGCCATTTGTTGGGTGATATCTTCCTGCGGACGCGCAATAGCTTCTCCCTTGATGACCGCTTTCAGCAGGCGATGGTTAATCATATCGCCATACTTACGGATAGGAGAGGTCCAGGTGGCGTAAGCCTCAAGACCAAGACCGAAATGCGGCCCCGGCTCGGTGCTGATTTCCGCAAAAGACTGGAAGCGACGAATGCGGCTGTCAAGGAAACCGGAGGGCTGCGCATCCAGTTCGCGACGCAGTTTACAGAAGCCTTCCAGCGTCAGCACCTCTTCGGCATCGACATGCAGACCATGCGTTTTCAGCAGCGCGGCCAGCGCGTCGGCATTCGCGGGATCGAAGCCCGTATGTACGTTGTAAATACCGAAACCGAGCTTATCGCGCAGTACGCGCGCGGCGCAAAGGTTAGCGGCGATCATCGACTCTTCTACGATACGGTTAGCGATACGGCGCGGTTCCGCCACAATATCCAGTACTTCGCCTTTTTCGCCAAGCACAAAGCGGTAATCCGGGCGGTCTTTAAAGACTAACGCATGATGATGACGCCACTCACTGCGGCTTAGACAAATACGGTGCAACAGACGAATCTGCTGGGCAATGCCTTCGTTCTCCGGCTGCCAGGTGCCGTTATTTTCCAGCCAGTCGGAGACATTGTCGTACACCAGCTTGGCCTTCGATTCGATCGTGGCCGCAAAAAAGGCAATATCATCGTCAATGGTGCCGTCCGCGGCGATGATCATGCGACAGGCGAGCGCCGGACGCACTTCGTTGGCGCGCAGCGAGCACAGATCGTCAGACAGCTCACGCGGCAGCATAGGAATATTGAAGCCCGGCAGGTAGTTGGTGAAGGCGCGAATTTTCGCTGCGTTATCCAGCTTACTGCCTTCGGCAATCCAGGCGGTAGGATCGGCGATAGCCACCGTAAGCTGGAGTCTGCCGTCCGCTAATTCCTCAGCATAAAGCGCGTCATCCATATCTTCAGTGCTGGCGCTATCGATAGTGACGAAATTCAGCGCGGTCAGATCCTGGCGCTCCAGCCCTTCGTCCAGCATCTCCGTCGCTACGCCGTTCGGCGCTTCTTTTTCCAGGTTGTGGCGGGCAAGCGTAACCCACCAGGGAACAAAGTGATCGTCGGCAAAGGTGATGTACTGCGTTAAATCGGCGTAAAACGAACGGTCGCCTTTAAGCGGATGGCGGCGCATTTCGGCAACCGCCCAGTCACCTTCTTTGAACTCATGCTGAACGCCGCGCGCGGCGCGGCAGGGAATCGCGTCTTTCAGCAACGGATGATCCGGCACGATGGACAGGCGGTCATTTTTACCCTGAACTTTTCCCACAAAACGCGTCAGGAACGGTTCGATCAGTTCTTCCGGCTCGGCAGACTCCCGTTCTTTTTCCGTGTGGATGACCGCGACGATACGATCGCCATGCATCACTTTTTTCATCTGCGGCGGAGGAATGAAGTAGCTTTTTTGCGCGTCAACCTCAAGGAAGCCAAAGCCTTTTTCCGTGGCTTTTACGACCCCTTCAGCGCGCGGCGTCTGGGAATGCAGTTGCTGTTTAAGCTGCGCTAGCAGCGGGTTGTCCTGAAACATATTCGTCTATTTTCGTAGCCAAAAGAGCGGCTGACAGTTTTACGCGATTCTGCCTGGCGCAGCAAGCGCTCTTTCAGTAATGGATGAGTTAATAGGTTTCGCCCAACGCGATTTTTAAACGATTTAACCATCCGCACACGCCACACCAGCCTAACATATTAATGGCCTGCTCCGATGAAACTCCCCTGGTGAGTAGCGGGAAAAAATGCGCGGCGCTAAAGTGATCGGGCGCTCTGGTGAGCCATTGTATCGCCTGTGTCAGCGCGGGCTCAAGTTCCCAACGAGCGATGTCGTCGTCTTCCTGGCGTAACGTGATGACAGCACGGCGCCACGCGCCAGGTTGGGTTGCCTGTTCGTTAAAGCAGGCGGCGCTGCCGTTGATACGTGATGTGAGGAGCGTGATAAGTGGAAGTAAAGAAGGGGGCGACGCAGTGTGTAATGTGCTGGTCAGTATGCGTTCGAGTAACGCGAATGAAGACGGATCGCGCATGAGTACCGGCGCCATTATTTGGCATTGTGAAGACGAATATTGCCGCCGAACTTTGGTATGGGCGAGAGGATATTCTACCAGACTGGCGGCGGGCCGCCATGTCGTCTGGGGGTTTTGAAACCGCGCGGCCCTGGCAAAGCGCTGCATCTCCTGGCCGGGCAGCTCGCGCACGGGCAGACGGCAAAACGCCTGAAATATCGCCGCTACTCGCGCCTGAAAACCGATAAACCCAATGATCTGATTGATGAGTACGGTATCCCGGGCGGTTAATCCCACCTCTGCAAGCTGTTCGCGGGCTCGCGTATTGATAACGGAGGGGGAGCCGGCAAGCTGACGAGCGTATTGCGTAATTTGCGCCAGCCGTTGATTGCTTTCTCTTGAGGCGTCAGGGCCGGGTAGCGGCGCCAGACGTGCGGCATAATGGCGGCACAAACGCTGAACCCCAAATACCTGAGCGGCGGTAAGGGCGGTGCTCATACGTTCATAGGCGCTAAACGTATGAAGCCGGTCGTTGAGAACCGTGCGGGGAAATAAGACATCCGCCAACTGGCGAGCTGGCTTTAACCATGACTCAAAAGGCGACAACGCGGTTTCTGCTACCGCTAAATCCAGTAAAAATCGATCGTTAACATACGCGGCTTCCGGCATCAGCGAAAGCGGAGTTTGTGACGAGATAGTGGATTGTGTTTCATGATACCAGTGGCTTTTACCCGCTTTTCGGCATTGTTCCATAGGGTTTCCCGAGGATGAAATGGCGATCGATAATGATTCGGCGTCGGATCGTTTATGCTGGATTATCCTGGCGTATGCGGGAAAGGGATGAAAGATTGTTAGGTGATAACAAATATCAGAACGCTATATAACGAGATGAGCGGTGAGTGAGGGGAATGGGGCAGCACAGCCGTGCCGCCCGCTAATAAACTTAATGCGCTTACTTCAGTTCCAGTTCATTCATTGCCGCAATGCTGAACCCGCCGTCAACATGGACGACTTCGCCAGAAATGCCTGCCGAGAGATCGGAACACAGAAACGCCGCTGAGTTACCCACATCTTCAATGGTCACGGTGCGACGAATTGGCGTAACGGCTTCACAATGCGCCAGCATTTTACGGAAGTCTTTAATACCGGACGCCGCCAGCGTGCGGATTGGGCCCGCAGAGATGGCGTTGACGCGAACGCCTTCCGGCCCCATTGCATTTGCCATATAACGCACGTTAGCTTCCAGAGAGGCTTTCGCCAGACCCATGACATTGTAGTTCGGGATGGCGCGCTCCGCTCCCAGATAAGACAAGGTCAACAGCGCAGAACCCGGATTCAGCATGGTGCGGCAGGCTTTCGCCATGGCAACAAAACTGTAAGAGCTAATATCGTGAGCGATTTTAAAGCCTTCGCGGGTAACTGCATTAACATAATCGCCGTCCAGCTGATCGCCAGGCGCGAAACCGATCGAGTGTACGAAACCGTCAAATTTCGGCCAAACGTTACCCAGCTCCGCAAACATAGCGTCAATGCTGGCATCTTCAGCGACATCACACGGTAAAACGATGCTGGAACCCAGCTGGGCAGCAAATTCTTCTACGCGGCCTTTCAGTTTGTCGTTCTGGTAGGTGAACGCCAGTTCAGCTCCTTCGCGGTGCATCGCCTGTGCGATACCGTAGGCGATGGACAGTTTACTGGCCACGCCAGTGACCAGAATGCGCTTACCGGAAAGAAAACCCATAGCTTTAATCCTTATAGTCATTGCTTATTTTTTGCTTTTACGAACAATGGTTAACAGCAACTTTTCAACATTATTCGAAATTAGTCTGAAATTATATCCCACTCCTGGCCCCGTGTGTCACGCTATTTTTCCGCCGCTATCTCCGGCAGGTGACGTTCTAAAACCACACGGTAACGAAGTCCCTGAGGATTTTGAGCACTCCCCAGGGCCAAACTGGCAAATCAAAGAGTCTAATGGGACAGGCCCTACGGTGCAGTATACCAGCTGGTGTAAGGTTCGCCTCATCCAACCAGAGACACCGGGACGGACAGCAAGTATGATAGCGATGCGCCTTCCACCAGACAAATAAAGGTTCTGTAGGAAGCCTGAATATTCATCCAAATGGTTTACCTCACCTATTAGCGATGTTATGGATATGTAATTTTAACCAGCAAATGCTTAACAAAAATAATTTCTTTTTTAGGCGCTGAAGGTTTTCTCTATTTATTGATGCAGAGTAATACTGAATATGAAAAATTTTGGAAATCAGGTAATTACAGTAGTTACAAATCAGGTTTTTATATGTTTGCATGTATATTATAATAAATTTTCAGAGGATGAGACATATGCCGTTTACATTTCAGATCGGAAATCATAGTTGCCAGATATCAGAAAGACATTTAAGAGATATCATTGATCATAAAAGAGAGCATGTTTTTTCAACGTATGAGAAGTTCATAGATTTTTTCAGGAATATATTTACCAGTCGAAGTTTAATCTCTGATTATAGAGAAATCTATAATCTACTGTGCCAAAAAAACGAGCGTCCAGATATTACGAAGCCTTTCTCGCTACGACCATTTTCGAAGCGAGATGAAGACTGTACACGATGGCGCCCCCTTCTTGGATATATTAAACTTATTGATGTCTCCAGGCCTGAAACAAGAGATAAATACACTGTAGAGGTATTAGCACATCAAGAAAATATGTTACTACTACAGATGTTTTATGATGGAATGTTAGTGACCGAGACGGAGTGCTCTGAGCGTTGCGTCGATTTTTTAAAAGAAACGATGTTTAATTATAATTCCGGGGAAATTACGCTTGCCGCTTTAGATAATGATCACCTGACGCCGAGCGAAGCAGGTAGTAATGGGATCTATGAGGCTTTGAGCATCGTTTGATAGACTTCCTGACCACGCCCGCCACGCCCGCCACGGCGTCTGGTGATGAGAGCGGCGCTATTGATCAGACAGATACATCACAACCAGCGGCAATAGAGGCGTTTATTAACTCGCCGGAGTTTCAGAAAAATATTCGCATGCGTGATATTGAAAAAAATAAAATAGGTAGCGGAAGTTATGGGACAGTCTATCGGTTACATGATGACTTTGTTGTTAAGATTCCAATTAATGAGCGGGGAATAAAAGTGGATGTTAACTCTCCGGAGCATCGTAATTGTCATCCTGATCGTGTCAGTAAGTATTTGAATATGGCCAATGACGACAAGAATTTTTCTCGTTCGGCCTCCATGAATATTAATGGTAAAGACGTTACAGTTTTAGTTTCAAAATATATTCAAGGTCAGGAGTTCGATATTGAAGATGAAGATAACTATCGAATGGCGGAGGCGCTTCTTGAATCCCGGGGGGTTTATATGCATGATATAGATAACGTAGGTAATATTCTGATTAAAGAGGGGGTACTTTTCTTTGTCGATGGCGATCAAATCGTGCTATCACAAGAATCCCGGCAACAGCGAAGCGTTTCTCTTGCAACAAGGCAACTGGAAGAGCAAATTAAGGCCCGTTACCTGGTAAAATTAAAGCAGTCCGAGACCGAAGGAAATACTGAAGATATTGAATATTATAAGTCACTTATTACAGAACTTGATGAGTTAATCGGAGAGGAAGAACAGGCACCTGCGCCAGGAAGACGTTTTAAACTAGCCGCGCCGGAGGAAGGGACTCTTGTGGCTAAGGTATTAAAGGATGAATTAAAAAAATAGCATTTAGTTCCGTTCTTTTCTGCGAATCGCCGGGGGCACATTCGCTACAGATTTACCGATCAATTATTGAGAGTTGCTATTCGCTTAAAGGTCGTTCGGGGGATCTGGACAGCCTGTAGCGGAGATGCAACTCGCCACTAGGGTTGGCGATGCCGCGCTGCCATAGTGGGTGAAATGCTACGCGATGGTGCAACACTATTAACTCGCCTTGATTTTTCCCCTCTTCCTGACAAGAAAAACCTGGCTTTACGGATGGTCTCATGCCGTCGTATTAGCGTTGTTCGGCGTAGTATGTAAATTTCCTTATAGCAATAGAAGAACATTCTCAAAACATAAAATTAGCAAGTTATCATGAAGTTAACATATATTGTTTTTTTCGATCATTTTTTAGATATTGATCGTTTTTATTGATTGATTTGCGTTAAAAGCGCATTATCAGGGAGTTAAGATCAAGTGGAGTGGTCACATGCGCTATTTTTTTATGGCAGAGCCGATAAGGGCAATGGAGGGGGATTTACTGGGTGTCGAAATCACTACCCATTTTGCATCGTCGCCCGCTCGTCCGCTACACCCTGAGTTTGTTATCTCGTCATGGGACAATTCGCAGAAGCGCCGTTTTCTGCTTGATCTGTTGCGGACAATCGCGGCCAAACATGGCTGGTTTCTACGCCACGGCCTGTTCTGTATCGTAAATATCGATCGGGGTATGGCGCAGCTTGTCCTTCAGGACAAAGATATTCGCGCGTTACTACACGCCATGCTATTTGTGGAGCTGCAGGTCGCTGAACATTTTTCATGTCAAGATAACGCCTTAATCGATCCTTTAATACACGCGCTTCATAAGCAACCTAATCCATTATGGCTGGGCGACCTGGGCGTAGGGAACGCAACCGCTGCGCCATTAGTTTGCGGGTGTTTTAGCGGCGTAAAACTTGATCGCAGCTTTTTTATCTCACAAATTGAAAAAATGACGTTTCCGCTGCTTGTCAAACATATCCGGCGTTATTGTGACAAGATCGTGGTGGGTGGCCAGGAAAACACACGCTATTTGCCGGTGTTAAAAACGGCAGGCATTTGGGCAACCCAGGGCACGTTATTTCCTTCCGTTGCGTTAGAAGAGGTTGAAACATTGCTGTTGGGCCGTCGCGTGAACACCCTCAGAGAATCGAACTGAGGGTATTTGTTTCGCTTAGCGATCCTTTCGCCATGCGTCAGCGGTCAGCGCCTCGCCAAAATGGCCTGCGATTAAACGGCGGGTAAGCTCATGTAGCGGAGAGGCGAGCACATCGGCGGTGCTGCCGCGTTCAACCACTTCCCCCTGATGCATCACTAATACCTGATCGCTAATATGTTTCATCATGCCGATATGCTGCGTGACGTAGATATAGGAGATGCCTTGTTTTTCCTGCAATTCAAGCATCAGATTGATGAGCTGCGAGCGCATGGACATATCAAGCGAAGCCAGCGCTTCGTCCGCGATAATGACTTTTGGGCGTAAAATCAGCGCGCGGGCCAGACCCAGACGTTGTTTCTGTCCCGGCGCCAGCATATGCGGGTAGTAGCTCACGTGATCGGGCAATAGCCCCACCATACGCATCGTCTCGACAATCTGTTTGCGCCGCTGTTCCGGCTCCAGATCGGTATTAAGGCGCAGGGGGAAGTCAAGAATCTGTGAAATACGTTGACGTGGATTCAGTGACGTTGAGGGGTCCTGAAAAATCATTCGAATACGTTGGCTTCGAAATGAATAGTCGCCGTAATGCAGGGGATGATCGTCAATAAGAAGCTCGCCGCTGGTGGGGTCAATCATGCCGGCCAGCATCTTTGCCAGCGTGGATTTGCCGGAACCGTTTTCGCCGATAATGGCCAGAGTCTGACGCTCACGAAGCGTAAAGCTTAATGGTTTCACGGCGTCTACGGTCTGGCGGCGAAACCATCCTGTCCGGTAGCGAAAGGTTTTACTCAGGTTGCGCACTTCAAGCAGAGTTTCCACCATATCACTCTCTCTCCATATTCAGCGGAAAATGACAGGCATAGAGATGATTTTTCGCGCCGGTTAAGCGTGGCGTGATAATGCATTCTCGTTGTGCGTAAGGGCAGCGCGGCCCCAGACGACAACCTATCGGTAACTGCTCCAGTAGCGGGATCGCGCCCGGCAGCGTATTGAGACGGCTTTTATGCGGCATCGCGCTGCCAAAATCCGGAATCGCGCGGATAAGCGCCTGCGTATAAGGATGATGTGGCGTCGTCACCAGATCTTTACTTGGCGCGGTTTCTACCGTCTGGCCGCAGTATAAGACGTTGATTTTGTCAGCCCACTGACTCAGCATTTGCAGGTCGTGGCTAATCAACAGAATGGTGGTATTACTGTTTTGATTCAGTCGGGTCAACAGGCGAAAAATTTGCGCCTGCGTCGTTGGTTCCATTGAGTTGGTGGGTTCATCAGCGATCAGGAGTCGCGGTTGATTCGCCAGCGCGATAGCGATCATAACTTTCTGACACTCGCCATCGGTCAGTTCATAGGGAAAACTGCGCATCGCGTCTTTATGATCTTTAATTCCCACCCGGTGCAGTAATTCAATTGCACGCCGTTTACGCCAGCCTAAACGCTGCCACCAGCGGCCTTTATAGGTCCAGGCGGGAATATTTTGCATTAACTGGCGGCCGACGCGTTCGGAAGGATCAAGGCACGACTGCGGCTCCTGGAAGATCATCGACACATTATGCCCGACCAGCTTACGCCGTTCACGAGAGGAGAGGCGCAGCAGATCGATATCATCAAAACGCATACGGTCGGCAGTGACTCGCCAGTTGTCTTTCGCGACGCCGCAAATAGCTTTAGCAATCAAGCTCTTTCCGGAACCCGATTCACCTACCAGGCCGCGAATTTCGCCTTCGCTTAATGTCATACTGACGCGATCGACCGCTTTTACCCAACCTTCGCTGGTTTTAAATTCAATGGTGAGATTGCGGATATCCAGTAACGGCATTATTCCACCCCCGCAATAATCGCACGACGAATCCCATCTCCGAGCAGGTTTACCAGTAAAACACTGAGCGTTATCGCCGCGCCGGGTAGCATAACGGTCCACGGCGCGACATAGATTAGCTCCAGCGCATCCCCCAACATGGCCCCCCATTCGGGAGAGGGAAGCTGCGCGCCAAGATCTAAAAATCCCAGCGCGGCGATGTCCAGAATCGCCATCGACAGCGCCCGGGTAATTTCGGTGACCAGACCGGCGGTAATATTCGGTAAAATGGCGAACCACAGAATATTCAGCGTTGTCGCGCCATCCAGACGGGCGGCAATGACGTACTCTTTTTCCAGTTCATCATGCACCATGCTGTAGACGGAACGTACCATTCGCGGCAACAGGGCCAGCCAGACGGCAAACATCGCGTGTGACAGATGTGGGCCGGCAAATGCCACGACGATAATCGCCAGCAAGAGCGAAGGGATGGAAAGCAGCGTGTCCAGAATATGGTTCAGTACGGCAGAGCGTAAACCGTGAGTCGCACCTGCCACTACGCCGAGGACTAATCCACATAGCGTAGCCGCCAGCGTTACGATAAACGCGCCGCCGACTGTGGGTGCCGCGCCGCTTAACAGGCGGCTCAGCACATCGCGCCCCAGATCGTCAGTCCCCAGAAAAAAGGAGACTTCGCCATAGCGTGACCAGGAGGGAGGCAGTAGCTGATAGCCCAAAAATTGCTGATCGATACCATAGGGCGCGATCCAGCCGCCAAAAATACACAGCAACGCCAGACCGGCGCATCCATACAGGCCCACCATCGCAGGCGCGTCGCTATAAAATTTGCGCCAGGCAGTGCGCAGGGTGCCTGGCGGGCGCTTTTCGCTGTAGACGCTATCGTAAGGCATATTTACTCGTTTTATTTTTGTTTACCATGCTTTATGTCTTTTGAAATTTTCAAACATTATCAATTCGTTATCGAGCGTTGGTGTTTTAATTTTGTGTACTTTGAGGTTATCAATTATGCAAAATGTGTACACTAATGTGCATATCCTCTCATGGAGTGTACACATTGCTTGCCGATACAAAATTAAGAAAGGCTCCTGGCAAAAAAAGAGACCAAATCAAGGTCATCTCAGACGCTCATGGTCTCAATGTCAGGCTCTCTACATCCGGCAGTATAACATTCTTTTACCGATACAGATGGAACGGGAACGCTGCTCAACTGACGATTGGCGATTATCCAACCATATCACTATCTCATGCCAGGGAACGCCGTCAGTACTTTAGATCATGGTTAACTGAGGGACTCGATCCTCGTCGCCAGATGGTACTGGAGAAGAAGAAAAAAACAGAAGCGTTAACCGTAAAAGAACATACGACTACTGGGAGAAGTTTTAGCACTGTACGGAATTTGGGCCAGGGTCATTAAGACCGACAGTGGCGGCTGGCGCCAGTTTGGAGTATGGCGCGATCAGGATGTTGCGGCATTAGTCTCTGGGAGGTTCACAATAAGACAGATCGGAATACTCCGGCATGAGGTGTTGCGTCTTAAACCGCTGCAGCGGGTCAGCAGGGGGAATTATATTTATTAGCTCAGATGTGAGCTGACAGTTACCGATTATTTATACAGTAACTGTCAGTTTACAATATCGTAAAAACCTTAACAAAAATATAATTTTGATGATAATCCCTTTATCTACCCAAAAGTAATAGAGCTGAGTTTATGATTTAATCTATAGGACTTTCCAGCGTTACTCTTACGGACTTTCTTTTTACAGTGATAGTTGGCGGGATCGTCGTGCTTCTAAGATGTGTAAATGGGATTTCACCAGCATAAAATACACCAGCACCATGATAACCAGAAACTTTGACATCTGTGTAGCCTCGACTCCAGATCTCATTAGCAACCCTCTCTATAAAAGTATCACGTTCTCCAAACACCATTCGTTCAAAGAAACCAGCATTTCTATTCGCTTTATCTATGTCCTCCATTTTAAAACTATTAGGCTCTCTTTTATCTGCGGAATAACAACTACTAATCCTTATATCCTTTATAACCTCTAAAACTTTATTAGCAACCAGAATATCAACCAGTTGTTTTGCAGAAAAAACAGAGTCGCCACTGGCTAGAACATTAGTGCCTGCTGCACCATGACCGGTAATATAGACCTTTTTAAACGCACTTAATGTGATCTCATCTAGTATGAGGTTTTCTTGCTGCCGTGCAACAATACCTACAGCTGCTCCGCAATTTACATCATTAGTGTATTGTTGCAGATCAATGTGACCCAAAAGAGTTTTATAATGAGTGCTGATTGTTTTTTCAAATTCGGACGCTGCGTCTTTACTTATAAAAACACCAGGATATAAGTGCTTCCCAGAAAAAACTCTGGATATTTGTTGTCCCAGCATATGCAGGCAAGCCGATTTGTTGAAGCCTTTCTCTCCCGTAACTAACAAGAACCCACTTTTTTGCTCAACCTGTGAAATATTATAAGCAATATTAGCTACCCTAATAATATCTTTGGCTAGGTTAGTTGCGCCATTTCCGATAGTGGCAGTGCCGGGGGCTGCCCCTCTAATATTGAGGATCGCGGCAGAAATAGGTTTCATCATATTCACCTCTCATGTAGTGATAATGGTTATTATGTGATATTTACTTTTTAATATTTATTTGTTATCACTTACCTGCTGTCCAGTCAATATTAATACATGATTACGCCTATTTTTACATTAATTTTACTGGTGCGGAATTGTATGATCTTGTTATTACTCAACGTAAGCCTCTGTTTATATATAATAAAATTGGAGAAATCTGTTGACTGTATTTTATTTACATTAATATAGATATGCTATGAATTATTACGCATGCATAATCTAACGTTATTAGATGCTATATCCGTAACCGGGTCTGAGGTGAGCATGGCTAAATTACCGCGCCGTAAATGCAAAGTTTGCCGGGAAGTGTTTTCTCCTGCTTACAGCAACGTTGTCTGGTGCTGTCCTGAACATGGCGCTATCTACGCGCTGGAACTGCGTGCCAGGCGTATCAGGGATAAACACCAGGCGGAAAAGCCGAACGCCAGGCGAACGGTTGCATGCTTAGAGAGCGTCAGGCAGTGTTGTATACACTCAGCAGGAAGATGTTCCGCAAACATCTGCGCTGAAGGCGGTGGCATAAGGGGATGGTCGCTGAAATCGAGCAGGTCATTGAGAAGTGGCATAACAAAACGGCTCCCTGTAGGGGAAGCCGTTATAGTGCCGCAGTTTAAGGATAGGCATTGTGCGATTACGGGGATTTTCGTGCCCGTAAACCGGGGAGGTTTGTTTTTCTAATTTTATCCAGCGAGACGTAAAGTATGACTGAGCTATGGTTAGCACTCGGTTTAACACATTAGGTGGTTTGCCTGATAGTTTCTGTGGGAGAGGGTATGATAAAAAAGTAATATTATTTTTAGTGTTTTTCTGATTATGCAAGTACCGTTGGTTTTGTATATCGTGTTGACTCGAGACCTTCAGATGTGATTTTTCGGGATGGTTTTGCTTCTCACGGTAATAACAGGAATCTTCAGCAACATATAAGAGATGACTCCTGTGCATCCGGTAGTCGAGACAGTACTATATTGCGACTATCTCAGATATTAATGAGTCTTATAATATAGCACAATTATATTACTCCAGAGCAACATTTAGCGGCAGGTTGTACAGATACAGAATCCGTGCAGACAATAGTTTCTACAGCCTTCCGCCGTCTGTTGCTTATATTGAGTTATGTGGTATCCAGTTTGGTCATTTTGAGCGAGTGATGATGCGGTTACAAAGTGAGTATGTATCTGTAAATTCTATCCCAATTGAAAATATCCATGAAGCAGTTGAGCTTGTTTACGATAGAAATACAAGTATGGTAAATATTGTTGGAGTGGATTATGAAAAAGAAATTAAAGGTTCTGACTCTTGCTCTTGCGTCATTATCCAGTGTTTGTTATGCAGCTATGGCTGATTATGATACGTATGTGAGTAATGTTCAGATTAACAACCTGTCTTATGGTGTGTATACGTCAGGGGGTAAGGAAACTCAGTTTTTTTGTATCGGACTGAAGCACGGGAGTGAAGCTATTAGCATCAATGCCATGTGTAAAGTGGATGTGTACGGGAATCATAAACAGGGGTTTGATAACATGCTAAATACAGCAAAGTATTATTATACAACAGGGGGGGATGTAAGGATATATTATAAAGAGAATGTTTGGCGCGACCCCGATTTCAAAAGTGCATTCTCTTCCAGGGAATTAATTGCGATAACTACTTGTAGCTCATCAAGTTATTGTATGGGGCCTACGGTGACAAATTAAATGTTGCTGGGTATTAAACGCTCTAAAGAACAGGCTTAATCTTGTTGGTGAGATGATTATGTCTGAACCTTTATCAGGTTCCTGTATGGCTGTAGCGATCTGTGGGGCAACGATATTCAGACTGTTTACTGGAGCGGATTTTGGGATTGTATTTTGAGCATTTGCGGGAACGTAGTTCGTGGCAACAATGCCGCAGATACTGTCACCCCAAAGCACTCCTTCAAGCTTCTGACAACTGTGGGTGGTTTGTTTGATGGAGTGCCTCTTAAGATTAGAACTCCACCATAAAGGCTGCGCATTTACGTGGCCTTTTTCGTATTCAGGCTCACGGAAAACACTCACTACGCGCTTTGTTGGATAAATCCAGCCCGTGAAGCCTGCTCCTTTTAGTCAGGACGTTATCATAAGGGGACACACTGGTTGTATGGAAGGTTGATCGCCTGGGTCACAGTATGCGTCATCTGGTCGTTCTGGTAGAAGAATTGCGCGAACGCGGCGTTAATGTCCGCAGCCTGACCGACAGCATAGACACGTCGACGCCAATGGGGCGATTCTTCTTTCATGTCATGGGCGCACTCGCTGAAATGGAACGTGAATTGATTGTGGAAAGAACCCGCGCTGGACTGGAAGCGGCAAGGGCGAGGGGGCGTAATGGTGGCCGACGACCGAAACTAACATTGGAACAATAGGCGCAGGCCCGGCGTCTGATTGGGTCAGAAGTACCGCGACAGCAGGTAACGATTATTTATGGGGGCTGTCGACGCTGTACAGAAAACTTCCTGCAGCATCACGCAGTGAAACCCGGAGGCGCTGATAGAGAAGATAAATCTCCGGCAATCATCATCGAAGCATGGACTGCCGGAGAAAATAGAAAACAATATGTATATATTTACGTACTAAAAAACGAACTTATCACAAAAATAAAAGCATAACTTTTTGATTTAATGATATTTTTATTGCTTCTTATCGTAAGGCATACCATTCCTTATGTTTCAGAGGGTTAGCCATAGCACCCAAAATATCGGAAATCACATTGACCACAATAACCAGCGACCCAATGACCATCACGCCAGCGGAAATAGCGGCATAGTCCTGCTGACGAATGGCGTGAATTAACCATCGTCCCAGCCCTGGCCAGCTGAAAACCATTTCGGTAATCATCGCCAGCGTTAACATGGTTGAAAACTGCAGACCAAGACGGGGAATGACCGGCGGCAGCGCATTATGCAACACGTGACGGCGTAAAATCGTAAAGCGCGACAAGCCGCGCGTGGCCGCCGCTTTAACGTAGTTCTGATCGTAGACCTCAATAGTGCTGATTCGCATCAGGCGGATCACCTCTGTGGTCGGCGCGACGGAAAGCGTGAGCACCGGTAAAACCATATGTCGTATGGCGCTCATTACCATTTCATCACGCCACGGCGAATCTGAAATCCAGGCGTCAATAATGGCGAAACCGGTAACCGGTTTAACTTCATAAAGCAGGTCAAATCGCCCGGATACCGGCAGCCACCCTAGCGTGAGCGAAAAGAACAGTGTGAGCAGAAGCGCCAGCCAGAAAACCGGAATTGAGAAACCTAATAGCGCCAGCGCGCTGATAAAACGATCCGGCCATTTGCTACGCGTCACGCCAGCCAGCATCCCGACCGGGATGCCGACCATCAGCGCAAAACCAAAGGCGAGAATGCACAGCTCCATCGTGGCGGGAAACACCTCTTTAAGCTGTTCGGAGATCAGCTGGCCGTTAATGCTGGACACGCCAAAGTCCCAGTGCAGCAGACCGTTGAACCAGAAAATCCAGGCATTCCATAATGATGCGCCTTGTAGCGGCGCGTGCGGCGTAAAATAGCTCAGGCTAAAGCCGATAAAGGTCAAGAAGAATAGCGTCACCAGCAACAGCAATAACCGACGCAGGGTGAAGATAATCATGGTTTTTTCACCTCTTCGTGTTTTTCGCGGGAGACGCCGGCAAAAGACGCATTGCCGAACGGGCTTAACACCAGCCCTTTAATATCGTAGCGGTAAGCCTGCAGGCGTAGTGATGATGCCAGCGGCAGTATCGGCAGCTCTTTCTCCAGGATATTCTGCGCTTCCTCATATGCTTCTATGCGCGAAGCCAACTGCTGCGACGACAGTGCTTTACGCAGCACGCTGTCAAATTCAGGGTTACACCAGTGGGCGAAATTGGTTTGCGAATTGATGGCCGCACAGCTTAACAGCGGTCTGAAAAAGCTATCCGGATCGTTGCTGTCCGTGGCCCAGCCGGATAAGGTCAGATCGTGATTCATATCCATAAGGCGCGCCTCCTGAAAACGACCTTCAACCGGCACAATGACCACTTTTACGCCAACCTGCGCCATATCCGCCTGAATAAGCTCCGCCGTTTTTAGCGGACTTGGGTTCCAGGCCTGAGAACTGGTCGGCACCCAGAGATGCAGCGTAAGATTCTCAATGCCCAGCGCTTTTAGCTGTTCGCGCGATTTTTGCGGATTGTACTCCGTAATTTTGGCATCGTTATCGTAAGCCCATGAGGCTCTCGGTAAAATGGAGGCTGCGGTTTCCGCCGTGCCGTAATAAATCGACTGCATCAGGCGCTGGTTGTTGATCGATAAGGCCAGCGCATGACGCACTGCGGGATTATTCAACGGCGGCTTATCGGTGTTAAAGGCCAGATAGGCGATATTCATCCCCGGGCGCAACGTCAGACGCAAACGCGGATCGTCGCGTAAAATAGTTAGCTGGCTGGCGGCGGGCCAGGCCAGAACATCGCATTCACCGGTCAGTAATTTCGATAAACGCCCAGTACCCCCGGAGCCTAAATCCACCACCACTTGCGGCATTAGCGGTTTGCCGCGCCAAAACCCATCGTGGCGCTGGAGACGAATAAACTGTCCGGCACGGTACTCCGAAAGCTGGAAAGGCCCGGTGCCGACCGGTTGGCGGTCTAGCAGTTCCTGACGATCTTTTCGGCTAAGCTGCGCGGCGTACTCAGCGGACATGACGGAAGCGTAGTGTGTGGCCAGATGCCATAAAAAGGAGGCGTCTGGCTGCGTCAGGCGAAACTCAACGGTGTTATTGTCCAGCTTACGCACGCTTTTTACATTGTCGGCGAACTGTAGGCTATCAAAGTAGGGGAAGCTACTGCCGTTGATGTTATGCCACGGATGCCGACGATCAAAAATCCGCTGAAAGGTAAAGACGACATCATCAGCATTGAGTTTTCGGGTCGGCGTAAACCAGGCGGTTTTTTGAAAGGAAACGTCGCGGCGCAGGTGAAAACGGTACGTTGCCCCGTTATCCAGCACTTCCCAGCTTTCTGCCAGCTCTGGGACTAAACGATAAGTATAGGGATCGACATCCAACAGGCGATCATATAACTGGGCGGCCAGGGTATCAACGATGAGGCCGCTGCTCGCTTTTTGCGGATTAAAGGTGTTGACCTGCCCGCTGACACAATACACAAAGCCGCTATCGCGAATATCTGCACTCGCAGTTTGTTCGGGCGTAGTCGCAGCCGTAGCCTGACTACTCAGTAGACCCGCTATCACGATCAGAGACGATAAAACCAGGCGCATAATAGTTAAGTTTTTGAAGTTCAATTTGCAAAGTGTATCGCACTTCGGCCCGCCACGTAAAAATGTCGGTGGATAACTGGCGTAAATGTCGTCAATTAGCCGGAGAAATAGCTAAAGCTGATGCTTTTTAAGCAAGGCGCGAAACTGGTGGTAGGTGAGCGCCAGCAAATCGGCGGCTCGTTTCTGGTTAAATTTCGCCTGCTGTAAGCTACGTTGCAGCAGCGCTTTTTCCTGTTGCAGTTGAAACTCCCGCAAGTTGAGCGGCAGGTCAGGCGTGGCGGATGCCGATGGCAGGGCGGGCGTGGGCGGTTCGGCGGGATGGCGTTGAAAAGGATCGATAACAATTTCATCCAAAGGATGTTCACTGCTGCCGTGGCGATACACTGAACGTTCGACTACGTTTTTCAGCTCGCGGACATTACCCGGCCAGGCGTAATGCAACAACGTTTCTTTTGCCCGATCGGTAAAACCGGGAAATAAGGGCAGACGTAGCTCACGACACATCTGAATAGCAAAGTGCTCGGCCATCAGCATAGTATCGCTTTGGCGTTCGCGCAGCGGCGGCAGTTGTACAACATCAAAAGCCAGCCTGTCGAGCAGATCGGCACGAAATGTCCCTTTCTTCACCATGGCGGGTAAATCGGCATTGGTGGCGCATACTAATCGCACATTAACCTGTAACGGCTGGCTGCCGCCGACGCGCTCTAGCTCGCCATATTCAATCACCCGCAGCAGCTTTTCCTGTACCAGCATCGGCGCTGTCGCCAGTTCATCCAAAAACAGCGTGCCGCCATCGGCGCGTTCAAAGCGACCGGGATGACGTTTTTGCGCCCCGGTAAAAGCGCCCGCTTCATGGCCAAACAGTTCTGAGTCCAGCAGATTTTCGTTAAGCGCCGCGCAGTTAAGCGAGATAAGCGGCCCCTGCCAGCGTGAAGAGAGATAGTGCAGTCGATTGGCGATAAGTTCTTTACCCGTCCCGCGTTCGCCAATAATTAGCACTGGCTTATCCAGCGGCGCGAGCCGGGAGACTTGTTCCAGTACTTCAAGAAAACGGTTTGCCTCGCCGAGCAGATTATCTTTAAATTCAGCCATGATGAAAATCGCCACTTGTTAGTGTTTTTCACCACTTTATCCTTTTTTGCTGGCGAGGTAAAACGAAACAATTTCTTTATTATCAGTGATATGAAAAGTTGGCACGCAAATTGTATTAATCACGTAGCAGGGCATCGCCCGTTATCAGAACATTATGTGAGGATTGAATTATGGGTATTTTTTCTCGTTTTGCCGACATCGTGAACGCCAATATCAATGCGTTGTTGGAAAAAGCGGAAGATCCGCAGAAGCTGGTGCGCCTGATGATTCAGGAGATGGAAGATACGCTAGTGGAGGTTCGCTCGAACTCCGCGCGAGCTTTAGCGGAAAAGAAACAGTTATCCCGTCGTATTGAACAGGCTACGGCTCAGCAGACCGAGTGGCAGGAAAAAGCGGAACTGGCTCTGCGCAAAGATAAAGACGATCTGGCGCGCGCCGCATTGATTGAAAAACAAAAGCTGACCGATTTAATTGCTACGCTTGAACAGGAAGTCACGCTGGTGGATGACACGCTGGCGCGCATGAAGAAAGAGATTGGCGAGCTGGAAAACAAACTCAGCGAAACACGCGCTCGCCAGCAGGCGCTGATGCTGCGTCATCAGGCGGCGAGTTCTTCCCGCGATGTCCGTCGTCAGCTTGACAGCGGCAAACTGGATGAAGCCATGGCGCGGTTTGAATCCTTTGAACGTCGTATCGATCAAATGGAAGCGGAAGCGGAAAGTCATCGTTTTGGTAAGCAGCAATCGCTGGACCAACAGTTTGCCAACCTGAAAGCCGATGATGAAATCAGCGAGCAGCTGGCGCAGTTGAAAGCCAAAATGAAGCAAGATAATCAATAATGACAATGGCGGCGCCGGTACGCGCCGTCGCTCATCAGCTTTAGGTGTAAGGAGAACGCATGAGCGCGCTATTTCTGGCCATCCCGTTAACCATTTTTGTGTTGTTTGTGTTACCGATTTGGCTGTGGCTGCATTACAGCAACCGCGCCGGTCGGGGAGAACTGTCGCAAAGCGAGCAGCAACGCTTACTGCAACTCACAGACGACGCGCAACGTATGCGCGAGCGCATTCAGGCGCTGGAAGATATTCTTGATGCAGAGCATCCGAACTGGAGAGAGCGCTAATGGGTGGAATCAATCTGAATAAAAAACTATGGCGTATGCCGCAAAAGGGCATGGTGCGTGGCGTTTGCGCCGGGATCGCCGACTACCTTGATGTACCGGTAAAACTGGTGCGTATTCTGGTCGTGCTGTCGATTTTCTTTGGGCTGGCGTTTTTTACCGTAGTGGCCTATATCGTCCTGTCTTTTGTACTGGACCCTATGCCGGATAATCTGGCCGCAGGGAAACCGCAGCCGACCAGCGGCGAACTGCTGGATACCGTAGACAGAGAGCTTGCCGCAGGCGAAAAGCGTTTGCGAGAAATGGAACGCTACGTCACGTCAGATACGTTCACATTGCGTAGTCGTTTCCGTCAACTGTAAGTGATATATCGGGAAGGTGAAGATGAATACTCGCTGGCAACGCGCCGGGCAGAAGGTGAAGCCCGGCTTCAAAATAGCAGGTAAGCTGGTTCTGTTGACCGCGTTACGCTACGGGCCTGCCGGCGTGGCGGGATGGGCGGTAAAATCCGTCGCCCGTCGTCCGCTAAAAATGTTGCTGGCGTTTGCGCTGGAGCCAGTACTTCGTAAGGCGGCGAATAAAATTTCGCAGCGTTACAAATAGCGAGTCTGGTCATAATATTTCGTTAAGCTCTGGCGTATAGTGTGTGCGAAATACATTACGTGTCAGGACGGAAGTATGTTGAAAAAAGGAATATTTGCGTTAGCGTTATTCATAGCCATGCCGCTTTATGCCGCAGAATACTGGATAGATGTCCGCATTCCGGAACAATATCAGCGAGAGCATATTCAGGGCGCGATTAATATCCCATTGAAGGAGATTAAATCTCATATCGAAACGGTAGTTCCAGACAGGAACGATACGGTAAAGTTATATTGCAACTCCGGACGACAGTCGGGCATGGCAAAACAAATGTTGCTTGATATGGGGTATACGCACGCGATGAATATGGGCGGCATCAGTCGTCTTGATATGCCGAAAGTAAAAAAATAGATAATCTATTGCTCAATACTCATACTAACCGCGGCGCTTAATGCGCCGTTGTTGATCTCTCCGGGTAGTTGATAATAACGTTTTTGCACATATCTATAACGCAGGCTCGTTATTATTTTTTCTTCTCTTCAGGCTCAACAGGATGTCAATGAAGCGACTTAAAACTGAACTCAACGCGCTGGTCAATCGTGGGGTAGACAGGCATTTGCGTCTTGCCGTAACCGGGTTGAGCCGCAGCGGTAAAACAGCGTTTATCACGGCGATGGTTAACCAGTTGCTTAATGTCCACGCGGGCGCGCGCTTACCGTTGCTCAGCGCGGTACGCGAAGAACGCCTGCTTGGCGTAAAGCGCGTGCCTCAACGTGATTTTGGTATTCCCCGTTTTACCTACGACGAGGGGATACTTCAGCTTTATGGCAATCCTCCCGCCTGGCCCACACCGACGCGCGGCGTGAGTGAGATTCGGCTGGCGTTGCGCTATCGCTCAAACGACTCGCTGCTGCGCCATTTTAAAGATACCTCGACATTGTATCTGGAGATTGTGGACTATCCAGGGGAATGGTTACTCGATCTGCCCATGCTGGCTCAGGATTATTTAAGCTGGTCCCGTCAGATGAACGGCTTGTTGCAAGGGCAACGCGCTGAGTGGGCCGCAAAATGGCGGCAACTTTGCGACGGGCTCGATCCGCTGGCGCCCGCCGATGAAAATCGGCTGGCGGAGATTGCCGCCGCCTGGACGGATTATTTGCATCAGTGTAAATCGCAGGGATTGCACTTTATTCAGCCTGGACGGTTTGTTTTGCCGGGCGATATGGCGGGCGCGCCAGCGTTGCAGTTTTTCCCGTGGCCGGATGTGGACGCCTTCGGCGAGTCAAAACTGGCGCAGGCGGATAAGCAGACCAACGCTGGAATGCTGCGCGAACGCTTTAACTACTATTGCGAAAAAGTGGTCAAGGGGTTCTACAAAAATCATTTTCTACGCTTTGATCGCCAGATTGTGCTGGTCGACTGTCTGCAACCGCTTAATAGCGGGCCGCAGGCGTTTAATGATATGCGTCTCGCCTTAACGCAGTTGATGCAAAGTTTTCACTATGGCCAGCGGACTCTGTTTCGCCGCTTGTTTTCGCCGGTGATTGATAAATTGCTGTTCGCCGCGACGAAAGCCGACCATGTCACCCTCGACCAACATGCCAATATGGTGGCCTTGCTCCAGCAGCTTATTCAGGATGCCTGGCAAAATGCCGCGTTTGAAGGCATTAGTATGGATTGCCTGGGGCTGGCGTCGGTACAGGCGACCACCAGCGGTGTGATTGAGGTCAACGGTGAAAAAATCCCGGCTTTACGTGGAAACCGTTTGAGTGACGGCGCGCCGTTAACCGTGTACCCCGGCGAAGTGCCTTCGCGTTTGCCGGGACAAGCGTTTTGGGATAGTCAGGGTTTTCAGTTCGAAGCCTTTCGTCCGCAGGTGATGGATGTTGATAAACCGTTACCGCATATTCGTCTGGACGCTGCGCTGGAGTTTTTAATAGGAGATAAGCTGCGATGAGCGAACCGTTAAAACCGCGTATTGATTTTGCAGAACCGCTAAAGGAGGAACCTACGTCGGCCTTCAAAGCGCAGCAAACTTTCAGCGAAGCGGAGTCGCGTACATTTGCGCCTGCAGCTATCGATGAGCGCCCGGAAGACGAAGGCGTGGCAGAAGCGGCGGTCGATGCCGCGCTGCGCCCCAAACGCAGCCTGTGGCGTAAAATGGTGATGGGAGGACTGGCGCTGTTTGGCGCGAGCGTGGTCGGGCAAGGCGTACAGTGGACAATGAATGCCTGGCAAACTCAGGACTGGGTCGCTTTAGGCGGCTGTGCCGCAGGCGCGCTGATCGTTGGCGCTGGCGTGGGATCGGTGGTCACGGAGTGGCGGCGATTATGGCGCTTGCGCCAGCGGGCGCATGAACGCGATGAAGCACGTGAACTGTTACATAGCCATAGCGTCGGGAAAGGTCGCGCATTTTGCGAAAAACTGGCGCAGCAGGCGGGGATTGATCAATCACATCCGGTATTACAACGTTGGTATGCCGCTATTCACGAAACGCAAAACGACAGGGAAATCGTCGGGTTGTATGCGAATCTGGTACAGCCGGTACTTGACGCGCAGGCGCGACGTGAGATTAGCCGTTTCGCCGCGGAATCGACTCTGATGATCGCCGTCAGCCCGTTAGCGTTGGTGGATATGGCGTTTATTGCCTGGCGTAATTTACGCCTGATTAACCGCATCGCAACGCTGTATGGCATTGAACTTGGTTATTACAGCCGCCTTCGTCTGTTCCGTCTGGTGTTGCTGAATATCGCGTTCGCGGGGGCCAGTGAGCTGGTACGTGAAGTCGGTATGGACTGGATGTCTCAGGATCTGGCCGCACGCCTGTCTACGCGCGCGGCGCAGGGGATTGGCGCAGGCCTTCTTACCGCTCGACTGGGAATAAAAGCGATGGAGCTATGTCGGCCATTGCCGTGGATCGACAACGATAAACCACGTCTCGGTGATTTTCGTCGTCAGCTTATCGGTCAGCTAAAAGAGACCCTGCAAAAGAGTAAGTCGTCGCCGGAGAAATGACCTTCCACAGGGCGCTGATTGCCTGGCTTTACGCCGCAGCGCCCGTTTTTCCGTCATGCTGTCAATATTTGTTGACAGAATCCTTCCTGCCAGCCGAATAGTGGCTTATCATCTATTTAATGGTTCATTATTCAGGTGAAGGTTCCCATGCGTCTGGAAGTCTTTTGTGAAGACCGACTTGGTCTGACCCGCGAATTACTTGATTTACTGGTGTTACGTAGCATTGATTTACGCGGAATCGAGATTGATCCCATTGGGCGAATTTATCTTAATTTTGCTGAGCTGGAATTCACCGACTTCAGCAGCCTGATGGCCGAAATCCGCCGTATTTCCGGCGTAACGGATGTCCGTACCGTTCCCTGGATGCCGTCCGAACGTGAACATCTGGCCCTGAGCGCGCTGCTTGAGGCGTTGCCGGAGCCGGTGCTCTCATTGGATATGAAGAGTAAAGTGGAGATGGCGAACCCGGCGAGTTGTCAGCTTTTTGCCCAGAGCCAGGAGCGAATGCGGCACCATACCGCCGCACAATTAATCAACGGCTTCAATTTTCAGCGCTGGCTGGACGGTAACCCGCAAAGCTCCCATAACGAACATGTCGTGATCAACGGGCAAAACTTCCTGATGGAGATTACGCCGGTACATTTACAAAACGAAAATGACGAATACGTGTTGACCGGGGCGGTCGTGATGTTGCGTTCCACGATTCGTATGGGGCAGCAGCTACAGAATTTGTCCACGCAGGATCTGAGCGCGTTTAGTCAGATTATTGCCGTGAGCGCAAAGATGAAGCACGTCGTTGAGCAGGCGCGCAAACTGGCGATGCTCAGCGCGCCGCTGCTGATTACCGGCGATACGGGAACCGGCAAAGATCTTTTCGCCTATGCCTGTCACCAGGCAAGCCCTCGTTCAGCGAAACCGTATCTGGCGCTCAACTGCGCTTCAATCCCGGAAGATGCGGTAGAAAGCGAACTATTTGGCCATGCGCCGGAAGGTAAAAAAGGCTTTTTTGAACAGGCGAATGGCGGTTCGGTGCTGCTGGATGAAATTGGCGAAATGTCGCCGCGTATGCAGGCGAAGCTGCTGCGTTTTCTCAACGATGGTACGTTCCGTCGCGTCGGCGAAGATCACGAAATTCATGTTGATGTCCGCGTTATCTGCGCCACGCAGAAAAATCTGGTGGAGCTGGTGCAAAAAGGACTGTTCCGCGAAGATCTCTATTATCGACTTAACGTTCTGACGCTTAATTTGCCGCCGTTGCGCGATTGCCCGCAGGATATTATGCCGTTGACCGAACTGTTCGTGGCGCGTTTTGCCGACGAACAGGGCGTTCCGCGACCGAAACTGTCTGCCGATCTGAGTACGGTCCTCACTCGTTACGGCTGGCCGGGTAACGTTCGCCAGCTTAAAAATGCGATTTACCGGGCGCTGACGCAACTGGAAGGGTATGAGCTGCGTCCGCAGGACATCCTGTTGCCTGACTACGATGCCGCGACGGTGGCAGTCGGCGAGGATGCGATGGAAGGTTCTCTGGATGACATTACCAGTCGTTTCGAACGTTCTGTCCTGACCCAGCTTTATCGTAGCTATCCGAGTACGCGTAAACTGGCGAAACGGTTGGGGGTATCGCACACCGCGATTGCCAATAAGCTGCGTGAATATGGTCTGAGCCAGAAGAAGGGTGAAGAGTAGAAAAAAAGAAGGCCTCCGGATAGAGGCCTTCTTGTGACAAAAGAGCACCGCCTGTAGCACTGACAAACGTAGCGCCAGCAGGCGCTGGCTTATGCCTTCAGGCCATTAAGCGCGGCGTCGTAATCCGGCTCGTGGGTGATTTCATCCACCAACTGGCTGAAAATAACGTTGTCGTTTTCGTCAAGCACGATGACTGCGCGCGCCGCCAAACCTTTCAGCGGGCCGTCAACGATTTCGACGCCGTAGTTTTTCAGAAACTCGTTATTACGCAGAGTGGAAAGCGTAATAACGTTGCTCAGGCCTTCCGCGCCGCAAAAACGCGACTGTGCAAAAGGCAGGTCAGCAGAAACGCACAATACGACGGTATTCTCCACTTCTGTGGCCAGTTGATTAAACTTACGAACTGATGCGGCGCATACGCCAGTATCAATGCTTGGGAAAATATTCAGCACTTTGCGTTTGCCTGCATATTGGCTGAGGGAAACGTCAGACAAATCTTTTGCGACAAGAGTAAAAGCCTGTGCTTTGCTACCAGCCTGCGGAATAACGTTGGCAACGGTGACCGGGTTACCCTGGAAATGTACAGTCTGTGACATAATTATGTTCCTATTTACTTATAGTTAACGTCGAAATCCAGTTTAAGTCATTATTCATTAACACGGCAAATACTATTTGTAGCAAGCCGCGTCCGGCGCTATCAGAGGGGAAGAGATGAGATCTGTTAAGGTATATGAGGAAACCTGGCCGTTGCATACGCCTTTCGTTATTGCGCGCGGTAGCCGAAGCGAAGCGCATGTTGTCGTTGTCGAACTGGAAGAAGAGGGCGTAAAAGGCATCGGGGAATGTACGCCATATCCACGTTATGGTGAAAGTGATGCCTCGGTCATGGCGCAAACCATGAGTATTGTGCCTCAGTTGGAAAACGGGCTGACTCGCGAAGCATTGCAGAAACTGTTGCCGGCAGGCGCGGCGCGCAACGCGGTGGATAGCGCCTTATGGGATTTGCAGGCCCGCCAGCGGCAGCAAAGCCTTGCCGGGCTGCTCGGCGTGACGCTGGCCCCGGTTTTTACTACCGCGCAAACGGTAGTGATAGGCACGCCGGAACAGATGGCTGCCAGTGCGGCGGCACTATGGGAAAAAGGGGCGACGTTGCTGAAAATCAAACTCGATGCTCGTCTGATTAGCGAACGTATGGTGGCGATCCGCTCGGCGGTGCCGGAGGCGACGCTCATTGTGGACGCCAATGAATCGTGGCGTCCGGAGGGGCTGGCGGCGCGTTGCCAGTTACTGGCGGATCTGAATGTCGCGATGCTGGAGCAACCGCTGCCCGCGCAGGATGACGCCGCCCTGGAAAATTTTATTCATCCGTTGCCCATCTGTGCAGATGAGAGCTGCCATACTCGCAGTAGTCTGAAAGCCCTGACGGGGCGCTACGATATGATCAACATTAAGCTGGATAAAACCGGCGGTCTGACCGAGGCGCTGGCGCTGGCAACGGAGGCGCGGGAGCAAGGATTCGGCCTGATGCTGGGCTGTATGCTCTGTACATTAAGAGCGATTAGCGCCGCGCTGCCGCTTATGCCGCAGGTGAGCTTCGCCGATCTTGATGGCCCAACATGGCTGACGGTTGATGTTGAGCCCGCGCTACGCTTTACGACGGGTCAACTCCATCTTTAGGATGCCAGCGGAGCAGATTCGACATCGCCAGCAAGTATTTTTCGCTGGCTTCATCGGCGGAAACAGGGGGAAACTCGGCGGTAATGCAGTGCAGGTTGAGGTCGGCGCACCAGCTGCCAAACGAACCGGGCGTTTCGTAACCTACGCTGGTCACCAGCGGCAACGCAAACGCATCGGCCAGCCACTCGCCTAGCTCGCTGCGACGTGGATCTTCAATGCAGGCTAGCGGATCGTGAAAAGAGACGACCCAGGCGGGTTGGAGTCGATGAATTAACTGGCAAAGCGCCTGGGTTTCCGGTTCTGAGCCGGGATGGTCGCCGGTTAGCAGCACGACATCACGCTCTTGCGCGCGGCTATTCCAGCGATAAACTGTCTCACCCGCTTTCCAGTTGGCGGCGGGAAAGTTACGGTTTAGATCAATGCCATTCGCATTTGCCCTTAACCCCAGTTGACAGCCATCAGGATTAACGGCAAGTACGACATGATGACGGCGAAGGGTTGGATTTAAGGTGCGTAACGCACAGGAGAGCGTCACCACGGATGAGGTTTCATCCCCGTGGGTGCCAGCCAGTATCAGACCGCTTTCGCGATTGGCGGCAGGCGCCGGAAACCAGATTAGCGGCGCGCCAAGTAGCGAACGTCCATAATGTTCAGTGCCTGGCGGAAATGCGCCGCGCTCGGCACGGGGGCGGGTGACAGTCATACGCGTTTCCCGAAGCTGAGACCAGTAGGGTAATCATCGTAGTGTTGTGTAAAACCCACCGATTATCAAATGGTTTCTATTTACCCTCTTGTATGGCGCGATATCAACTTTCTGGCGGAAGATAATTGCATTCCTTTCTGCTGAAACAAATAATTACGTTGTCATTTAACTCATCTTTGAGGAACTTCTATGAGGCATTCTGTTTCAGTAACCTGTTGTGCGCTGTTGGTTAGCAGCTTTTCCCTGGCATATGCTGCGGATGTTCCCGGCGGAACGGTACTGGCAGAAAAACAAGAACTGGTGCGTCATATCAAAGATGAGCCCGCTTCGTTAGATCCAGCGAAAGCCGTTGGGCTGCCTGAAATTCAGGTGATCCGCGATCTGTTTGAAGGGCTGGTTAACCAGAACGAAAAGGGTGAAATTATCCCTGGCGTCGCCAGCCAGTGGAAGAGCAATGATAATCGTATCTGGACGTTTACGTTGCGGGATAATGCGCAATGGGCCGATGGAACGCCGGTGACCGCCCAGGATTTTGTCTATAGCTGGCAACGCCTGGTTGATCCCAAAACGCTTTCCCCCTTCGCCTGGTTTGCCGCTCTGGCTGGCATCACTAATGCGCAAGCCATTATCGACGGTAATGTCACGCCGGATCAGCTTGGCGTCAGTGCCGTGGACGCGCACACTTTGCGTGTTCAGCTTGACAAGCCGTTGCCCTGGTTTGCCAGTCTGACCGCCAGTTTTGCCTTTTATCCGGTCCAAAAAGCGAATGTCGAAAGCGGCAAAGACTGGATGAAGCCGGGAAAACTGATCGGCAATGGCGCGTATGTGCTTAAAGAGCGCGTGGTAAATGAAAAACTGGTGGTCGAGCCTAATACGCATTACTGGGATAACGCGAAAACGGTACTGCAAAAAGTGACATTTTTACCCATTAACCAGGAGTCGGCTGCGACGAAACGTTATCTTGCCGGTGATATTGATATCACCGAATCTTTCCCTAAAAATATGTACCAGAAATTATTGAAGGATATTCCAGGGCAAGTTTATACGCCGCCGCAATTAGGGACTTATTATTATGCGTTTAATACGCAGAAAGGGCCGACGGCGGATTCCCGCGTTCGTCTGGCGCTAAGTATGACCATTGATCGCCGTTTGATGGCGGAAAAAGTCTTAGGTACCGGTGAAAAACCGGCCTGGCATTTTACACCGGATGTCACGGCAGGATTTAAGCCCGATCCTTCACCGTTTGAACAAATGAACCAGGAAGAACTTAACGCCCAGGCGAAAACATTGCTGCGTGCAGCAGGCTACGGATCGCAGAAGCCGCTTAAATTAACCCTGCTTTACAATACCTCAGAAAACCATCAGAAAATCGCGATTGCGGTGGCGTCAATGTGGAAGAAAAATCTGGGGGTGGATGTGAAATTGCAAAACCAGGAGTGGAAAACGTATATCGACAGCCGGAATACCGGTAATTTTGATGTTATTCGCGCCTCCTGGGTGGGTGATTACAACGAACCGTCGACTTTCTTATCCTTATTAACGTCCACGCATACGGGGAATATTTCACGCTTTACTAATCCGACTTATGACAAAATCCTGACGCAAGCGACGATGGAAAATACCGCCGAAGCGCGTAACGCGGATTACAATGCAGCGGAGAAAATTTTAACGGAACAAGCGCCTATAGCGCCTATTTATCAGTATACCAATGGCCGGTTAATTAAACCGTGGGTAAAGGGATACCCCATTACTAACCCAGAAGATGTGGCCTATAGTCGTACAATGTATATCGTGAAGCACTGATGCGTACTGGTTACCTTTTGATGAAAGGTAACCACGCCCGCCGCCTGGTGCTGGCAGAAGGCATGGGGATTAAGCGAGCGCCTGATGCCGCCGTTCTCATTGGTGTGTTTTCAGCCAGGCGGCAATATCCTGTGTCGGCAGATGATGTTGTGCATTCCAGGTGTCACTCATCGGCCACCACATACCGTCACCACGCGCGAAGGCGACGCGATAGCGCAGCATTGGGTCATGCGGATGTAAACGGAGCTGCTCCTGTAAGTCAGGTTGCGTCAATACGCCTCGGGTAAAAGTTTGCTGCGTCACGCGTTCGACCGTTTCCACCAGTTTTGCATAAGAGGTCGTTTCCCCCGCGACAAAGACGACTTCGTTAGTGATACGCGGCTGATGCAGATAAATTTCAGTGGTCAGGCGACCAATATCCGCAGGCGACGTGACGGTGACCTGCCTTTCCCATCCGCCGAGGGCATTGATGGTTTTTTGGCTAAGTTGACCACATCAAAGGCTGGTTCGAAGAGAAAAGAGGTAAATATACCGGTTGAAACAATCACCCACTCTGTGACGTTTTGCTCGCGCAAAAGCGTCCTGACGTCATACTGTTCGTCCCACACCGGCTGGCCGCTGCCTTTGCCGACCACATCGTAATTCACGCCAAACTGCCAGGGGAAATAGCGCTTAACGCCCGCCTCCAGTACCGCGCGGGTGATTTTTATCTGGGTACCCGCACCGGCGACAAACCCCATACAATTGATGATCGTATCAAAACCGTGGAATTGATCTTTTAACGCTGCAACCGAACTGTCTGCGATGTCGACCGGGATAAACCGCGCACCGGCATCCGCCAGTTGTTGATGAATGCTGGAACGTCGTTTGCTCTGTTTATCCCTGGATCGCCCTGACACAATAACGCTAACGGAACCATTACGCTGTGTGACCGCCGGAACCAACGACGCCAGCACTGACGCCCCCAGTTGTCCCGCGCCCAGCACCAATACTTTTTCACCCACCTGATTATTGGATTGTTTCATTTGCACCTCTCTGTGTTGATTCACCTGTAGATAGAGATTACGTCAGGGATCTGCGTTCGATAAGACGCCGAAGACGGGTTAGACTGTTCTGATAAATGGGATAATTGGCGGGGGGAAAATGGACAAGCTGGAAGCGATGCAGGTCTATGTTTGCGTAGTGGATACCCATAGTTTTATCAGAGCCGCCGAAGTGCTGGGCGTGCCGCGCTCAACGGTATCGCGAGTGGTTAAAGAACTGGAATCCTGGCTTAAGATTCAACTTTTGCAACGTACAACTCGCAAACTTAGTGTGACCGCAGAGGGGCGGCGTTACTACGAAGAGTGCAAAAGAGTGCTGGCAGATATCGCGGCCATGGAGTCGTCATTTCCCGGCCGGGCGGCACAACCCAAAGGGCGTTTTAAAGTGGGGATGCCGCAATCTCTCGCCCGACATTGCATTATTCCCACGCTCCCGGCCTTTTTGCGCCAGTATCCGGAGCTGGAGCTGATACTTTGTTCCAGCGATAGCGTGGAGGATATTATCCTTCAAGGGTATGACTGCGTGATTCGGGCCGGCAGGATCGATGATTCCACCACGCTGGTTGCCCGTCCGCTCGCCAGTTTTAACTGGGTGATAGCAGCATCGCCCACTTACATTGAGCGTTACGGTAGCCCTGAAAATTTAGATGATCTGCAAAAACACTATGCGGTCGGCTACCTGAACCACCGCACCGGGCGTACCACCGACTGGTTTTTTACGCGTGAGGGGGAGGATTACGCGATGCGGGTGCAGGAGACGCTGGTTGTCGATGATACGGACGCTTATATTCAGGCTGGAATACAGGGGCTGGGGTTAATTCGCGTCGCCAGCTATCTGGTTGCGCCGTATCTGCACAGCGGGGCGCTGGTGACCTGCATGGACAACCATTCTTATGATTTGCCGCTTGCGCTGGTCTATCCGCAAAACAGGTTTTTGCCGCCTGCGGTACGCGCTTTTTATCACTGGTGCAAAACGGCACTGAGCCAGCCGGAGCCTTTTTGCTAAAAAGTATTATTCCGGATATCGCATTGCCTGTTCAGAAAACTTTTTCACAAACGGTCAAAATGACGGTACTGGTTTTGACACATAAGAAAAGTCATTATCAAACAGGGTGCTACACGGCGAGTATATAGCAAGCACTGAACGTTTGGATGCAATAAAAAATCTGTACAACTGTTATTAATGAACTTTTTGTATAAATATAATCGGATTTAACAATACTCATTGTACCTGTATTTTGCTCTTATCATGGCGTCTTTACGACGAAAGGGTGCTTTAGCGTGGAATATTCAATATTAAGTAACAACCTTAAAATGCCTATGGTGGGTTTTGGCGTTTTTAAGGTAACCGACAAAGAAGAATGTCAGCAGTCAGTGTTAAGCGCTATTCGCAGCGGTTATCGCCTTATCGATACCGCTGCGGTATACGGCAATGAAGATGCCGTTGGTGACGCTGTTCGTGAAGCCATCGCGACAGGTCTGTGTACCCGTGAGGAGTTATTTATTACTTCTAAACTGTGGGTGCAAGATATGGCTAACTACGATCTGGCCAAAGCAGGTATTGAAGCGTCGCTGAAAAAATCCGGGTTAGATTATTTTGATCTCTATTTATTGCATCAGGCCATGGGCGATTATTTTAGCGCGTGGCGCGCGCTGGAAGACGCTTATAAAGCCGGTAAACTAAAAGCCATTGGCGTGTCCAACTTCTATGCGCATGTGTTAGCCAACTTCTGTGAAACCGTCAGAATTACGCCAATGGTAAACCAGGTCGAATTGCATCCATACTTTGCACAACCTGCCGCGCTGGAAACCATGAAGCATTATAACGTTCAGCCTGAAGCGTGGGCGCCGTTAGGCGGCGGGAGACATAAACCGTATGAAAATGTCATGCTTCAAAGGATTGCCGATGCCCATCAAAAAACCATCGCGCAGGTTGTCCTGCGTTGGAACGTGCAGCGTGGCGTCACGGTTATTCCTAAATCCACTCGACAGGAACGCATTGAAGAGAACTTTGCCATCTGGGATTTCTCACTAACGGATAATGAAATGGCTCAAATCAACGCCCTTGATTTAGGCTACGTTGGCGAAGCGGTGAAGCATTTTAATCCTGAATTTGTTCGCGGTTGTCTTGGCGTTAAAATCCACGATTGATCCCGGCGCTTGCGGATGTTTTCTCGCATGAACAGCTTCTAACACGGTTGCCGGAGCGTAGACGGCAACCGTGTGATATTCGCCTGGCCGTCAGGCTCCGAAGGCACCATCGATGGTGTGCATCGCGCCGGTGACGAAAGAGGCTTCCGGGCCGGCAAGCCATGCCACCATTCCAGCCACTTCTTTAGGTCTTCCGTGTCGTTTGATTGCCATGAAACTGTGCATCAGCTCTTTCATGGGGCCATCTTCCGGATTGATGTCGGTATCAATGGGACCTGGCTGCACCACATTTATCGTAATCCCGCGGGGGCCAAAATCACGGGCCAGGCCGCGCGCCAGCCCTTGCAGGGCTGATTTACTGGCGGCGTACGCGGCCATTCCCGGTACGGGCATCCGATCGCCATTCACGGAACCGATAATAATAATGCGTCCACCTTCCGGCATGTTGCGGGCTGCTTCGACTGACGCATGGTAAGGCGCATGGATATTAATGCGGAACAAACGATCTATCGCATCGCTATCTTGTTCCAGCGCATCGCCGAAGAGAGCCACGCCCGCATTGACGACCAGAATATCCAGCGGTCCGTACTCACGCACGAGGCTGATGACGGCATCCCGATCGGCGCTATCCGTCTGGATGGCGGTGCTTCCGGTTTCCGCTGCCAGTTTTTCGGCGGCTTCACGCGATCCGGCGTAGCTGAAAACGACCGATGCGCCGTCAGCGCTAAAGCGTCGTACAATAGCCGCGCCGATACCACGACTTCCCCCTAAAACCAGTACAGATTTGTTGCGAAATAGCGTCATCAGGATGTCCTTTATGATATTGTAGTAGCCACTACAATATGTGTAATGAAATCATGCCGTCAAGGAGTTATGTAGTAATGACTACAAAACATAGCCGAACGCCGGGTCGCCCTCGCCAGTTCGATCCGGAGCAAGCCATTAAAACCGCTCAACACTTATTTCATTCGCGCGGCTACGACGCGGTGAGCGTAGCGGATCTGACAAAAGCGTTCGGGATCAATCCTCCCAGTTTCTATGCGGCGTTTGGCAGCAAGCTAGGGCTGTATACGCGCGTATTAAAGCGTTACAGGATGACCGACGCGATTCCGCTCGGGGCGCTTCTGCGTCACGATCGCCCGACCGCGAAGTGCCTTATCGATGTGCTGATGGAAGCGGCAAGACGTTACGCTGCCGATCCTGATGCTACCGGATGTCTGGTTCTGGAGGGCGCTCATTGTAACGATAAACCGGCACGAGAGGCCGCCTGCGAGTTTTACATCGCTGCTGAAAACCTGATTCGCACTTATGTCGCCATGCGGTATCCGCAAGAGGCTGACCGGATGACGGACTTTATGGGGACGCTAATGGCGGGACTTTCCGCCAAGGCGCGAGCGGGGTATAGCCTGGAGCGTCTTCAGGAGAGCGTACTTCTGGCTGGAGATGTGCTGGAGCGATTACTGCCGGATTAACGCAGCGCATCAAAAAACCTGAGCCAATCAGATACGGGCAAACAGGGAGCAATAGCCCTAATCATCCATCTTGCCGTTGCGGTATTCGGTAAAGTACATCAAAAATAGAGGTGTCAGGGAAAAGAGAAATGCAAAAATGTAGTCTTATTACGGTAATTAGCTTATCAGTGTTGATGCTAGCCGGATGTACAACGACCTATACTATGACGACCCGGACGGGAGAGATTATTGAAACGCAGGGTAAGCCGGAGGTTGACACCGCAACCGGAATGACGAAATACGCTGATGCTTATGGTTATCATCGCGTCATTAAAACCAGTGAAATAGTGCAGACGACAGAAGGCGCATCGAAGCTGGACTGGTAATGCGCTAAAGCAGTTGGAGGCCGTGTCCAGTATGGGTACCGGACTGTTTCTGGGCCTGAATTGAATAGAGCACCTGAATAGCCGAATACCGGGTCTCGGCTTGATTTGTGTCGTCAGTTATTTGGTTGTTCCCTGTATAGTGAAGATAAACAGTACTCATGGCTAACGGTCTGTTTTGGATTGCTAACTATCCCGGATTCTGCGCGTTTTGTTTAGTCACAACCGTGGTTAAGAATATTTTGGGTCAGACTTACACGCCGGGTATTAAGATAATCCGTCGCATAGAGAGCTTGATCGGCATCATTCGGTTCAAGAAGAAACGGCGTGACTTTAGGTATGAGATCAGCAAACAGGTTATATTGATCCACAGAAGCAAAATGCTGGGTAGCGCTGGCCCAGGGCATTCGCATCAGCTCTGCGTAAGAGGGGGATAGTTGAACAGGCAAATCAAATTCTTTCAGATTAGCAAGCATCTCCTTATTCATATAAAATGTGACCCTGCTTCGCGAAAAGGTGTTAAGCACTGCCTTCAGTCGTTTAACTTTTGCTTCTTTACTCATGCTATTATCAAAAAAACGTGGTGAAAGCATAATAGCAATCGATGCATTTGATGAAATAACATTATGTAGTGGCTTCAGGGCTACAACAATCTGATCGTTTGTGAAAATACGCTGCGTACCAGAAGAGGTAGTATAGTTTCCACCCAGCCAGATCACATAATCTGTTGTTTTGAGGGGAAGCGCTTTTTCCGGTATATTACCCCTGTCAGGTGCCACTGTTTCAATTGCTAGTGAGTCTTGTCCCCAGACATTATTTACTTTAGAACTCAAAAAATTATATTCTGAAATGTTCCTTAGTTTTAGCAGAGTTATCTGCGAGCGGGTAAAAAAGAGATTGAATCTCACTTTGTTCTGCAATTGCCAAAGTAATCTGAGCGTGTTCTGATCGATCAGATGACTATACAGACCAACCGTTTTTCCGGAAAGTATTGCTGAGGCATTGTTCGCAAGAAGCATCTCTTTTATAGCTCCTTGCCCAATAATCAGTACGCAACTGTATTTTTCTGGTCTGATTTTATCTATGGGGATATCGGTAAGATTGACCAGGTCAGGAGTGCCATGCCGCCAATTATCATGAATGACTGTGGCTCCGGATGCGTCTCCTCCGGCTCCCCTGGTGATAATAAGAGGAGGGTGGGTACTGGCATGTGCGATATACGAAAAACAAGCTACCATTGCTAGCGCTGTGTTTCTGATGGTTGTATACATATCGTCTGCTCTGATTTCGAAAATATGAATAATGTATCTTCTTATAATGTACATCAAAAAGAGAACATTTTAATTAAACGTTATCTCAACGAGATAAAAGGTTAGCATAGGAAAGTATAGAGAGAATGTAGTCATACCAACATTATAAATGTGGGAGCATAAAGGCCCCGCAAGTCGCCCGACCAGCATACTCCCATTAATAGTTAAAGTATGGACTCTGCTTTTACCGTAAACTGTAGCCAATATTACCTGATCACCACACCGTACAGTACTGTTAGAAACCTGGCTCCGGCGTTGCGTGACAACAATTTATTTTTCAATTCTTTCAAACGTTAACTTATTTAATAGTTACTTATTTTATCAGAATCAATGCCGAGAGTTTTATTACCGCTCTGAAAAGAGAAGACTTTTCAGCAGAAATGCGTGGATGGTACAACGTCATTACAGTACAGGGATGTAATAATAAAGATCGACAATGGATTCATTATTCTGTTGCTTTTGGACGGATGCCAAATGGAAGTATTCAATATCTTCTCCTTCTCTCCTGATAAGATTCAGTTTTGGCAATATACACATATATATTGTATTGGAAAATTGTTGATATTGTTCCTTATGACCAACGAAATGGAATTTTGCATATTTACCACATTTTATTACCCTCGACATGGGTATTTTGCCTCCATCGACGGAATTATGTTCCATACCAAAAAAACTGCTTACGGCGATGACCTGGTCTTTGGTATTATCCGGCTTAAAAGACGAGAGACAATACACATTTTCGCCCCACGTTCTGAGCGTCTCATGAATGATTTTCCACTTTATAGGCGACGCTTTTTTAGGAAGGTCATTTGTTGCGATCTGATGAGATGTTTGAAATCCGAAAATTTCTTTTGACGTAAGCTGGCAAATCTCGAACTGATAATGCTCATCACAGTCAAGCCAGTAGGGAGGCCGTAGGTTTCTGAGATCCCAGAAATCAGCCTTGCGATAGTTATTGGGATTGACGCCAAATGTTTTTTTGAACTCTCGACTATAGGACTGCACTGAATCAAACCCCATTCTGAACGCGATATCTGTGACCGACTGAGAGGTCAGCTTTAGCAGAGTGGCGCTTCTGCTCAACTTGCGTTGTCTGATATATTTTCCGATAGAGACGCCACACTTTTCTTTAAAAAAATCCTGCAAACTCCTTCGCGAATAACCTGTTATAACAACCAGATTTTCAATATCAATCCTCTCTTCAAGATTTTTTTCTATTTGCTCTAATACTGAGATTATTATCGCTTTTTTCATCATCATTCCTCTTTATTGAAGCTGAAAATATAAACATTTAAGGTGTTTGACATACTGTGTTATTAAACTAGTGGGGTTGTTAGCTTTTCTGGCAAAACAAGAAAGATTTAAATTGCTTGACGTTTCTGAATAAACTTTACACTTGGAGATCGGCTTTTGCCAGTAAAGCTAAGTAATTGGCATGGCGAAGGGCATAATTTCACAGGCGGTTAAAATGATTGAATAATCCTGAATTTTTAGCCCGTGAGATTATAAATCTCATAATTATTTCTAATGATTTAATAAAAGGGAATTGTTTTGTACTTCAAAAGATCTTTATTAGCGTTAGCAATTTGTGCATCCGTGGTCTCAGTAGAGACGGTGGCGAATACCAGAGCCAATGATATGGCTTCTTCTGCTACACCTGCTTCTGTTGGTCACCGTCCTGTGGCAACTACTAATGCAAAAAAGATAGAAGTGTCTGGGGAACTGACGACCGGTTCAACCCTCCAGATAGCGGATGTTTTTATTGAGGATAAGGATGGGGATCCCTTATCGCTAGATAAAATGAATAATGCCGACGATATTAAATGGTATCTGGTGGATAATGAGGCCGCCGATCCTTCTGGAACCCCGGCGGCAACCGGGACGGCTTTTACCATTCCTGCTGATGCAGGCGGTAAAAAAATTAAAATCGTTTACCGAATTAAGACGGCAACGGGGACGCCGGATAGTGCATTCTTACCAGCCACTGTCTTATTAACTTCTGCATCTTCTGGGGTGGGCGGCGACTCCGCCGCAGACGGTACGATTTCTAATAAGCTACGTTCTGTCACTATCAATGTGGTGAATGAAAGTGGTAAACCGACTGATGAACTCAACGGTACCAATGACGCCAACACTCCAGTAGTAGGCGGCACCCTTGAAGCGGTACTGGAATGTGCCGCCACAGCGGCGGCTGAGTGTGAGGTCAGTAATTATAACTTTACCTGGCAGATGGCGGATGCCGGGACACCAGATAAGTTCACCGATCTGAATAATACCAACGCTGAAAAACATAAATATATTATTAAGGGAACTGAGCAGAATAAACTGTTCCGTGTCCACGTTACGCCTAAAACGACGAAAGCCACGCCGGAGAATAAACGCGCTATCCGTCGCTGATGGTTATCGCCAAATAAACATCTTATTTAAATACTCCCTCTGCCAGGCAGGGGGATATAGCAGGAGACAATAAAGTGGTTTTTTCTAAAAAACCCATTACTAAATATATAACCTGGGCCATTGTTACCAGTCAGATTCCACTGCCGGTCATTGCTGATAGCGATAATGAAATTCAGTCATGGATTGCAGGGACGGCATCGTCTATTTCTCCGCATCTGCAGGAGGGGACGCTGGAGGATTATGCCAAAGGAAAAATAAAGGCATTACTAGGGCAAGCCGCTAATCATCTGGTGAACGAGGGGATGAAGAGCGCTTTTCCGGAGATTATTTTCCGTGGTGGCGTCAATCTTGAAGATGGCGCGAAATATCGCTCATCAGAGTTCGATATGTTTATTCCCGTCGAGGAAACGACATCGTCTTTACTCTTTGGCCAGCTTGGCTTTCGCGACCACGACAGCAGCAGTTTCGATGGCCGCACCTATGTTAACGTTGGTATGGGTTACCGCCAGGAGGTCAATGGATGGCTGCTCGGCGTCAATACGTTTCTGGATGCCGACATCCGTTATTCCCACTTACGTGGCGGCATTGGCGGGGAAGTTTATAAAGACAGTCTGGCCTTTTCCGGCAACTATTATTTCCCTCTCACCGGCTGGAAAACGTCAGCAGCGCATGAATTACATGATGAGCGTCCGGCATATGGCTTTGATCTGCGAACAAAAGGCACGCTGCCCGATTTTCCCTGGTTCAGTGGCGAGCTCACATATGAACAGTATTACGGGGATTAAAGTTGATCTATTGGGTAACGGTACATTAAGCCGGAATCCCCGCGCCGCAGGTGCGGCTCTGGTCTGGAATCCCGTCCCCTTACTTGAGGTCAGAGCAGGATATCGGGACGCCGGTAACGGCGGCTCGCAGGCAGAGGGCGGTCTGAGAGTCAACTATTCCTTCGGTACGCCGTTACATGAACAGCTTGATTACCGCAACGTTGGGGCGCCGTCGAATACGACTAACCGGCGTGCCTTTGTCGATCGTAATTACGATATCGTCATGGCGTATCGGGAGCAGGCCAGTAAAATCCGCATTACGGCAATGCCGGTGTCAGGCCTGTCCGGGACGCTGGTGACATTAATGGCGACGGTAGATAGCCGTTACCCGATTGAGAAGGTTGAGTGGTCGGGTGATGCGGAGCTTCTCGCCGGACTCCAGCTTCAGGGAAGTCTGGGCAGCGGCCTTATCCTTCCACAACTTCCGCTGACGGCGACCGACGGTCAGGAGTATAGCCTTTATTTAACGGTGACTGACAGCCGGGGTACTCGTGTGACCTCCGAGCGTATCCCGGTAAGGGTGACACAGGATGAGACCAGTTTCCGTTCATGGATAAATGTTATCAATGACGATGTTCAGGTTGAGGACGGCAACTTTGTTATCAGTACGCCGCTTCCTGCCGGAGAAGAGGGGAAGGTTATTGAGTGGCACTACGTGCGCGAGCGTTCTGAAGAGGAGTGGGCGTCGCTCAAACCACGTCATATTAAGTATCAATCAGATATGCCGGGTCTGGCATTTAAAGCGCTCGGTGGTACAGAGCGTGACGGCCATTGGGTTGAACGGGTTCTGGTGACCCATATCGGCGATGATGCCCGCTCGCTCAAATTACATATTGAAGCAAGCGGACCAGACGATAAACATCCGGTGAAGGGGACCGTACTACTACAAGCGCAGTCAGACAGTATTGCGCAGAAGGTCACTTCTGTGGAGGTGCTTTTTACGCCGGGTACTGAAGAAGCCAACGGAAGCGTTACTGCGCCAGTCGTCGGAACAGAAATGCGAGCCAGAACGCTTTGTGTAAATAACACGGACTGTACTGATGCATTTAATTATCAGTGGGAAATCTCGGATGAAATGAAATCCTGGCAATCCGTACCGGGGGCGACAAAAGCCACCTGGCTTCTTCCTTATAGTCTTAATGGGGAATCGCTTCAGAATAAATATATCCGCGTCAGAATTATTTCTGATAAGGAAAATGCTAAGAGTAATACCGCAACCTCTGATGCGAATTAATGTTTTAAAAAGGATCAACAGTGCGTATGTCGAAACATAATCTTATTATCTATAGCCTGCTTCTGGCGGCTGTGCCGATAAGCGTCTTGGCGGATTCGTCGACAACGTCCGCGGCAACCGTCGGGATGTTTTCTCCACCTACGGCGCCGAGCGTTGGGCACAGGCCTGGAACACCTCGTGATACCTACGAATTGCAGTTTAATGGACTTGGCTTTTCTATTGAAAAGTATACACCTTTTCCGGGAATGACTATTGCGAGGAATGCCAGAAATGTAGGCATCAGAGATCCGGATAATAACTATCAGTCTGCGGAAACTTTTACTACAGTATGTACGTATTATCAGATCAATAAAGATAATTCTCAGCATATACTTAAACGTGAAAAGCCATGTGAACATAAATTTAATATCCAAAAGGAACATCGGGGTTCAAAGATTAAACTAGAAATTTATAATGAAACGGATATGGCTTCAGCGTCAGGGTACACGCCTGTGCCATCGGTATCTGAATTTCAGTATATTGAAACAGAAACTATATCTAATACGCCAAGCCGAGATTTAACAGTTATGAGTATAGATAAACCTGTATTATCGCCGGGTGAAAGTGCCACCATCACAACTATTGTTAAGGATATCGACGGAAATCCTGTAAATGAAGTTTTCATTAGTAAGATGGTAGCGTATGAAAATTCAAAAGGCTTATGGGATTATGGCCCTCTTAAGAAAGAAAATATGCCAGGTAAATATACACAAGTTATAACCTATCGTGGACATAGTAACGAACGTATTGACATATCTTTTGAATATGCAGGGCATTTGTTCAGTAAACAAATTTCCATCAGAGGAAGACTATAAAACTATATTAATCATTATGGCTAATATAATTCTTTTTATCACCATCATCTTATTATGGATGTTCACCTGGTTTTTTAGCGGATTGCTAAATAATTATTATGGCTAAAATAATACAAATGTTAAAAGGAGAAGTTTTTATGACGCCAACAACAACACAAGATTATATCTCATTGGGTCAGGAACACGCTGTGACCTTTGGCAAAACGCAACTGACCCTCAAACCCGGTATACTGGCTGAAGGCGAACCATTACCCTGCACAAAGGGGCTGGTGAGCCATAATTTATTACCGGGTTACTGTATCCCGGGGATAAAAAAGCGGATTATTGTCGTCCCGTCACTGGATACGCCGGTTTGTGAATGGCAGGTAAAAGAATATAGTGACCGCCTTAAATCAGCGGGTAGCCACTCAAACCGGGCGGTATATGTGTTGAGTATGGATACGCCATTTGCTCAGGCCCGTTTTATTCGGGAACATGATATTCATCCCGGCATAATATTTGTTTCTGACTACGCTTGCCGCCAGTTTTTGGATAATTCCGGACTGAAAATTAATGAGCTCAGTATTTTTGCCAGAGCGTTGATAGAGTGCGATGAAAACAATGTGGTTACGCATGTTAGTGTACCACGAGATATCACTCATCTTCCTGTTTACTAATCACTTATATCAGCACCGCTCCTGCACAGAGAACCGAATAACCGGCAATGCAGGGGCGCAGGCATCCTCCTGTAGTGCCCCCACATTTAACGCATATACTATTGCATCACGCATAAGGAACTGAAAATGATGCCAGCGGATGGGGCAGGTTAACGTTATGGCACCCCTGAATTTCTGCAATAATCGTCTGGTAACCGGAAAGCCACTTATGACTTTGTGATTTGGCCTGCTGGTGCTGTAAATTATTTATCAATAGCTCCATTGATTCGCGGGTCTGCCAGTAATAATTATTAACCATTCTTCCGCTGGCGGCATCGGTATAGCTTTCCATCCCAATATAGCCATCAATAGTCTGTGTATAGCGCTCAATCCAGCCATCCAGTTGATAAAATTCTTCGTCGTACTCTTTTTTTTCGAAAATAAAACTTGTCAGAAACAGCGACATGGTATTTCTCCTGTTACGCAATATCAATCAAACACCCATCAACGTGGATTCAAAACGTAAACCTGGCATCATTTTTTCAAGGCCGTCAGTCAGCATGTTTCCTGCCGCGTACAATTCATCAACCGGCATTTCCGGCAAGCTTTCAAGGATAAACCACATCATTTTATCTGAAGCGCTTAGTCGGGTACGTACTCCCTGACGCCAGTTCCAGCGCCGACAGGTGACGCCTCTGTCATCGCGCCAGATAACTTCGCCTGGTTCTGGCGACTCGGTGACGGGTTGTCCTTCTTTCAGAGTATCAAATGTTTCACTACCGTCTGCGAAAACCAGCCGCGGCGATCCACGATAAGCCGCGCTATTTTCGCCGCCTACCGGTACGGCATAGCGCAGGCTCACGGCGTTATAAAGATCAACGACCGGGTCCAGCGCCGCCATTGTTCCATCCTTCAACACGCGTTTTCGTAGCGCTTCAGCCGAGCAGGGGGTGCGCTTTGGTTTTGCGCCGAATGCTTTAAACACCGCATTCCAGGCGTCTATATGCGCCTGTGCCCACGCCGGTTGGCCGTTAATTACGGCCTGACAGGCCTCTTTTAGCGCGATTTCTCCGACTTGCGCATCGCGAACCGGAGCGGCAATAACATTAATACTTAATGCACGAAAGCCGGGAGCGATACGGGCCAGTTCCGGGCTGATTGACGGTAACATAGAAGACATCGCATAATCCTGTAATGACTATTTTCTTCTATGATATCGACCAATGACCAAAAAAGTCAACTTATCGACCGCGGCGGGCGCCGACGTCAGCACGATAAATGAAGCTGTTTCCCAACGTATCAAACAATTTCGTAGCCAAAAAAAGATGTCGCTGGATGAGCTTGCGCGGCGTTCCGGCGTCAGTAAAGGAATGCTGGTGGAAATTGAAGGCTGTAAAGCCAATCCAAGCATTGCGCTGTTATGTAAGATCGCGGCGGCAATGGGAGTGTCCGTGGCGGATTTTGTCAACGTCGCCAGCGAGCCGATGGTCCATCTTATCGACCGGGATGCTATTCCGGTGTTGTGGCGCGGCGAGAAAGGCGGCAGCGCAAAACTGATGGCGGGAACCAGCGGGCCGGATATGCTGGAACTCTGGCAATGGATAATGCATCCTGGTGAACAGTTTGAATCGGCAGGGCATCCGGCAGACACCTGTGAATTACTGTTTGTTAATCAGGGAACACTGACATTAACAGTCGACGGTAGACGCTTTATTATTCGGGAGGGCTGCTCCGCTGTAGCCAGAACCGACATGCCTCATGTCTACGTTAACGACACTAATGAGGTGCTTGAATTTACCATGACGGTGAATGAAAAGAGCCGTTGATCACCGTGAGGAAGGCGCTAACAACCCGTCATTCGGACAGGGAAGCCTCGGTGCCCGATAAGCGTTATCGGGCACCGGCTATCTTTTATTTTATCGCAGGCGCGGCCTCCGGGTCATCGATATAGAGCGTCTGGCTTGGGAAGGCGAAGTCAGCGCCGTTTTCCTGGACAATCGCAATAATTTTCAGGTAAACATCCTGCTGTACGGCAAGCCATTCCTGCCATACTGTTGTTTTGGTAAAGCAATACACCATAATATTCAGCGAAGAGTCGGCGAATTCATTAAAATAGACCAACAGCGTCTGTTTCTGATCGATATCGCTGTGCGCCTGCAGCATGTTTCTGATAGCGTCAACAATGAGGCCAATTTTGTCGGCATCTTCGTAACGTAATCCAATAACCGTTTTTATTCGACGGTTGGTCATCCGTCCCGGATTCTCAACGCTAATGGATGAAAAGACGGAATTAGGCACGTACAACGGGCGGTGGTCGAATGTGTTAATTCGTGTAATTCGCCAGCCGATTTCGGCGACCGTACCTTCGATATTTCTGTCAGGAGAACGAATCCAGTCTCCGATACTGAAGGGGCGATCGAAATAGAGCATAATACCGGAGAAAAAATTGCTCAGGACATCTTTGCCCGCCATACCAACAGCGATACCGCCGATACCGCCAAAGGTCAGCAGACCGGACAGACTCATGCCAAAATGTTCGCCATACAGTAAGACAATCGCGACAATAATGGTTATTTTTATGACCCGTGCCAGAATACGGGTACTAGTGACATCTCTACCTTTATTGACTTGTGCTTTTTCAAATTGGTTAATAATCAGGAAAAGTTTTATCGTCAGAATAAGCGCAATGAGCGAGGTGCAGATAAAATCAATGACTCCGGAAGAGATAAAACGCAAGTTATAATCTCCAATAGCATTATTCAGGATGCTCCCGATGGTCCCAATAATAATCGCGTAAATAAAAAACTGTGCCGCATGGAACGTGAATCCTTTCTTCCACTGTACGTTACGGCTGAGCCAAAATCTCACGACCAGCAACGCCATGCCGCAACTGAAAAGTATCGCCAGATTAAATGCGTTTTTGAGAAAAAATTCAGTGAACATTATTGTTTTCCGCTCCTTCCTACGATAACAGCTCAGAATGACCTGATTAACAGGTATTTTACCCAGGATAAACGCGTAGATCATCGATAAGTAAAAAGAAGAAATAGTGCTATCAGCTTTAATCTCAGCGGTTTACTTTTTATGTAAATATAATGTCACGTTTTATAGAGCAGACATCGCGTGATTGTCATGGTATTGTTGCTATCAGGTAACAAAGTCATCTGTAAAGGACAATACTATGATCATGATGAAGCTGAAATCGGCGAAGGGGAAAAAATTTCTGTTATGCCTGCTGGCAGTGTTTATCGTTGCGGCATCGGTGGTAACGCGCGCGACTATCGGCGGTGTGATTGAGCAATATCATATTCCACTGTCCGAGTGGACAAGCTCTATGTATGCCATTCAGTCGGCAATGATTTTCGTTTACAGTCTGGTGTTCACTATTCTGCTGGCGATTCCTTTGGGGATCTATTTCCTCGGCGGAGATGAGTAACAGGAATAGGGTATTGGCCGGATGGCAGCGCCATCCGGCAGGACGCAAGAGGGATTAATCGTCCTCGTCGTCCAGTTCCACCGGTGTCTGATACTCATCAGGCTTAATGACTAACAGGTCGCAGCGCAGATGGTCAATGACCTGTTCGGCCGTGTTCCCCAGAAACGCGGCCGAGAGTCCGGTACGTCCAACGGTGCCAAGCACAACGATCCCCGCCTGGAGATGTTCGGCAAGATCCGGGATAACTTCTTCCGGCAAGCCTTTTTCTACATGCGTAACTTTTTCATCGATGCTGAACTTCTGGCGCAGCGCTTTCATCGCCAGTAAATGCTGGCCTCTGATGGCGTCGTTATACACGCTGGGATCAAATTCCGGCAGCTCAATGGCGATATTGATTGGCGTAACGGGGTAGGCGCCGACAAGGTGCACTTCGGTATGATTAACCTGCTCCGCCAATTGTAAGGTCTCTTTTACCAGTTTTTCGTTGAGAGCATTGTGATAGGGCTCTTCGCTTGCCAGGTTCACGGCGACCAGGGCTTTGCCGCCCTCTGGCCACGGCTGATCTTTGACCATCCACACGGGGCTTGGGCATTTACGCAGCAAATGCCAGTCGGTAGGGGTAAAAATGACCGCTTCCAGTCGATCGTGCTGATGCGCCATTTTCAATACCAGATCGTGACTGCCGGCAATCACCTCCTGGATGATGGCCTCAAAGGGACGATTGTGCCAGACCACTTTAATTTCAATGGGGACACCGGCTTCAAGATAATATTTCGCCTGCTCACGTATCCAGGCTGTGCGTTGACTTATTACGCCCTGACGCATTGCGGTGCGTTCGTCAGGAGAAAGCAGGGTGGTCATCTCATACGAGAAATCGTAAATAGGCAGGAAAGCTTTAATTTTGCCGCCAATCCGTTGATGCAAATAAACTGCTCGCCGTAATGCGGGTTGGTCGTCCTGATTGGGATCGATGACCACCAGCATATTTTGATACATAGCCATACAGGGTCTCCTTACAACTGTCATCGCAGCTTGTAACTAAAGAGTAACTCAAATATGGTGAATGAAACAGAGGAAGCGCTTCTGCCAGATCAATAAATGAGAAAAATTTAACGATATGGCAGAAGATAACATCAATGGTTTAGCTGACGTTTAAGCGACGTTGCGGGTATGACCGGCGAGGGCCGCCAGCGCATCGCTGTTTTCAATAGTAATATACTTACCTTTCACCGCCAGCATGCCGCTTTTCTGGAAACGCCCCAGCAGACGGCTAATGGTTTCGACCGTTAAGCCAAGATAGTTGCCGATATCGCCACGGGTCATCGTCAGGCGGAATTCACGCGGTGAAAAACCACGCTGCGCAAAGCGGCGGGACAGGTTGTAAATAAACGCGGCCAGACGTTCTTCGGCGTTTTTCTTCGACAATAACAGGATCATATCCTGATCGCCTTTAATTTCACCGCTCATCAGACGCATCATTTGCTGACGCAGGTTAGGCATTTTGCCGGACAGGTCATCCAGCGTCTCAAAGGGGATTTCACATACCATTGAGGTTTCCAGCGCCTGTGCAAAGCTCGGATGATGACCGCTGCCAATGGCGTCAAAACCCACCAGGTCGCCTGCTAAATGGAATCCAGTAATCTGCTCATCGCCTTGCTCGGTAATGGTGTAGCTCTTAATCGTTCCGGAGCGGATAGCATAGAGCGATTTCAGTTCATCACCTGCTTTAAACAGAGTTTGCCCTTTCTGAATGGGCTTTTTGCGCTCGATGATATTATCAAGCTGATCAAGCTCATGCTCGTTAAGTGTGAACGGGATGCAAAGCTGGCTGATACTGCAATCCTGGCAATGGATAGCACAACCGCCAGACTGAATGCGCCGTATAATTCGCTTTTCCGGGATCATAGGTCTGCTCAAGCCGTAATTGATATTTGTCAATTTTAACATCTTTTTGGTGAGCGCGTAAGTCTGAGCTATCCCGGAGAAGGAATAATTCAAGTATAAGTTTGATGAATATTTTTATCTATTTGAAAATACGTAATTTATTTGTTGTTGCTTTACATAAAAGTGTGACCGATAAGGCACTTTTTGCCTGTATATTCATAATAAAAGATAGCCTTCATGGCGTAATAGCCACTCTTTTCGCTGCACGCCGCCTGCGTATCCGGTCAGAGTGCCGTTACGCCCGATGACGCGATGGCAGGGAACAACAATACTGATGGGGTTAGCGCCATTCGCAGCACCCACTGCGCGTGCGGCGCCCGGTCGTCCCAGTTGCGCCGCCAGTTGGCCATAGTGCATCACCTGCCCGCAGGGGATAGCGCGCAACGCCTGCCATACTTCCCGTTGAAAAGGTGTGCCCCCCGTGGCGGTTTCCAGGGTACCAATTACGGCGAGATTGCCTGCAAAATAATCTGCAAGCTTATCGCTGAGTCCACCGGGGTTAGTCGCAGAAACGCGTTCATAGCCTTCGTGACGGTAGTGGATATTTAGCAGTTGCTCCATACGATCGCGGTACTGTTCCCACTCAATGGCCCGCAGTCGAAACTGCTCATCGCAAACCACCCATAACGGGCCTAATGGCGTGGCTATCTTCTCTTCAAGTAATCTCAGCATCCGTTCTCTCACATCGTCTTAATCTAACGTAAGAGACAAGATACCATGCCAGGAATACCCGCAACCATACTCCTTAAAAGATAGTCAGGGATAACACATTTAGCGCCAGTAATATCGTTGGCGGAGAAAAAGGGAGCCTGGCGAGGCGGTTAATTGCCTTACATTGTCGCTGTTATTGGAAATAACTGTAAACCGTTGTCGGTATAACAGGGCACGGTTATGATAACGGCAGTCGCAAAAACGCTGGAGGATGAACCATGAACCATGAACCTTGACGATAAAGCGCTGTTTCTTGACGCCATGGAGGATGTCCAGCCGCTGAAACGCCATACTGATGTACACTGGCAGCCAACGCGTAATCTTAAAACGCCCCAGCGTATCGACACGCTTCAGCTTGATAATTTCCTGACGACGGGCTTTCTGGATATTCTGCCGCTGAATGAACCGCTGGAATTTCGTCGGGAAGGATTGCAGCAGGGTGTCATCGACAAGTTACGCAGTGGGAAATACCCTCAGCAGGCCAGCCTCAATTTGTTACGCCAACCGGTCGAAACGTGCCGAAAAATGCTGTTTCGTTTTATCCTGGAGGCGCAGAAAGAGGGGTTGCGTAATGTCCTGATCATTCATGGTAAAGGGCGAGAGGCGAAGTCGCATGCCAATATCGTCCGAAGCTATGTGGCCCGCTGGTTGACAGAGTTTGAGGATGTACAGGCTTATTGTTCGGCGCTGCCGCACCATGGCGGCGGCGGGGCATGTTATGTCGCTTTACGTAAAACAGTGCAGGCTAAACAGGATAACTGGGAGCGCCATGCGAAGCGTAGTCGGTAAATCGTTGCCGCTGGCGGACAGGACCGCCAGCGCAAGCTCGCACGAACCCGATTTTATGCCTGATATAACGCCTCATCCAAACGCTCAGGATTCTGCAAGAGAACGGGCGATAACGCTGTCCACGGTAATAACACGGAGAAACAGTCATTCGCTTATTTAAGCGTCTATTAAAATATACTGGCTTTCGACTTAACTATTAAGCAGAAAATGGTGATAAGTACATCAGTTGTCAATATGGATGGATGAATATCCTGGCATAGCGAATATAGGTGATTTTATCTGTTGCACTAAGGGAAATGGCGATGGTCTGGTATTGAATATGGAGAATGTCAAAGAAACGAATGGCAATAGGTATCTGAAATGCTATAAAAATAAAACCTGTCTCCTATCCTGGTTGTAGGCCGTCAAAAATGTTGAGAAATATCAGCGTCAGGACATGCATTATTCTATTCATGGTATGTGCGTTTCTTTTGGTGGATACTTTACAAATAGCTTTTCTGCACGATCTCCCTATTTTAATTACGTGTAATATCATTTATCTGATCTCGGCATTACTGCTTTGGTGGTATATGACCTGCTATCTGGTAGTGCCGATTAATACCGTGAAGAAAAGTATTGAAGAGGTCGCAGCAGGAAGCTTGTCTATTCATATCTCCGAATTTGGCAATAATTGCGCCGGGCGACTCATCCCCGGTATTAATAGCCTGTCGGAGAATATTTCCGCGCTGGTACGTGAAATCAGATCCTCTTCGCAAACGGCAATGACCCTTTCCGAACAACTGGCGGCGCGCAGTCTGTCGCTATCCGTAAAGACGGAACAGTAGTCGGCCTCGCTAATTCAGACTGCCGCCAGTATGGATGAAATGGCGGCGAGTACCAAAAACAATGCGGATAATACCCGAATGGCGAGCATACAGGCGGATTGTGCAACCCAATGCGCCCGTAAAGGCGGTGAGTTAATGGTGCGGGTTACAGAAAATATGCGTTCTATTACCGACTGTGCCTCGCAGATGACGGAGATTATTTCATTGATTGACGGTATCGCATTCCAGACTAATATTCTGGCGCTTAACGCGGCAGTAGAGGCTGCGCGGGCGGGCGATCATGGAAAAGGTTTCTCCGTGGTGGCCGGGGAAGTGCGTAATCTGGCGCATCGTAGCGCCGAGGCGGCAAAAAATATCAAGGCGCTGAGCGACGTTACGCATGACAATGTGCGGCAGGGGGCCGCCATAGTGCAGGAGGCTGAAAAAAATATGCAGGAGATTGTTGGCGGCTCCGGGCAATTAAACGTGCTGATGAGTGAAATTTCTACCACCACGCGGGAGCAGGAAAAAGGCATTAACCAGATAACCCTGGCGTTGAACGATCTGGAAAGCGCAACCCATAGCAATGTCTTAATGGTTGAAGCGTTATCTGCTTCTTCGGATGTTTTAAAGGCGCAGGTGATCGAGTTACAGACTAAAACCGACAAATTTCGTTTAAGCCAGCCGGGTTACAGTGAACATGCGCTGTTGCGCTCTCATGTATCACCTCTTTCGACCATCACCAGGCGCGGCCAGGCCTGATAATACATGTTTGGTAAGCGCCTGTTGCTAAGGCGCTTTTTTCTCACGTTCCCGTCATTCTTTTTGCGCAATGAGAAAATGAGAGATTGCTTAACCTTTCCCGAAAGCTAGACTAACGGCATGAGAGTTGTAACGTGGAGGCGCTGTGGAAGCCATTAAGGGATCAGATGTGAACGTGCCGGATGCCGTTTTCGCATGGCTACTGGATGGTCGTGGTGGAGTAAAACCGCTCGAAGATAATGATGTGATCGATAGTCAGCATCCCTGTTGGCTACATCTTAATTATACCCACCCGGACAGCGCCCGCTGGTTAGCTTCAACGCCTTTACTCCCCAATAACGTGCGTGATGCGCTGGCTGGTGAAAGCTCGCGCCCGCGCGTAAGTCGTATGGGGGAAGGGACGCTCATTACGCTGCGCTGTATTAATGGCAGTACTGACGAACGCCCGGATCAATTAGTAGCAATGCGTTTATATATGGACGAGCGATTCATTGTGTCTACCCGTCAGCGAAAGGTTCTGGCGCTGGACGATGTGGTCAGTGATTTGCAGGAGGGCACCGGGCCCGTAGATTGCGGCGGCTGGTTAGTGGATGTGTGCGATGCGTTAACCGATCACGCCAGTGAATTTATTGAAGAGCTACACGATAAAATTATCGATCTGGAAGATAATCTTCTCGACCAGCAAATCCCACCGCGCGGTTTCCTCGCATTGCTACGTAAACAGCTAATTGTTATGCGCCGCTATATGGCGCCGCAGCGCGACGTCTATGCCCGGCTTGCGAGTGAACGGCTGCCGTGGATGAGCGACGATCATCGGCGCAGAATGCAGGATATCGCCGACAGGCTGGGAAGGGGGCTGGATGAAATTGACGCTTGTATCGCGCGTACTGGCATCATGGCGGATGAAATTGCCCAGGTGATGCAGGAGTCTCTGGCGCGCAGAACTTATACCATGTCGCTTATGGCGATGGTTTTTCTGCCCAGCACCTTTTTAACAGGGTTATTTGGCGTTAACCTGGGCGGTATTCCTGGCGGCGGATGGCGGTTCGGCTTTTCTCTGTTTTGTATTCTGTTAGTTGTCCTGATCGGTGGTGTTACTTTATGGTTGCATCGCAGTAAATGGTTGTAACAAAAGCGCTTTTCAGACCATTTCGTATGAAAAAACGCCGAGAAATTTGAGCGAAGTCAATAAACCATCTACCTATTCGGGGCAATATCTCTCTCGCAGGTGAATGCAACGTCAAGCGATGGGCGTTGCGCTCCATATTGTCTTACTTCCTTTTTTGAATTACTGCATAGCACAATTGATTCGTACGACGCCGACTTAGATTAGTCGGCTTTTTTTTGCCTGTAGGATATCAGCGTCTACCCTTTAAGAGTCTGATTGACATTCTGGAGGGTAATATGAGCTGTCTTTTGACCTTATTATATCTACACTCGTCCTTGTCGGACCCGGTTCCGACTGACCCTGTTCCCATTCCTGAGCCGCTTCCCCGTCCTCAGCCGATGCCCGACCCGCCGCCGGACGAAGAACCGATTAAAATGTCGCATCAAACGCCCGGATCTGCGAGGATACGCGCCTGCTGACTATGAGTCGTTACCGCGAGAGTAAATTGTGACCGCTTTTTCAACCCTGAATGTTTTGCCCGCCGCCCAGCTCAATAACCTTACTGAGCTGGGCTATCTTGAGATGACGCCTGTTCAGGCCGCGGCATTACCCGTCATTCTGGCGGGAAATGATGTGCGTGTGCAGGCCAGGACCGGTAGCGGCAAAACGGCGGCGTTTGGTCTTGGGCTCTTGCATCGAATTGACGTCAGTCTGTTCCAGACACAGGCGTTAGTGCTGTGTCCGACGCGGGAGCTGGCGGATCAGGTTGCCGGAGAGTTACGTCGCCTGGCCCGTTTTCTGCCAAATACCAAAATTCTGACCTTGTGTGGCGGGCAGCCCTTTGGCGCACAGCGCGACTCGCTTCAGCACGCTCCGCATATCATTGTCGCGACGCCGGGGCGCCAGCTGGATCATTTACAAAAAGAAACCGTATCGCTGGATGCGCTGCATATTCTGGTAATGGATGAAGCAGACCGAATGCTGGACATGGGATTCAGTGACGCCATTGATGAGGTGATCCGCTTTGCGCCTGCGACGCGCCAGACGTTATTGTTTTCAGCAACCTGGCCTGAGGCCATTGCGGCGATTAGCGGCCGTGTACAGCAGCAGCCAATACGTATTGAAATCGATACGGTAGATGCGCTACCGGCTATCGAACAACAGTTCTTCGAAACGTCTGCGCATGAAAAAATTTCGCTGCTACAAACGTTGCTTAGCCAGCATCAGCCAGCGTCCTGCGTGGTGTTTTGCAATACCAAAAAAGATTGTCAGGCCGTTTGTGATGCGCTTAATGCGGTGGGACAAAGCGCGTTGGCGCTCCACGGCGATCTGGAACAACGCGACCGCGACCAGACGTTGGTGCGTTTTGCAAATGGTAGTGCGCGCATTCTGGTTGCCACCGACGTTGCCGCGCGAGGATTAGACATTAAATCGCTCGAACTGGTGGTTAACTATGAACTGGCCTGGGACCCGGAGGTGCATGTCCACCGTATTGGCCGTACGGCGCGCGCGGGAAGCAGCGGCCTGGCGATCAGTTTCTGCGCGCCGGAAGAGGCGCAGCGGGCGAATATTCTTTCAGAAATGCTGCAACTCAAGCTGAACTGGCTGAATGCGCCCGCCCGGCAGCCGTTACTCCCTCTGGCCGCAGAGATGGCTACCCTATGCATTGACGGCGGCAAAAAAGCGAAAATGCGTCCGGGAGATATTTTGGGCGCGCTGACCGGCGATATTGGATTAGACGGGGCGGATATCGGCAAAATTAACGTGCATCCAATGCACGTTTACGTCGCCGTACGTCAAGCAGTAGCGCAAAAAGCCTGGAAGCAGTTGCAAAACGGGAAGATCAAAGGCAAGTCATGCCGGGTACGGCTATTAAAATGATCGATAGTATGGCGTCTCAGCGGAGTGCTGAGACGCCTGCAGATTATTTCACTTCGATAACATCAAGCCGCAACGCCTCTAAGGAGGTGTCATCTTCTTCCGGCTGCCAGCCAGCGGGCTGCAATGGAATCTCTTCACGATCGAACGCTAAATCGCCGCCGTCGACGACCTCGGAACCGTGAGTGATCCCTTTGAAATCGAACAAGTTAGTGTCACAAAGGTGAGACGGCACGACATTCTGCATGGCGCTAAACATCGTCTCGATCCGTCCAGGATAGCGCTTATCCCAGTCGCGTAGCATGTCGGCAATCACCTGGCGTTGCAGGTTGGGTTGCGAACCGCACAGATTACAAGGAATGATAGGAAAGGCTTTGGCCTCAGCAAAACGGATAATATCTTTCTCGCGGCAGTAAGCCAGCGGGCGGATCACGATATGTTTGCCGTCATCGCTCATCAGCTTCGGCGGCATCCCTTTCATTTTTCCGCCATAGAACATATTCAGAAACAGGGTTTGCAGAATATCGTCGCGATGGTGGCCCAAGGCGATTTTGGTCGCGCCCAGTTCAGTCGCCGTACGATACAGGATACCCCGACGCAAACGCGAGCACAGCGAGCAGGTGGTTTTTCCTTCCGGAATCTTCTCTTTCACAATGCCGTAGGTGTTTTCTTCGACGATTTTATATTCTACGCCCAGCTGCTCAAGGTAGGCTGGCAGGATATGCTCCGGAAAACCTGGCTGCTTTTGATCGAGATTGACGGCGACCAGTGAAAAATTGATCGGGGCGCTTTGCTGCAAATTACGTAAAATTTCCAGCATCGTATAGCTATCTTTGCCGCCAGAAAGGCAAACCATAATGCGATCGCCTTCTTCAATCATATTAAAATCGGCAATCGCTTCGCCAACGTTACGGCGCAGGCGCTTTTGCAACTTGTTGAGGTTGTATTGCTCTTTCTTTGTATTCTTTTGAATTTCTTGCATTATTTCAGTTCTCTGGTACTAAATGGGGCAAATTGGGGGCAAACTTTGCAACTACGATAACCGCGCATTCAACATCGCTACTTGTTCGTCGTTCATGTCATCAATCTACATACCGTAAATTTCATACACCATCTGCGCAGTTTCATGCCCCATTTGGCTGGCGATAAATGCCGGGTTCGCTCCTGCCGTCAACAGCCAGCAGGCAAAAGTATGTCGCGTATGGTACGGATTACGGCGACGAATGCCAGCACGTTTTAATAGAGATAGTACCTTCGGATATTGTCAACTGTATACATCATGTAGCCAGGCCCGTTAAGAAGTGACGGGCTCAACTGAAATTCAGGCGCTGCAGCGTCCTGATGATGGTACGTTTCAAGTGGTTCCGTGGGGTGAACCGGGACAGGTGTAAAATGATATTCGGCACACCCTTTTTGCTCTTTTATTGGTGATATAAAATAACGTATCAGTATTTTATTATCTAATAAGATAGTGCAGTGTGTTTAATTATCGTTGGGTAAGATCATTTTACCGTATACTATTTAAAATTTTCTTGCCTATTCTGGTGGTCATATTGAATTAAAAATAGCCTGTATCATATGTACAGTTCAGACAAATTATTTGCGATGAGAATTGCTACCTGATATCTACACCTTATGATGTATACCATAATTCTGGCTGGAGAACGTAATGCGTATAACAGTAAGTGATATATCAACCAGAGAATCACAGCAGACGGTACAGATACAAGCTATCAGAAGTTGGGATACCATACCGTGCCTTTCAATGTTGGATGGACTTTATCAGGACGATATCTTTCATGAGCAAATATCTAATTTACCAGAAGAATATATTAAGCTGGATGAGATGGCCAAAGATGAAGAAAAGAACAGCTTAAATATTTATGAATTCTTCTTTGAGCCAACACATGAAATTATATGTGAAGAAATCCAATCAACATTGGATTTTTATTATTCAAATAGCGTAACCTTCCGTAGGCTGGTTAATTATAAAGTAGAGCTCAGTATCAATGACGATGTAGATACCAATAAATGCGAGGTAAAGATATCTCTAAATTACAGTTACGAAAATATTGATGGGGGGCGAGGATGTTTATCGCTTCCATTTGATCAAAACGGCTATCCAATTCCCCCTGACTTTCACAACTGTGTAAATGGAATCACATCAAAAAAATTGTTGTTAGATCTATTTCTAAAACATATTTTGCACGATCATTTAAATGCAAGCGGTGAAGTTGCAAACGTTTACGCCAATGTTATTTATAAAGAGATTGATCCCGCTGCAATTGCACATACATCGTCGTGTTTTTCTCAGGTAACGATGAGTGGTGAACATGAGCTATTTAATGTAGATAGCGTAACTGTTCCACCTAAAAGCACTGAGCAAATTATATTTGAGGGAAAGGAAATTCAAAAGCAAATTTTCTTATCTTCTCATAGCCGCAATCATCTTCAGCCAGTAACCATTCATAAAATGGACAGGAGTATTAAAAACATTGCAGTAACTGGTTTGTTATTATCATCAAGATTAGCAGTAACATCTGGTGATTATAGGATAAAAAATGGTAATTCAGAGGGTGAGAATGATTTTTTACCTGTTAAAGAATTACAGAGATATGAAAGGGCTCTCCCGGAGGATCATCCTGCCCCAACTACGGAGCCTAACCTGGCAGGTAAGGTGTTAGATGGCCTATTTGAACACGTTACATCTATGGCAGGGGGACGCTACAGAAAACAAGCCTCATATCCACCGCTGTCATCGGAAGCGCCTAATACGATAAAATATGGCGACAGAGAGCTCGTTTTAACTAAAGAACCCGGTTCAGAAACGTATCAGGCAACCTATTCGGATAGCGGAAAAAATTCAGCCATAACATTTTACCGATCTTCTGATGGAAGATTTTATCAGGCGTCAGGGCTGAAAGGTGGGGGGCTTATTCGCCATATTGATAAGCCTTATTCAGAGTTAAGAGAAGGAGACACGGGTTATGATGAAGAGCTTCTGGATATTACGGATGATTCCCCCTTACTGGAAGATATACTGGCCTCTCTGTCAGAAGATTTATACCCTACATCAGAAGAAAATGTACAAAGTATTTATAAGAAATACCAGAGTGGGGATGCTGCAGCAGGGGAGACTGAAGTTGTATTATGCCGAGGTACAATAGGTCCGCAGGCTGAAAATATTGTTAGTTTTAAAACAGCAGGCGGTATTGAGGGGGGCGATGTAGAGGTATTGCCTGTCTCTGCTGAAATAGCCAAAGAGCAGGTTCGAAGTGGAAGAATCGTACCTGAATATACCACCGATCTTAGTGTTGCCGACAGGTTCAGCAGGGAACATTATCTTATTATCGTTAGGGTAAAAGTCAAATATCTTACACGAGGTAGTGTCAGTGAAAGTGGCTGGGTTATGCCAAAAAACACACCAGTGGACCCTGTTGGTATAATTGACAGGACATATGGTAAAGCAGAAAATACGGGGCAGGCAAACGCTTCTAAGTAATCATAAATCCTGAACAGGTTTATTGTTGTTATCTCTCGTGTATGAAAGGTTGCTTTTATACTTTAATTAATTCGAGTTGCAGGAAGGCGGCAAGCGAGCGAATCCCCAGGAGCTTACTCAAGTAAGTGACTGGGGTAAGGGAACGCAGCTGCAGCACATGCAACTTGAAGTAGGTTATGGCGAGATACGCAACGGGTCAAAAGCGTCTTTATTCTGTCATCCGTATTAATTAAGATGTCACCACGACCAGAAAAATATCGGAACGAAGAGATGTATGACTAAAGAAGCTGTAATCTTTCTATTTATCGCCATCGTGGTAGAAGTTATCGCCACGATCTCATTAAAATTATCGGATAGTTTTACGCGTCTGGTACCGAGCCTCGTTACCATCATCGGATATTGTATCGCGTTCTGGTGCCTTACCATCCCTATGCGAACCATCCCTGCGGGTATCATTTATGCCATTTGGTCTGGGGTAGGGATTGTTCTTATTGGATTGATAGGATGGCTGTTTCTTGGCCAAAAATTGGATGTGCCGGCTATTATTGGCATGTTGCTTATCATCTGCGGTGTAATCGTAATCAATCTGTTTTCAAAAAGCGTCAGTCACTAGGCGATGATGATGGTTGATTTGAGCCCGCACTCTCTTATGCGGGCTCGGGTATTTAGCGCACCACCAGTACGGAGCATTCCGCATGACGCACAACGGCTGCGGCGTTGGAACCCAACAGATAGGTAGTAATATCCGGACGATGCGAGGCGATAATCACCATATCGGCCGGTAATTTTTTTGCCATTTCCAGAATCTTATCTTTAGGAGAGCCTTCTGCCACGTGCGCCTGCACGCGGTCCGCGGGAAGGTTGAATTTCTTGATAATCGCTTCCAGTTGAGATTTGGCTTCGGCTTTCAAATCGTCCATTGCGGGGAGCTCTGCTGAATAAGCCAGTCCCAGTGAAGCGTAATAGGGCAAAGACGGGATTACAGTCAAAAAGTGCACTTTAGCGTCGTCAATCTTTGCTTCGGCTTCAACATGTGAAATCACGCGTTGAGTTAATTCTGAATCTGAAATATCGATGGGTACAAGAATCGTTCTGTTCATAAAACCTCCTGTTTAAGTATCCACTGAAATTCTACTCCCTAAAGGCACTTTATGTACAATGACATACGTCACATTTTAGGTGCTGCTCCACGATACTCTGCGGGGACTACCAACAGGGGAGGACGGCGTAATATTAAGCGCATTCCCCGTAAACAATCAGCGAGTTGACGTTAAAACGTTATTTCTGCCTTGTCAGGAAAGACCTAAAAAGAGATGTTACCGTTTAATTCAATAATTAATGAAATAATTCGCAGTGAAATAGATATAATTTATACGAATGCTTTTAGGGGTATTATACGAAATAAAAATTATACAATATCATTCGGTTACGATATTCTACGCCTGTTATATGCCTTTATTGTCACATATTCATTTTGTCGTTGGGCCATTGCGTTAACCTTTGCTTTCCAGCGTATAAATTGACAAGCCCGAACGGATGTTCGGGCTTTTTTTATTTCCAGGTTAATCCTTAGAATGTTTTTTAATCTGCGCTGGGTTTTTCCGCTTTTCCTGCCAGCAAGGCAAGAAAGTCATAGCGTTTTTGCAAATCCAATGCGGCATCTCGCCATAATTGTTCAGCTACTTCAGGCTGTTGCGCATTCAGGCGACGGAAACGCTGTTCATTAAGCAACGTTTCCGCCAGGGCATCAGACGGTGGCCGAGAGTCCAGCGCCAGCGGCGGCTTGCCTTCATCCGCACGGCGGGGATCAAAGCGGTATAACGGCCAGAAACCGGTCGCCGTTAACTGGCGCATCTGGTCATGGCTTAGCGCCAGATCGTAGCCATGTTCCTCACAGGGACTATAGGCAATGATCAGCGACGGTCCTGGCCAGGCTTCGGCCTCCTGGATGGCTTTCACCGTCTGGTTTAACTGCGCGCCCAGCGAAATTTGCGCGACATAAACATGACCATACATCATCATGCTGACGCCAAGATCTTTACGGGCTTTACGCTTGCCATGTTCGCCAAACTTAGTGACGGCGCCAAGCGGCGTCGCCTTCGACGCCTGGCCGCCAGTATTGGAATAACACTGCGTATCCAGAACCAGAATATTGACATTCTCCGTCAGGCTTAACACATGGTCTAAACCGCCAAAGCCGATGTCGTATGCCCAACCATCGCCGCCAATCAGCCAGATTGATTTTTCTACCAGCGCATCAGCATCTTTTAACAGTTCCTCTGCGCCCGCAACCGATTTCAGATGTTGGCGTAATGCGGCGACCTGTTCACGCCGAACGTCAGGCGTTGCTTCGGCATGCAGCGCATCGTTTAATTCCGCCGGAATGCGATCGGCGAATTGCGCCAGTAAACGCATGACGCGCGCCCGGTGCTGATCCACACTCAGACGGAAACCGAGGCCAAATTCCGCGTTATCTTCAAATAGCGAATTCGCCCACGCCGGGCCGCGTCCGTTGGCATCGGTGGTATAAGGCGTAGAGGGTAAGTTACCGCCGTAAATAGAGGAACACCCCGTGGCGTTAGCGATTAACATTCTGTCGCCATATAACTGAGTCAGCAGTTTAATATACGGCGTTTCACCGCAGCCGGAACAGGCGCCGGAATATTCAAACAGCGGCGTAATGAGCTGCGATGTGCGGATATCAATCCGTTCCAGTTTGCTGCGAGCGATTTCCGGCAAGTCGAGGAAGAAGTCATAATTCACTTTCTCTTCTTCCACATGCTCAAGGCGCGACATCATGTTAATCGCCTTGATCTGTGGATTTTGCCGATCTTTAGCCGGGCAGACCTCTACGCATAAATTACAGCCAGTGCAGTCTTCCGGCGCGACCTGCAGCACATATTTCTGGCCGCGCATATCGCGGGACTTCACGTCCAGCGAATGCAGACTGGCTGGCGCGTTCTCCATCGCCTGCGGGGAAACGACTTTCGCACGAATCGCCGAGTGAGGGCAGGCGGCGACGCAGTGATTACATTGGGTACACAGTTCCTCTTTCCAGACAGGAATCTCTTCGGCGATATTGCGTTTTTCCCAGCGGGTGGTGCCCATTGGCCATGTTCCGTCCGGCGGCAGGGCGGAAACAGGCAGTGCGTCGCCGAGGCCCGCCAACATGGCGGCGGTAACGGTTTTCACAAAATCCGGCGCGGCGTCGGAGACGACCGGCGGGCGATGCGCGCTGTGCGGATTAACCGCCTGCAACGGCACTTCCGCCAGCGATTCCTGTGCCAGAGCCAATGCCTGCCAGTTACGCTCAACCAGATCCTGCCCTTTGCTGCTATAGCTTTTGGCAATCGCGCCCTGCAGCTCAACTAGGGCGCTATCGCCCGGAAGAATATGCGTCAGGTGGAAGAAAGCCATTTGCATGACGGTATTGATGCGGGCGCCAAGTCCACATTCGCGGGCGATTTTCGCCGCGTTAACCACGTAAAAACGCGCCTTTTTCTGATTCAACACCGCCTGAACTTCTTGCGGCAGACGCGACCAGACCTCGTCGGCGCTGTACGGCGTATTAAGCAGAAAGATACCGCCTGGCTTCAGACGCTCCGCCATCTGATATTTATCGATAAACTGTAATTGATGGCAGCCGACAAAATCCGCCTGAGCAATTAAGTAAGCGGAACGAATGGGTTTTTCGCTGACGCGCAGGTGCGATACCGTGAGCCCGCCAGCTTTTTTAGAGTCATAAACGAAATAACCTTGCGCATACCACGGCGTAGAATTACCGATAATTTTAATATTATTTTTCGTGGCGGATACGCTGCCGTCGCTTCCCAGACCGTAAAATAACGCTTCAAGTTTAGCGCTGCCGGGCAGGGTATTTTCCGGTAATGGCAGCGAGAGGTGAGTGACGTCGTCATAAATGCCCACCGTAAACCGTGGCTTGGGCTTCGCGCGGCTGAGTTCATTAAAGACCGCCAGTACGCACGCCGGGCCGAACTCTTTGGATGATAGCCCATAACGGCCGCCAATGGTGCGCGGCAACGTTTCGCGCTCGCCATTATTAAAGGCTTCCGCCAGTGCGGTCATCACGTCCAGATAAAGCGGCTCGGCCTGCGCGCCAGGCTCTTTGGTGCGATCCAGCACGGCGATAGCGCGAACGGTTTCCGGTAATGCCTGTAACAAATGTTTGGCGGAGAAGGGGCGGAACAGACGGACTTTCAGAACGCCGACCTTTTCTCCGCGTATCAGTAGCTCGTCCACGACCTCTTCGCAGGTGCCGAGGGCGGAGCCCATCATAATGATGACGCGTTCAGCCTGGGGATGGCCATAATATTCAAATGGCTGGTACTGACGGCCCGTAGCGTCGCCAAATGCCTTCATCGCCTCTTCAACATGATCATAAACGGCGTTGTACCACGGGTTGGTCGCTTCGCGAGACTGGAAGTAGGTATCCGGATTCGCTGAAGTTCCACGAATCACCGGATGTTCCGGATTCAGCGCGCGGGCGCGGTGAGCGTCGATCTCCGCCTGCGGCATCAGGTTCAGAATGGTTTCATCCGTTAGCGGTATAATTTTGTTGATTTCATGCGATGTACGGAAGCCATCAAAAAAATGAATAAACGGAACGCGGCTTTTCAGCGTAGCCCTGTGTGCGATCAGCGCAAAATCCTGCGCTTCCTGAACGCTGGCGGCGCATAACATCGCGCAGCCTGTCTGGCGGACCGCCATCACATCGGAATGGTCGCCAAAAATAGAAAGCGCGTGTGTGGCAACAGTGCGCGCGGCAACGTGCAGTACAAACGGCGTGAGCTGCCCCGCCAGTTTATACAGCGTTGGAATCATCAGCAGCAGCCCCTGCGATGATGTAAATGACGTAGAAAGCGAACCGGTTTGTAACGCACCGTGAACGGCGGCGATCGCGCCGCCTTCCGACTGCATCTCTACCACACGCGGCGTATCGCCCCAGACATTTTTAAGCCCATTGCCGGCCCAGGCATCCGCTTGTTCAGCCATTGTTGAACTGGGCGTAATCGGGTAAATGGCGATAACCTCGCTGGTACGGAACGCCACCGACGCTACTGCGCCATTACCGTCAATTGTTTGCATATGACACCCTTACATTGCGCAAAAAAGAGGGACACGCATAATCGAGAGCGCATCCTGTAGTTATCCTTTTATTTTAGCAAAGCCCTTCAAGCCCCATTTTCGCTTTTGTGTCCCTGGCGGGAGGAGAATGACGATTTCTTGCCGAAAAGACGTAAAAAATTGCCAATAAATGTTAATGAAGCGCATAAATGCGCGCTTTGCCTCTCGACGCGTCAGTTTCTGCTGCCTATTATTTAGGGCGGTGTCGTTTGGATGAATAAACAGAGGGGAGAGAAATGCGCGCAGCGTTTTGGGTGGGGTGTGCCGCGTTATTATTGTCGGCTTGCAGTAGCGAACCTGTTCAGCAGGCAACCGCGGCGCATGTTTCGCCAGGGATGAAAGCGGCGATGTCCAGCGCCGGCGAAGCGAATTGCGCTATGATTGGCGGTTCGCTTTCAGCGGCCCGGCAGCTTGATGGTTCAGTAATTGGTATGTGCGCGCTACCCAACGGCAAACGTTGTAGCGAACAGTCGCTTGCCGCCGGAAACTGCGGGAGTTACTAAGCGCGGCGTTTCGCCTGACGCGTATAACTTTTCACTTAATAGCTTAGTGCGCTAAATCCGCCAGTTTATACATTAGCGTTGTTTCTGCCGTCGCCAGCGTTAATTGGTTCGCGGTTAAATCGACCTGCGCGCCTTTGCTGAAGAGCTCGCTGAGGGTGCCGTCCAGCGCATTAAGCTGCGGATCGGCGCACATCATTCGGGTCATCGCTAAATTTTTCACTTTTAATTCGCCGTCCGACAGTTTTTCTTCGCCGGTGAATTGATTGCACATTTTGCCGGATACCGTCATGTCCTCGCCAAAGCTGAGCTCCGGGCCGGTGACCGTTTTACCGTTTACGCTTTCCAGAACAAAGCGGTGGTGCTCCAGTTGCTCGCGTTTGACGGACACTTTTCCACTGCTCACACACCCTGTCATTATGATGCTCAGGGCGACCAGCGTGACGATTTTCTTCATTGATATTCTCTGTAATCTGATAGTTAACACTGACTATAGTAATGATATGACCGGATAGATCTTCAGGGGTTATCCGAAAATGCTCCCCTGAGCGCAGGGGAGCGATAGGATTAGAACAGCGCGTTCGGGCAGGCTTCGCCCTTCTCAAGCTGGCTTAAGTTTTGTAACGTGGTTTCAGAGATGCTGATCAGCGCTTCTGCGGTCAGGAATGCCTGGTGCCCCGTAAACAGTACGTTATGGCAGGCCGACAGACGGCGGAAAACATCATCCTGGATAACATCGTTTGACTTATCTTCAAAGAACAGGTCGCGTTCGTTTTCATACACATCCATCCCCAGCGAGCCGATTTTCTGATTCTTCAGAGCTTCGATAGCCGCCTGGGAATCAATCAGCGCGCCACGACTGGTATTAATGACCATAACGCCATTTTTCATTTGGTCGAATGCCGCATGGTTCAGCAAATGGTAGTTTTCCGGCGTGAGCGGGCAGTGCAGGGAAATGACATCCGATTCGGCAAACAACGTTTGCAGATCCACATACTCGACGCCGAGATCAAGCGCGGCGGTGCTGGGATAGGGATCAAACGCCAGTAAACGCATTCCAAAGCCTTTCAGGATACGCAGCGCGGCGACGCCGATTTTACCGGTACCAATGACGCCAGCGGTTTTTCCGTGCATGGTAAAGCCGGTCAGTCCCTCAAGGGAAAAGTTAGCGTCGCGGGTGCGTTGATAAGCGCGGTGAATACGGCGGTTCAATGTCATCATCATGCCAATCGCATGTTCAGCGACGGCTTCCGGAGAATAAGCCGGCACGCGGACCACCTGCAAACCGAGCTCTTTAGCGGCATCCAGGTCGACATTATTAAATCCGGCGCAACGCAGCGCGATGTATTTCACGCCGTGTTTTTTCAGCTCTTCCAGTACCGGTCGGCTCCCGTCGTCATTCACGAAGATACAAACTGCTTCACATCCATTGGCGGTTTTCGCTGTTTTCTCGGTCAGCAGAAAATCAAAAAACTCCAGTTCAAAACCGAACGCTTCGTTCACTTGCTGTAGATATTTCTTGTCATACTGTTTGGTACTATAGACGGCGAGTTTCATATGACCTTCTCCAGTGATGTTAGAATCACACAAATATGCTTAAAATTATCTTACAAAAAATCAAAAATAATTGATAGTCATACATATAATGAATAATTTTAGGTTATCATTCTCCACAACGCCTCAAATAGCCGGAGGGCGCCCCTGCAACATGAACTATTAGGCTATGTACGGGCAATCATGCCAAAATAAAGAGATAGCCGACTGAATTTTTCGTTAAATCAGGAAATTAATGGCCCATGAAGGGTAAATATAAAGCCGCCCTTGCGCTACTGTTACTGCTGATTCTTGTCCCTCTGACGCTACTGATGACCCTCGGGCTGTGGGTTCCCACTCTGGCGGGAATTTGGCTACCCGTCGGTACCCGTATCGCTCTGGAACAAAGTCCACGCTTGACACGTCATGGGTTAGTGATTCCCGATCTTCGCTATCTGGTCAATGATTGTTCGTTAGCGCATATTACCCAGGCGGAACTGACGCATCCCAGCCGTTGGTTGCTGAATATTAAAAGCCTCAAACTGGATGCCGTATGCCTGGCGAAACTGCCCGCTACGGAAGCTTCTCCCGCCGCGCCGCGTACGCTGGCGCAGTGGCAGTCAATGCTGCCCAATACCTGGATTAACATCGATAATGTCATTCTCGCGCCCTGGTCGGAATGGCAGGGCAAGCTGGCGATCTCCATGACGCCGGTCATTCAGCAGATACGTTATCAGGGCGAAAAAGTAAAATTTCAAGGGCAGCTACGCGGTCAGGCATTGACGGTGAGCCAACTGGAGATCGCCGCGCTGGCCAACCAGCCTCCCGTTAGCCTGGTGGGGGAGTTTATGTTGCCGCTGGTACCGGATGGCCTGCCGGTCAGCGGTCATGCGGCAGCGACCTTGCGTCTGCCGCAGGAACCGTCGCTGGTGGATGCGGAACTGGAGTGGCGTGATAACGCCGGACAGCTCATCGTGATGGCGCGAGGTAATCCTGACCCGATTCTCGATCTCCCCTGGGCGGTAACGCGTCAGCGGCTTACCATCAGCGATGGCCGCTGGAACTGGCCATATCAGGGATTCCCCTTGAGCGGACGTCTGGCTTTTAATATCGATAACTGGCAAGCCGGGCCGGATAATGCGCGAGTCAGCGGACGCCTGAATATTCTGACCCAGGGCGATGCCGGTAAAGCGAACGCTGTACTGACTATCGGCCCGGGAAAACTCAGCATGGATAGCAGTGAGATGCCTCTACAGCTTACCGGCGAGGCTAAACAGAAGGATTTAATCTTTTATGCCGTATTGCCCGCTATGTTCCGCGGCAGTCTGGCCGATCCGCAGCTCACCTTTGCACCTGGCGCATTGCTACGCTCGCGCGGACGGGTGATTGATGCGTTAGATATTGATGAAATTCGTTGGCCGCTGGCGGGCGTTAAGGTGACGCCGCGCGGCGTTGATGGCCGATTACAGGCTATTTTACGGGCGCACGAAAATGAGATGGGCGATTTCGTTCTTCATCTTGATGGCCTGGCGAATGATTTTCTCCCTGATGCTGGTCGCTGGCGGTGGCGCTATTGGGGGCAAGGAAGCTTTACGCCAATGCGCGCCCGCTGGGATATTGCCGGACAGGGCGAATGGCATGATGACACCATCAGGTTGACCAGTTTGTCCACCGGTTTTGATCAGTTGCACTATGGCGCAATGACCGTCACATCGCCAAGACTGGCGCTGAATAAACCTATTGTCTGGGTTCGCGACGCCACAACGCCGTCGCTACAGGGCGCGCTGTCTCTGGAGGCGGGAAAAACCGTATTTACCAGCGGGAGCGTGCTGCCGCCTTCTACCATTAATTTTAGCGTTGAAGGGCGCGAGCCAACCCTGTTCCAGTTTAAAGGCGACCTTCGGGCGGGGGCGATAGGGCCGGTACGGCTGAATGGGCGCTGGGATGGCGAACGCCTTCGCGGACAGGCCTGGTGGCCGAAGCAGTCGCTTATCGTTTTCCAGCCGTTGCTTCCACCAGACTGGAAAATGACGCTGCGCGAAGGCTCACTGTATGCGCAGGTGGCTTTTTCCGCCGCACAGGGGCAGGGGTTTGAAGCGGGTGGACACGGCGTGTTAAAAGGCGGCAGTGCCTGGATGCCGGATAACAAAATCAACGGCGTCGATTTCATTCTGCCATTTCGCTTCCACAACGGCGCGTGGCAATTGGGGACGCGCGGGCCCGTCTCGCTGCGTATTGCCGGGATAGTTAACCAGGTCACGGCGAAAAATATCACTGCTGATTTACAGGGCGGTTATCCCTGGAGCGAGTCGAATCCATTACTGCTAAGCGATGTCAGCGTAGACGTGCTGGGCGGTCAAATCATTATGAAACAGTTGCGAATGCCGCAGCACGACCCGGCGCTTTTGCGGGTGCAAAATATTTCATCCAGCGAATTGATTAGCGCCATAAATCCAAAGCAATTCGCCATGTCTGGTCCGGTTAGCGGTGCGCTGCCGCTGTGGCTGAACAATGAAAAATGGATAATCAAAGATGGCTGGCTTACGAATCCCGGGCCAATGACGTTGCGTATCGATAAAGATACTGCGGATGCGGTGGTGAAGGATAATGTTACGGCAGGCTCGGCGATTAACTGGCTACGTTATATGGAGATTACGCATTCGTGGACGAAAATTAACGTTGATAACCTGGGCGTACTAACGATGCAGGCGGCCATTACCGGCAAAAGCCGGGTAGATGGTAAAACCGCGATCGTTAACTTGAACTATACCCATGAAGAAAATGTGTTTACGCTGTGGCGCAGTTTGCGTTTTGGCGACAATTTACAGGCATGGCTTGAACAAAATACAGCGTTGCCGCAACCTCCTTGCCGGAAAGACAAGGACTGTGAGGATAAATAATGAAAATGAGTATTGCCATGCTGTCAGCGCTTGCGTCATTTATCGTGGTGGGGTGCACGCCACGAATTGAAGTCGCCGCGCCGGAACAGCCGATTACCATCAACATGAATGTAAAGATCGAGCATGAAATACATATCAAAGTCGATAAAGACGTTGAAGAACTCCTGAAATCACGCAGCGATCTATTCTGAGGCCATAATGAAAAAGTATTTAATGCTATGGGTGCTGACGCTGAGCTTGCTCACACCTTCTGTGTGGGCCTTAACCCTGGACGAAGCGCGCACGCAGGGCCGGGTCGGGGAAACGCTGAATGGCTATCTGGTGGCCTTAAAGAATGATGCCGAAACCCAGAAACTGGTGCTTGATATTAATCATGCCCGCCGCGCCAGTTATCAGCAGTTAGCGGATAGCAATCATCTTCCCGTGGACGAGGTGGCGAAGATGGCAGGGCAAAAACTGGTTGAGCGCGCCAGGCCGGGAGAATATGTCCAGGGAATTAATGGCAAATGGATGCGTAAATAACCGCTTCCCGACAATTTTTTATTGCAGAATACTTTTTTATATTGGTAATTTTTGAATACGGAGGTCGTATTTACATTAGGCGAACCGGAAGGCTATTTCTATACTGTTGACTGGTATCACTATTCGCGAGTAACCAGGTATGACGTCTGAAAAATTATCTGCTGCCTGCCATTGTGGCAGCGTCGTGTTTACCGTTCAACTTAGCGATGGCTTTCATACCGCCAGGCGCTGCAACTGTTCGTTTTGCCGGATGCGCGGAGCGGTGGCAGTGTCTGCGCCGCTATCGGGTATTAAAGTGCTAAAAGGGCAGGATAAGCTTACCGAATATCGCTTCAATACGGGCAAGGCGGTGCATTTTTTCTGTTCGGTATGCGGGATATATACTTTTCATCAGCGCCGATCCAATCCCGATCAATATGGGGTCAATGTGGCGTGCATTGAAAATGTGTCGCCTTTTGATTTCGCCTGCGTTGAAGTCAATGATGGGGTAACGCATCCCAGCGATGGCGGCAGTAGCGGCGTGGTAGGATATTTGCGCTACGAACCTAAGAAGTCACCTCCCGTCGAAACGGGAGGCAAAAATATTTAAGCGGCCACTACGCTGTCAATCGCGGCTTTTGCATCGGCCTGAGCTTTAGCCGCCACTTCCGGCCCGTAGGCGATGCCTTCGGCAAAGACAAAATTCACGTCGGTAATACCGATAAAACCAAGGAACACTTTCAGGTAAGGCGCAATCAAATCCGTCGGGGTGTCTTTATGGATACCGCCGCGGCTGGAGAGAACCACCGCGCGTTTACCGGTTACCAGACCTTCCGGGCCTTTTTCGGTATAGCGGAAAGTGATACCGGCGCGGGCAATCAGATCAAAGTAGTTTTTCAGCTGCGTCGGGATATTGAAATTGTACATCGGTGCCGCAATAACGATGACGTCGTGGGCTTTCAGTTCAGCAATGAGTTCATCAGACAGCGCCAGAGCGTCCTGCTGACGTGGCGTTAAAGGCGCATCGCCCGGACGCATCGCGCCCACCAGCTCGCCATCCAGCACCGGAACAGGGTTGGCCGCCAGATCGCGGACAGTAATTTCATCTGCGACGTGTTTTTCGCGCCATTGTTCAATAAAATAGTCAGTCAACTGACCAGACTGAGAGTACCCTGCCAGAATACTGGATTTAAGAACTAATACCTTGCTCATGGGTGTTTCCTTTTATGTGTTTGAAGGGGCGTGCCCCGTTGCTTGTTGACACTTTATTCACAAATATGTCGCAGGGATAGCGCAATATATCGAACCCTTTGTTCGAAATTATTGAACAACGCAAAAAAAGCCCCAATGTGGTACTCTATACCTATCATTTAAAACGATTTTAAACAGGCAGAATGCTGCCCAAGAGCTTTATGACTGAACAATCTATGTTGACGCTTCAGGTGTTACAGCAGCGGCTGGATGCACTGATGCTGCGCGACAAACAGCGCTTTGCGCGCCGCCTGCATGGCGTAAAGAAAGTAAAAAATCCTGATGCGCAACAGGCCATTTTCCAGACGATGGCGAAAGAAATTGAACAGGCTGCGACGCAGGTCGCTCTCCGCGAAGCGGCGCGTCCCTCAATCACTTATCCGCAAAATCTGCCTGTTAGCCAGAAGAAACAGGACATTCTGGAAGCGATCCGCGATCATCAGGTAGTGATCGTGGCAGGGGAAACCGGTTCCGGTAAAACCACCCAGTTGCCGAAAATTTGTATGGAACTGGGACGCGGAATTAAAGGACTTATTGGACATACTCAACCGCGTCGCCTGGCGGCGCGCACCGTCGCTAACCGCATTGACGAAGAGTTGCAAACGGAGCCAGGCGGCTGCATCGGCTATAAAGTTCGTTTCAGCGATCATGTCAGTAGCAACACCATGGTCAAACTGATGACGGACGGTATCCTGCTGGCGGAAATCCAGCAGGACAGGCTATTGATGCAGTATGACACCATCATTATTGATGAAGCGCATGAACGCAGCCTGAATATTGACTTCTTGCTCGGCTATCTGAAAGAGCTTCTGCCGCGTCGCCCCGATCTGAAAGTGATTATTACCTCTGCGACCATCGACCCGGAACGCTTCTCGCGCCACTTTAATAACGCGCCGATTATCGAAGTATCTGGCCGAACGTATCCCGTAGAAGTTCGTTATCGCCCCATCGTGGAAGAGGCTGACGACACTGAACGCGATCAGCTACAGGCAATTTTCGACGCTGTCGATGAACTGGGGCGTGAAAGTCCCGGCGATATCCTGATTTTTATGAGCGGAGAGCGGGAAATCCGCGATACCGCCGACGCCCTGAACAAGCTGAACTTACGGCATACCGAAGTGTTGCCGCTGTATGCACGCTTGTCGAACAGCGAACAGAACCGCGTTTTCCAGTCGCACAGCGGACGTCGTATCGTGCTGGCGACTAACGTGGCGGAAACCTCGCTGACGGTGCCGGGTATCAAATATGTGATCGATCCTGGCACTGCGCGCATCAGCCGCTACAGCTACCGCACTAAAGTGCAGCGCCTGCCGATTGAACCGATCTCACAGGCTTCCGCCAATCAGCGTAAAGGGCGTTGCGGACGCGTATCGGAAGGGATCTGCATTCGTCTGTATTCGGAAGATGACTTTTTGTCACGCCCGGAATTTACCGACCCGGAAATTCTACGTACCAACCTGGCGTCGGTTATTTTGCAGATGACCGCCCTGGGACTGGGTGACATAGCCGCCTTCCCGTTTGTCGAAGCGCCGGATAAGCGCAATATTCAGGATGGCGTGCGTTTGTTGGAAGAGCTGGGGGCGATTACCGCCGACGAACAGCAAACGGCATATAAGCTGACGCCGCTGGGCCGACAATTATCCCAGTTGCCGGTCGACCCGCGCCTGGCGCGTATGGTTCTGGAAGCGCAAAAACATGGCTGTGTGCGCGAAGCGATGATCATTACTTCCGCACTCTCTATTCAGGATCCGCGCGAGCGCCCAGTGGATAAGCAGCAGGCTTCCGATGAGAAACACCGGCGCTTCCATGATAAGGAATCCGATTTTCTGGCGTTTGTTAACCTGTGGAATTACCTCGGCGAGCAACAAAAGGCCCTGTCGTCGAATCAATTCCGCCGTCTGTGTCGCACCGACTATCTGAACTATTTACGCGTGCGTGAGTGGCAGGATATCTATACCCAACTGCGTCAGGTGGTAAAAGAACTGGGGATTCCGGTAAACAGCGAACCCGCAGAATACCGGGAAATTCACGTTGCGTTGTTAACGGGGCTGTTGTCGCATATCGGGATGAAAGATGCCGATAAACAAGAGTACACCGGCGCGCGTAACGCCCGATTCTCTATTTTCCCCGGTTCCGGTTTATTCAAAAAACCGCCGAAATGGACAATGGTCGCAGAACTGGTGGAGACCAGCCGTTTGTGGGGGCGCATCGCTGCCCGCATTGAGCCAGAATGGGTGGAACCGGTAGCCCAGCACCTGATTAAACGTTCATATAGCGAACCGCACTGGGAGCGGGCGCAAGGCGCGGTGATGGCGACGGAAAAGGTTACTGTCTACGGTCTGCCGATTGTCGCCGCGCGCAAGGTGAATTACAGCCAGATTGACCCGGCGTTGTGTCGTGAGTTGTTTATCCGCCATGCGCTGGTGGAGGGGGACTGGCAAACCCGTCATGCCTTCTTCCGTGAGAATCTAAAATTGCGTGCGGAAGTCGAGGAACTTGAGCACAAATCTCGCCGCCGCGATATCCTGGTGGATGACGATACCCTGTTTGAGTTTTATGACCAGCGTATTAGCCATGACGTTATTTCCGCCCGCCACTTTGATAGTTGGTGGAAAAAAATCAGCCGCGAGACGCCGGATCTGCTCAACTTTGAAAAAAGTATGCTGATTAAAGAAGGCGCGGAAAAAATCAGCAAACTGGATTACCCGAATTTCTGGCACCAGGGCAATCTCAAGCTGCGTTTGAGCTATCAGTTTGAACCGGGCGCGGATGCTGACGGCGTGACCGTCCATATTCCGTTGCCGCTACTTAACCAGGTTGACGAGAGCGGTTTTGAATGGCAGATCCCAGGGCTGCGCCGTGAATTAGTTATTGCGCTGATTAAATCGTTGCCAAAACCGGTACGTCGCAACTTTGTTCCGGCGCCAAACTATGCTGAAGCGTTTTTAGGTCGCGTAACGCCGCTGGAGCTGCCGCTGCTGGACGCTCTGGAGCGTGAACTGCGCCGGATGACCGGCGTCACGGTCGACCGGGAAGACTGGCATTGGGATCAGGTGCCCGAGCATCTGAAAATCACGTTTCGCGTGGTGAATGACAAAAACAAGAAACTGCAGGAAGGGCGTTCGCTCGCCGAGCTTAAAAATGCGCTGAAAGGCAAAGTGCAGGAGACGCTCTCGGCGGTGGCGGATGACGGCATCGAGCAGAGCGGGCTGCATATCTGGAGTTTCGGCGAGCTGCCGGAAAGCTACGAACAGAAACGCGGTAATTATAAAGTGAAGGCGTGGCCGGCGTTAGTGGATGAGCGTGACAGCGTCGCTATCAAATTGTTTGATAATCCGCTGGAACAACAACAGGCGATGTGGTGCGGTTTACGCCGTCTGCTGTTGCTCAATATTCCTTCACCGATTAAGTATCTGCATGAGAAATTGCCGAATAAAGCCAAGCTGGGGCTGTACTTTAACCCGTACGGCAAAGTACTGGAGTTGATTGATGACTGTATCGCCTGCGGGGTAGATAAGCTGATAGATGCCAACGGCGGGCCGGTGTGGAGCGAAGCAGGTTTCACCGCGCTGCACGAAAAGGTACGCGCCGAGCTGAATGATACTGTGGTGGATATCGCGAAGCAGGTTGAGCGCATCCTGACGACCGTATTCAATATCAATAAGCGTCTGAAAGGGCGGGTGGATATGAGCATGGCGTTGGGGCTTTCCGATATCAAGGCGCAGATGAACGGCCTGGTATACCGTGGTTTTGTGACTGGCAACGGCTTTAAACGTTTCGGCGATACGCTGCGTTATCTGCAGGCAATTGAAAAGCGGCTGGAGAAACTGGCTGTCGATCCGCACCGCGATCGGGCGCAAATGCTGAAAGTCGAAAGCGTTCAGCAGGCGTGGCAACAATGGATAAATAAACTGCCGCCAGCGCGTCGCGAGGATGATGATGTTAAAGAGATCCGTTGGATGATTGAAGAATTGCGCGTCAGTTATTTCGCCCAACAGCTCGGTACGCCTTATCCTATTTCCGATAAGCGTATTTTACAGGCCATGGATCAGATTACGGCCTAAAAAGCCAGGCGACGACGTCTTTCAAAGAGATCCGGTACAAGTTCGAAACAAAAAGGAGGAATCATGAATACAACGCCATTTCCGGCGCTCTCTGCGGCAACATTGCTGGCGGTGAATACCGTCGGACAGTGGCTGGCGCAAAATGATTTTTCCGGCGAACAACCTTATTCGTCGGATTGCGTCGTCCTGGCGGGCAATGCGGTGATCCCCACTATCGACGCGGCCTGCCGCATCGCCAAAGCGCAAGGCGTTCCTTTACTGATTAGCGGCGGCATAAGTCATTCAACGCCGTTTTTGTACGCCGTGATTGCCCGGCATCCGCGCTACCACACTATTCGTACAACCGGACGCGCCGAAGCCGCGATCCTCGCGGATATCGCGAACCAGTTCTGGCATATTCCGGCTGAGAAAATTTGGCTGGAAGATCGGTCAACTAATTGCGGCGAAAATGCCCGTTTCTCCTGCGCACTGATCCGTCAGGCGAAAGAAAACATTAACACGGCTATCGTTGTGCAAGACCCCACCATGCAGCGGCGCACTATCGCGACGTTCCGGCGCGTGACAGACGACGACACCGATGCGCCGCGTTGGCTGAGTTTTCCTGGTTTTGTTCCGATACTGCGCCATCTGAATGGCGGTACACGTTTTGCCAATGTTGAAGAGGGCATCTGGACGGTGGAGCGTTATCTGTCTCTGATTGCCGGCGAGCTACCACGTTTGCGTGACGATGAAACAGGGTATGGACCGCGTGGTAAAGATTTTATCATTCACGTTGATATCCCACGCGATATTGAAAACGCATGGCAGGTATTGCAGGCAGATACTACGCTGCGCAGTGCGCGCCGTGAGCGGCGTGTTGGTCTGGGGTTAATCCGGCTGCTTTATCCTGGAGTGAAAGGCGACGAAGCGCTAGGGCGGCAGGTCTGTCGGGATATGGTATTTACCACGTTGGGTTATGTCGTCATGCAAGCGCAGCAGCGGATCGGCGAACCGTGCTGGCGTTACTGGTTTGATTATGTCGCCGAAGCGGAGCATAACACCTACGCGAATGGCGCCTGTCATGGCAATGAAATACCGTATGTATTCGATACGTTAACGCGGGCTGAGCCCACATGCCATTATGTGAATGAGAATGACCTGGCCTTTGCCTCGCAGGTGGCGGATTACTGGGTGAATTTCGCTCGTCATGCCAGCCGCACGCGCGACGTGCTGCACGGCCCGGTTCGCTGGCCCGCCAGCATTCGGGGGCGAGATCGTCTGTTGCGGATTGGGCTGAACAAACTTGCCGGTTTTAAAGTGGAAAACCGCTTTATGCGTGCGCGTCTGGCGCTGTTTAAACGAGTCATGAAGCATCACGTTAGTCTGGAATAAACTTTTCATAACCTGAAGAATGCTGCGTGAGGTTTACATCCGATTCGGTCGGTTCTTATCGACATAAAATATTTACGCTTTTGCACAGTTTCCAGGCGACCAACAATTGGATTATTAATGAATTTTGTCTAGAGTGAGCGGTCAGAAACGGGCACATTCTTGCTGCTGAAAAAACCAGCGCGGGACCATTCACAAGACCAGAAGGACTCATTTTCAGGTATGAATCGTAGACGATTTATTAAAGGTTCAATGGCAATGGCCGCCGTGTGCGGTTCCAGCGGTATTGCTTCACTCTTTTCTCAGGCGGCGTTTGCCGCGGAATCCGATATTGCGGATGGTAAAATTGTCCGTTTTGATTTTGCTGGTCTGCAATCAATGGCCCAGGCGTTAGCGAAAAAGCCCTGGGGCGGCGCGCCGGGACCCTTGCCGGATACGCTCGCCAATCTGACGCCGCAGGCCTATAACAGCATTCAGTATGACGCGGCGCATTCACTCTGGAACGGCGTTGCCAACCGGCAGCTCGATATTCAGTTTTTCCACGTAGGGATGGGCTTTCGTCGTCGCGTACGCATGTTTTCCGTTGATACGACGACGCATCTTGCTCGCGAGATCCATTTTCGCCCGGAACTGTTTAAATACAACGATGCCGGCGTCGACACGACGCAACTGGAAGGGCAGAGCGATCTCGGTTTCGCCGGTTTCCGTGTCTTTAAAGCGCCGGAACTGGCGCGGCGCGATGTTGTCTCCTTCCTGGGCGCCAGTTATTTCCGGGCGGTAGATGATACTTATCAGTATGGCCTGTCGGCTCGCGGGCTGGCGATAGATACCTATACTGACGGTCAGGAAGAGTTCCCTGACTTCACCGCCTTCTGGTTTGACACCGCGAAGCCGGGCGATACTACGTTTACCGTTTACGCTCTGCTGGACAGCGCCAGCGTGACGGGCGCGTATAAATTTGTAATCCATTGCGAAAAAACGCAGGTGATCATGGATGTAGAAAACCATCTCTACGCCCGTAAAGATATAAAGCAACTTGGCATTGCGCCGATGACCAGTATGTTTAGCTGTGGGAATAATGAACGCCGGGTATGCGACACCATTCATCCGCAAATTCACGATTCCGATCGGCTGGCGATGTGGCGGGGTAACGGCGAGTGGATTTGCCGCCCGCTGAATAATCCGCAGAAATTGCAGTTCAACGCATATATGGACGATAACCCAAAAGGGTTCGGCCTGCTGCAACTCGATCGCGATTTCTCGCATTATCAGGATGTCATGGACTGGTACAACAAACGTCCGAGCCTGTGGGTGGAGCCGCGCAGTAAGTGGGGGAAAGGCGCGGTTAGCCTGATGGAGATCCCAACCACTGGCGAAACTCTGGATAATGTGGTCTGTTTCTGGCAGCCGGAAAAAGCGATCAAAGCCGGGGATACGCTGGTGTTTAATTATCGTTTGTACTGGAGCGCGCAGCCGCCGGTACAATCGCCGCTTGCGCGGGTCATGGCGACCCGTACAGGGATGGGCGGCTTTCCCGAAGGCTGGGCGCCGGGCGAACATTACCCGGATAAATGGGCACGCCGTTTTGCTATTGATTTTGTCGGCGGCGATCTGAAAGCGGCCGCGCCAAAAAGCATTGAGCCGGTAATTACGCTCTCCAGCGGTGAGGCGAAGCAGGTTGAGATCCTCTACGTAGAGCCTTTCGACGGTTATCGTATCCAGTTTGACTGGTATCCGACCTCGGATTCTACGGCACCGGTGGATATGCGTATGTTCCTGCGCTGCCAGGGGGAGGCTATCAGCGAAACCTGGCTGTATCAGTATTTCCCGCCCGCGCCGGATAAGCGCCGTTATGTTGACGATCGTATCATGCGTTAGTCAGTTTGCCTTCTGTACCGCCACAAAGGCGGTACAGGTTGCGGAAATAGCCCTGACATAAACCCATTCGTGAGCCGCTGTTTTTGTAACACGGCCTTTTCATCGTTCTATTTTTGCAACAGTCCTTCCTGTTTATCCCTCTCGATCCTGCGGACAGGGAACATTAAGATAGCTTCACCTTATTTAAGATATAAAGTGAATATAATGAAAAAGAGTTTTCTTGGTGCTGCCCTGTCTCTGGGTTTATTAAGTGCTGCTCATGCAGATGTATATAAATTTGATAATACGCATACCAATGCGGTATTTAATATCGATCATTTCCAGACCTCAACCAATCATGGCGGGTTTTATGCTATTAGCGGCGAACTGAAATATCAGCCGGAAAAGCAAGTCGCAGAGATGCGCGTGACGATTCCCGTAAGCGCCTTAAATACCGGGGTGGATGCGTTTGATAACCATATCCGCAGTAGCGATATTCTGGATGCGGAAAAATATCCAGAAATAGTATTTAAATCGACAAAATGGCATTTTGAAGATAATAAACCGGTTTCTATTGACGGTTTGTTAACAATGAAGGGGGTAACTAAGCCCGTCACCTTAACCACCACCAAGTTTGGCTGTTATATGAGCCCGATATTCAAGGCGCAGGTTTGCGGCGGTGATTTTGTCACGCAAATAGATCGCACCCAGTGGGGGGTAGATTATCTGGTCGATATGGGGATGACGAAAGTTGTCGATATAAAAATCCAGGCAGAAGCGGTTAAGCAATAAAAGGAATAATGATGAAAACTCATCACCTCATTCGAGTAGTGGCCTCGCTGGCAATGTTGGCAACATCAGGCCTGGCTTATGCTGAAGAGTACAAAGCCAGTATGGACGAAAAAGCAATAAAAATGACGAACGTAGCCTCCTTGGAAGCACGCGTTCAGGCCAGAATGGAGAAAGGGGCATTTGGTTATATTCGCGGCGGAGCCGAAGATGAGAATAACCTTCGCAGCAACACCGAAAGCTTTGACAAAAAATATATTATGCCGCGCGTATTACAGGGCATTGAGTTAAAAGAGATCGATTTATCAACGCAGCTGCTGGGTATTCCGCTTAAAACGCCTATAATCCAGGCACCGATGGCGGCGCAGGGCCTGGCCCACGCCTCCGGAGAGTTGGCGACGGCGAAAGGCATGGCGCAGGTCGGTTCGATTTTCTCGTTGAGCACTTATGGCAACAAGACCATCGAAGAGGTGGCTAACGTTTCCGGGAAAAATCCGTTCTTCTTCCAGCTTTATATGAGTAAGAATAATCAATTTAACGAATTTATTCTTGCACAAGCGGTAAAACATGGCGCTAAAGCGATTATTCTGACCGTAGATTCGCCTGTAGGTGGCTATCGGGAAGAAGATATTAAAAATAACTTCCAGTTCCCGTTGGGCTTTGCAAACCTGGAAATGTTCGCCAGAAAAAATGACGATGGTTCAAAAACCGGAAAAGGGGCAGGGATAAGTGAAATTTACGCGCAGGCTAAACAAGCCTTTACGCCGGAGGATATTGCCTATGTACATCGTATTTCCGGTCTGCCGGTTATCGTAAAAGGCATTCAGTCGCCGGAGGATGCTGAAATTGCTATCCAGGCCGGAGCCGCAGGAATATGGGTTTCTAATCATGGTGGCCGTCAATTAGACAGCGGGCCGTCCTCATTCGACATGCTTCCTGCGATTGCAAAAGTTGTCAACAAGCGAGTGCCTGTTATTTTTGACAGTGGAGTACGCCGTGGTTCGCACGTATTCAAAGCGTTAGCCAGCGGAGCGGATATTGTGGCGGTAGGCCGACCTGTATTATACGGTCTTAATCTTGGCGGCGCTCAGGGTGTGGCATCAGTGATTGAACAGCTAAACAAGGAGCTGACAATTAACATGATGTTAGGTGGCGCCAGGAATATTGAACAAGTGAAAACGACACGCTTGTTAACTGAAAAAGATCTGCCACAGTAATACTGTAATATAGAGGTCGGATATTATACCCGACCTTTTCCTGTGTGATTTCCCTCAACAACGCTTTCGGTAGAAAATGACGCGCTCTGTTTCCTCAAATCCTAACGCCAGGTGAACTTTCTGTGAAATTGTATTTTCCGGCGAGGTATCGGAAGCCATTTCCCGACACCCTTTATTCGTTCCCCATCGTTGCACTGCTGCTATCAATTGTTTCGCTAAGCCGCGTTGACGGAACGAGGGGAGAACAAAAATACCTTCAAGGAAAACCACGGGCGAACTGTCACAGCCATTGACATAATCGTGGCGGATTGAGGCATCCGCAAAGCCAATCGCCACCCCGTCTGCCATCGCAATAAATGATGCCAGATGATCGGCTTGCAGAATTTCTTCGCCGTCCGCCAGATGGGCGTCATCCGGGTGACCTGGCCAGAGCTGTTTTCGCAATCCGCGCCAGTGCTCCAGATGGGTTTTGTTCATTTGCCTGATGTCCATTAACGCGCTCCTGATGATGGGGCTGGCATGATGAAACGGCACCCTGCCTGCTGATAACGTCGGGCGATAGCAGACGGGAGCGCGCTGTCGCTAAGGATGGTAGTAATACAGGACAGCGTCGCCACCGCATGGGGTTCTACAGTATCAAACTTTGAATGATCGGCCATCAATATGACCTCGCGTGAGCGCTGAATAATGCGCGTTTTGACGCCTACTTCAAACATGGTAGCGTTGGTGATGCCCGTTTCAATCGACAGCGCATCGCAGGAGATAAAGGCGCGTTCAACGGCAAAAGCGTTAATCATCTCCAGCGCCAGACTCTCGCCCACCGAAAAGTAACCGGGGCGAATCAGTCCGCCAATAATGTAGCTCTCTACGTGTGGGAAGCCACCCAGTTCGTTAGCGATTTTGATGTCATTGCAAATGACTTTTACTTTGGCGTCGACCAGACATTTTGCCAGTTCCAGACAGGTGGAGCCGGAGTCGAGAAAAAAGCAGTCTCCATCCTTGATGAACGTGCGGGCGAGGGCGGCGATTTCGCGTTTCGCCTCGCTTTGTAACGTTCGCTTAACGTCGAAAACATATTCTTTATCTTCCGTACTGTCGTCGAAGTCAATACAACCATGGCCGCGAACCATACCGGGATAACGGCTGGCGATATAGTGAAAATCCCGGCGCACGGTTGCCTCTGCATAGCCAAAAAGCTCAATAGCTTGTTGTGTTGAGAGGTGCCTGTGTTGCCAAAGGTAATGCAACATCTGTTTGATACGGTCGGGGCGCTGTTGGCTCATCAGCATATGACTCCTTTATAGCGCGGTGAATTGTGACAACGTCACATCATAGTTCGCCGTCGTGAATAACGCCCGGCCAATCACCAGATGCTGTGCGCCTACGGCGGCAAGCAGCCGTGCGGCGCGAAGTGTAATACCGCCGTCCGCCCAGCATTCCGCAGCAGGGAAATGCTCTCTGCTCTGGCTCACTTTTTCACACATCGCGGCGATAAATTGCTGCCCGCGCCCGTCGGGTTCGCTGGTCATGATCATCAGCGCATCCAGTTGCAATGCCAGATAACGATAAGGCAATAGCGGCGTTGCCGGGTTAAGCGCCAGTCCTGCTTTCGCCCCGATAGCGCGAATATCCGCCAGAATCTCCGAGGGGTTTTGCACGCTTTCGGCATGAATGAAAATCCAGCCGGGGCGGATAGCTGCAAGCCAGGGTAACCAGCGTTGCGGTGATGAGACCATCAGGTGAAATGAGAGCGGATGGCGAGAGTATTGCGCGACCGCCTGAATGGTTTTCATACCGAAGGTAATATTGTTGATGAAACTGGTATCTTCGATATCCAGATGCAGCGAGCCGAGAGGCGCATCGTGTAAAGCGGTCAATGCCTCGGCATAGCGCAGCGGATCGGCGGAGGCCAGTGAAGGGTGCAGGAGCATCGGAACCTCCATCAGCGTAATGCGGCTAATTGCGCGAAAAGCGCGGCATCATTTGGCGCATCTTGCAACATCGCGACGCTTTCCGGCGAGTCGAGCCACTGGCTGATGCGTTGAATGGTGCGAATATGTGCTTCGGCATCCGTGGCGCTGGCGCAAAGCAACAGCCAGATGGGATCGCAATCCGCATTGCCGAAAGCGATCGGCGTTGATAGCGTAGTGACGCTGATTTGATTATGGTTGGCGCCTTGCTCCGGTCTGGCATGGGGCAGCGCAATCCCCGGCGCGATAAGATAATATGGCCCCCATTTAAGGGTGTTCTCAATAATACCGTCCAGGTAGCAGGGGGCCGCCGCGCCGAAGGTAATCAGCGGACGGACGGCGATATCCAGCGCGTGTCGCCAGTCGCTGGCATGGCGTTGCGCCTGAACCCACTTAACATCATTAATCATCGATCGTTGACTCCTTGCCGGTTCGGGTTACTCTGAAACCGATCTCCGGCGTGTCTTTTGGCGAAGGCGACGGAGATCGGCAGAAGAGTTATCGCTCTCTGCAGGGGATAAGCGTTTTGCTTATCCCCATTTTATTGTCGGATATGGCGTACTTTCTCCATAAACTTCGCCACGCGCGCCTGGTCGACAAAGTTGGCGAAGACGCCGTCTTTTTTAAACGTGGTTGCCGTTACGCATCCGTCGGCAATGCAGAGCTGCTCCTCGACGTTTTCCAGACACACCCCGGTATTCGCCAGCACGACCATGTCGGGGACGGTCTCTTTTACCCTCTTCAGTATGGCGCTATCCGTGCGAGCGCCCGCCGTCAGGCCTGAGACGCACAGGGCATCGGGGTTATTGTTAAATACGGTCGATTTCGCAATTGAACAGACATCCCGGTTTCCCAGATACACCGCCGCTTCCGGCACGATGTTAAACAGCGTTTTCACGTGGCCTGCGCCGATGCGATGCTGATGGCGAATGGTTTCGCCGACATTCGTATCCCAGACGCCAAAATCGCTGGCGTAAGCACCGGTGAAAATTTCGCGAATAAATTTTGCGTCGGTCGCCATCGCCAAATCAAAAGAGGCCACAGGGTCCCACAACACGTTTACCCCAAACGGTACGCGAATTTCACTCATTAACTGACCGATAATTCTTGCCATCGCGGTGGTCGTTTCCGGTCTGACTTTTGTTAAATAGGGCAGACTAAATTCATTGGAGAACATCACCGCATCCACGCCGCCATTTTGTAGCGCCATTAAATCGTCATGGGCGCGGTCAATTACCCAGTTCATGCCTTTCTTTGTATCGAACCCGGGATCGCCCGGCAGCGCCCGTAAATGGCACATGGCGATAACGGCTTTTTCCGTTCCTATTACCTCTTTTAGCCAACTCATTCTGGGTTGCTCCTTATTCCGGTAGTTCACGTTTACGTAAGACAAGTATGATGCTGGCGACAATGCCGACCACAATCACCACGCCAATCATGCCCAGCGACATCAATTCAGATATTGACCAGCCAAACATGTTTCCCACCGACAGCGCGGTAATTTGCGCGTTTTCAGCGGCGAAACTAAAGCCGCCTTTGAGCGCCATATCGGTAAAGTACGGCGCGAACTGGGTGGCGATCAGCAGAACGGTAATCATGACAATGATGCCGCTGAGCAGAGTACGAATCAGATCGCCGCGATGAATAACCGTGGCCATGCAGATAAAAAATGGCGCGACCGGTAAATCAGCCAGCGGCAGGACTTTATTGCCCGGCAGTATGCTCGCCAGAATTAACATGATGGGAATTAACAACAGTCCAACCGCGATGGTGGTCGGGTGGCCTAACGTCACTGCGGTATCCAGACCGATAAAGACTTCGCGCCCTTTAAAGTGTTTCTGGAAGAACTTACGCGCGCCATCGGAAATGGGCATTAATCCCTCAACGATAAGGCGAATCATGCGCGGAAACAGCACCATAATCGCCGCCACGGTAATCATTAAGGTTGCGCACCCTTTAAAGCCTTCGCCTGCAGCAAGTCCGAAGATCAGCCCGAGAACAACGCCAATGATCACCGGGTCGCCGACCATCCCATACCGTTTTTGGATCTCCTGAGCGTCAATATTGCGTCCCTTCATAAACGGTATTTTTTCGTATATCGCATCCAGCAATACGAACAATGGCACGGAGCTGGAGCCATACCCTTGCGGAATAGAAATCCCTTCCAGACCCACAATGTTCTGTACTCGTTTCGCCGTCCAGTCGGCCATTTTCAACGACAAGGCGGCGTGGCAAATCGCGCCCAGTACGCCATAAATCAGACTGCCGGTCATCAACTGGACGACCGTTCCGGTAATGGCGTAGTGCCAGTAGTTATAAATATCAACGTTCATGGTTTTGGTCAGTCGAGTCACCAGCATACCGACGTTGAGCAGAAAGATAACGGGAATGATCATCGCGCCGATGGCCGTCGCATAGCCGACGCCGGATGCGGGTCCGGCGCCGACGTCAAACACATGCAGCGTCAGGCCAAAACGCTCAATCATCACTTTAATCGGCGGACTGAGACTGTCGATCGCCATGACGATCACCAACCCCATGCCGACAAAACCGATGCCGACCGTCACCCCGGCTTTCACTGCCTGCAGCCAGGGAATACGAAAGATTAAGCCGATGATAATCATAATGATGGGCACAAAAACGGTGCCGCCGAGAGACAGGATGTAATCAAACATAATGCCCCCTTTATTGTGTTAACAGCGCCTTGATTTCTTGTTTTAATGCGTCGTCGTTGATGCCTGTCAGCAGGGCGGCGCCGTTGAGCGTCGGGATGCCATAGTCACTGTGCGTACGCATGGACGTTACGATGAGATCCATACCGTTACAGTTCAACGGGATCTCATTCAGACAGCATTGCGCCGTGGTTGCCGCAATGCCTTGCTCCGCAAGAAAGTCCTGCAGTTTTTGTGCAATCATGGTTGATGTCGACATGCCGGTACCACATGCCACAAGGATCTTTTTCATCATGGTCGTGCCTCTTGTGTAGCGCCTGTTTCAGGCTCAATGGGAAACTGTTCTGGCGACATATTGGCCAGCGCAGTCAGTAAACGGATACAATCAGTCAGGTCGCGCAGGCTGGCGACTTCGGCTGGCGAGTGGGTATAGCGGCAGGGAATAGAAAGACTAGCGCAGGGAATACCGTCCAGTTCAACCTGAATGTAGCCGGTTTCAGTGATGACGCCTGGCGCGACTTCTCGCTGTACGGGAATATTATTTTCGTGCGCGGTGGTCTCCAGCATCCGCAGCAAACGCGGCGGCGTAATCAGTCCCGCCAACGTACCGCGTCCGTGATAGTTCAGACAGGTGATGCCGACGCCGTGGTTGACCCGCACATCCGAGTAATCCTGCAGGTCAGGCGTGTCGCAGGATGGGGTGATATCAATACCAATCGCCAGGTCGGGGCGCACGCGTCGTAAAACGGGAACAATCCCGCGAATATTGAACTCTTCCTGTACCGACGCGACCAGGAACACCGCGATATCGAGCGGTGTGGAGGCGAGAGCCTCGGCGACGCCCAGTAGCGCCGTGCACCCCAGCCTGTCGTCCAGCGCCTTACTGCACACCAGATCGTTGCCCAGACAGTGCGGCGGGTTGTAAAGGGTTACTGGCGTCCCCACCTGAATACCCATTCGTTCGGCATCCGCTTTATCTTTTGCGCCGATATCAATCCAGAGTTTATCGAGCGCGGGAGGCTGGGTGCGCTCGTCACCCTTCGCGAAGTGATATGCTTTAATACCGATACAGCCCATGATATCGCCTGAACGTCCGGCAAGCGTCACGACCGAACCGGGCATAGTAATTTGCGCCGGGCCGCCCACGCGTTCAAAACGTAAAAAGACGGAGGGTTCGATCTTGCGTACCATAAAACCGACTTCATCCATATGCGCAAAAATCATCAGGCGAAGCGCGTCGGATTTGTCGCTGCCATAACGGGCGACGACATTGCCCAGGCGATCCCGCCAGACGTCTTTGGCCTGCTGCTCAAACGCGTGCTGCATAACGTTTGCAATACTGCTTTCATGTCCTGAAATCCCGTTTAGCCGCAGTAAAGAAAAAAGCGTTTCCTGCACAGAAAAGGTCATTGGCGTCTCCGTGGTGATAAAACAATCAGTCGTTGAGCGTTTTATAGGCGGAGAATGGTTGGATAAGTGTGAAATGTGTCACGCGGAAATACGCTAAATATGGCCAATAAAAAATAATGTGATGGCGATACAATAAAAACGCTCATATCACCTGCGGGTTATCGGTAAACCAGGCTATTTATGTGATTACGACCAACAACGAAGAAGGGCAACGCGATGGTGGAAATTATTCCTGTTAGCACGACGCTGGAACTGCGAGCGGCAGATGAAAGTCATGTTCCGGCGCTGCACCAACTGGTACTCAAAAACAAAGCGTGGCTACAACAGTCGCTCGACTGGCCGCAATATGTCACGTCGCAAGAGGAAACGCGTAAGCATGTGCAGGGTAATATGCTGTTACACCAGCGTGGTTACGCCAAAATGTACCTGATTTTCTGCCAGAATGAGATGGCAGGCGTACTCTCATTTAATGCCATCGAACCGGTAAACAAAGCCGCCTATATCGGTTACTGGCTGGATGAGTCCCTCCAGGGACAAGGGATAATGTCGCAATCATTACAGGCGCTGATGACACATTATGCCCGGCGCGGCGATATTCGGCGCTTCGTCATTAAATGCCGCGTTGATAATCAGGCCAGTAACGCGGTCGCACGGCGCAACCATTTTACGCTGGAAGGCTGTATGAAACAGGCAGAGTATCTTAACGGCGACTATCACGACGTTAATATGTATGCCCGCATTATTGATGCGGATTAAAGGGAACCGACTAAGGGGGTACGCGTAATACGATCCTCGCCATTGATCACTTTTGGGCCGCGTAGGTGAATAGTATTGTCGTCAAAGGCTATCACCGCCGCCCGTCCGCTAATCTCGACCTGGCGCTCAATCAGAATTTCGCCCTGTATACAGGCATGGCCTTCAATCAGCACGCGGTCGTCCAGTAAAATCGGACCTCCGCGTACCTCAGCATGTCCGCCTACCAGCACATGATGTTTTAACACACAGTTGCCTTCGATTAACGCATGTTCCGCTACCTGCGAGCTGTAGCGAAGGGTAGGGATCGCATCTTCCTCTGTGCCGGCGATAACCCGCGCATGGCCATAGACTTTGGCGCAGTCACAGATCCAGACATTATTGTCTTTGTCGCCTTCGATGAGCGCGAAATCAAAGACCTCCGCCCGGTGCTCAATAAAAGCGTGAGTGATAGTGGCGTTGCCATAAAGCTGTACCTGATGGACAATCCGCGAATGGTTCACGGTGGCGCGATCGTAAATTTGTAAAATCTGCGCATGTTCATGCGTTAGTCCCTGAATGGCGAGAATTTCTGACTGGTTTAACACGCGGGCATCGCCATAAATCGCACACTCTTCGCGCACGGAAGAGGACTGAATGGTGACGTTGTCACTTATCCGCGCGCCATCGCTGATATCAGCGCGATCAATCCAGACGTTATCGCCTATTCGCACGTTATTGTAGAGCGTGCACGGCTGCGTGATACGCGCGTTCCCCGTAATTTCCGTGCCCGCAAAGGCCATCGCGTTTTCATCATAAATCCAGCAATCCCCCTGTTGTGACAGCACATTATCGGCATCAACCCAGCCGCCGGAGGTTCCGGCTTTAACATCGTTAAAATCCGTTACGGCAATAACTTGTCGTAATAAGACGCTTTTCTTCTCACCGTCTACCTGATAAGTAAAAGCACGAGGTCCTTCACTCAGTCGATATTTGGTCATAGGGAAATTCCGTGTGAACGATTAAGATAACCGTAGCAAAGGTACTGGCGAAACAACCAGAAATTCCATAAAATGCATTTCAAATATACTTTATAAATTAAACAAAATGCGTAATCACAAGCAGAGCGATCGCGTGCTCAATCTGCCTGCGGGCTATTTTGGCATCGTCCTTGGCACTATCGGTATGGGATTCGCCTGGCGTTATGCCAGCCAGATATGGGCAATAAGCCACTGGCCCGGCGACATCATGGTGATCCTGGCGATGATTATTTGGGCACTCTTGACCTTGGCGTTCCTTAGCCGTCTGGCGCGCTTTCCCCATAGCGTGATGGCTGAAGTGCGACATCCGGTAATGAGCAGTTTTGTCAGCCTGTTTCCCGCCACCACGATGCTGGTCGCGATCGGTTTCGTTCCCTGGTATCGCCCGTTGGCCGTTGCGCTATTCAGCGTGGGGGTCGTCATACAACTGGCGTATGCCGCCTGGCAGACGGCGGGACTTTGGCGCGGAGCGCATCCGGAAGAAGCGACAACCCCAGGACTTTATCTGCCCACGGTAGCGAATAATTTTATCAGCGCCATGGCCTGTGGAGCGCTCGGCTACAATGATGCCGGACTGGTGTTTTTAGGCGCAGGCGTCTTTTCGTGGTTAAGCCTGGAACCGGTTATTTTGCAGCGACTGCGTAGCTGCGGCGAATTACCGGCGGTGCTGCGAACGTCGCTGGGTATCCAACTGGCGCCCGCGCTGGTCGCCTGTAGCGCCTGGCTGAGCGTCAATGGCGGGGAAGGCGACACGCTGGCGAAAATGCTATTCGGCTACGGTCTGTTACAGCTTTTATTTATGCTGCGATTAATGCCCTGGTATTTATCACAACCGTTTAATGCTTCCTTCTGGAGTTTTTCGTTCGGCGTTTCCGCGCTGGCGACCACGGGGTTACATCTTGGTCACGGTAGTGAATCAGGGCTTTTCCATATTCTGGCCGTCCCGCTGTTTATTTTCACGAACGCTATTATCGCCTTATTGCTGGTTCGTACATTTCTATTGCTGGTGCAGGGGACGTTGCTTATTCGCACTGAGCGCGCTGCACTGTTGAAAACGGAGGAAAAAAATGACCGTTCGTGACGAAAATTACTTTACTGAGAAATACGGTTTAACCCGCACGCATTCGGATGTGCTGGCGGCGGCAAAGGTTGTCGCGCCGGGTCGAACGTTGGATTTGGGATGTGGCAATGGCCGTAATAGTCTGTATCTGGCCGCGAACGGTTATGACGTTACCGCGTGGGATAAAAATCCGGCCAGTATGGCTAACCTTGAGCGTATTAAAGCGGCAGAAGGGCTGGATAATCTGCAAACCGACATTGTCGATCTGAATACATTGACCTTTGACGGCGAGTACGATTTTATTCTCTCGACGGTGGTTATGATGTTTCTTGAGGCGCAAACCATTCCCGGTTTAATTGCCAATATGCAACGCTGCACAAAACCCGGCGGGTATAATTTGATTGTTGCGGCAATGGATACGCCGGACTTTCCCTGTACGGTGGGATTCCCGTTCGCTTTTAAAGAAGGCGAATTACGCCGCTATTACGAAGGATGGGACATGCTGAAATACAACGAAGATGTCGGCGAGCTTCACCGCACGGACGAAAACGGCAACCGTATCAAACTGCGCTTTGCTACGATGCTGGCGAGAAAAACGGCCTGAGCGATGCAAGTTCTGTAAGTCTCGCTGCGTTCGGCATTTTTTTGTCGGGCGCTGCGTTCAAATTGTGCTGTCGTTACCATTTTTAGTGCATCCAGAATGATTTCGTTTTGCTATTATTTCCTTTGCATCATTGCGAAGACTAAAGGGATCGTTTCATGCGTACTCATACTTTATTTAAAGTTGCAGTGCTTACTGGCTTGCTGGCGTTATCCGGCTGTGCGTCTAAAGTCACACAGCCGGATAAGTATTCTGGATTCTTAAAAAATTATTCGGACCTGCAGGAAACTACCTCCGCCACGGGGAAACCGGTGTTGCGCTGGGTAGATCCACATTTCAATGACTCTAACTATGACAGTATTGTTTACAATCCGATAACATACTATCCCGTCCCCAAACCAACGACCCAGGTCGGGCAGCAAGTTCTTGATAAACTGCTGGCTTATACGAACACTAAAGTAAAATCAGCAATTGAACAGCGCAAACCGCTGGTCACGACGCCAGGGCCGCGCAGTTTGATTTTCCGCGGGGCGATTACGGGCGTGGATACCAGCAAAGAAGGGCTGCAATTCTATGAGGTGATCCCTGTAGCGCTGATTGTGGCGGGCACGCAAATGGCGACGGGCCACCGGGCCATGGATACCCACCTCTATTTTGAGGGTGAGCTGATAGATGCCGCGACCAACAAGCCGGTCGTCAAGGTAGTGCGCCAGGGCGAAGGTAAAGACCTGAGTAATTCCAGTACGCCAATGGCGTTTGAGACGTTGAAACAGGTTGTGGATGATATGGCGACGGATACCTCTATGTTTGACACTAACAAAAAATAATTCTGCGGCGCCATCGCAAGATGGCGCAAACCCCGGCAGATTAGCGGCCGCCATCAGCCAGACAACGATGGGCGGCGCGTTCTCGTTAATACTGCGTAGCCTATCCCGCCAGCGATCAACCCCCAGAATGCCGATCCGATGCCCATCAGCGTTAGCCCACTGGCGGTGACGAGAAATGCGATAACTGCCGCGTCACGCTCACTTTCGTGAGTAAGCGCCTGATACAGGCTACCGCTAATCGTACTTAACAGTGCCAGACCAGCCAGCATTTGCACCCAGCTAACCGGCAGGGCGACCATCAGCGCGGTTATCGAACCGCCAAACCACCCGGCAAGTAAATAAAAAACGCCTGCGGCGGCGGCCGCTAACCAGCGACGCGTTGGATCGGGGTGCGCGTCCGGGCTTTGACAAATGGCGGCTGTAATGGCGGCAATGCAGATAGAATAAACGCCAAATGGCGAAAGCAGCAGCGCCAGCAAGCCGGTAAAAATCATTAACGGAGAGACAGGAAGCTGATAGCCAGACGCCTTCATTGTGGCGACGCCGGGGGCGTTTTGCGATGCCATCGTCACCAGGAAGAGCGGTACCGCGACGCTCAGGCTTTGAGCGAATGAAAAGTGGGGGGGAACGAAGGTGGGCCACACCGGCGCGAAATGAATACCGCTCATCGCCACCTTACCCTGGATGAGCGCCACCGTTATTCCCATCACCATGGCAGCAATAACGGCATAGCGGGGCGCGAATACTTTAAAGAGTAGCCACGCCAATAGCATACCGCCGCACATGACAAACTCTCCGTTGAGCGTCCCGAACGCCTGCAGGCCGAAGCGTAGCAGTATTCCCGCCAGCATTGCGGCGGCAAGAAAATGGGGGATTATCCGCATCTGTTTTGACTATTTTTCTCTATTGCTGGCGCCTGGCACGGTCAGCGAATCAACGCCGCATAAAGCCGGCGTTATCGAACATGTGGTGGTGATTCAGGGTCGGCTGGACATGTGTACTGGTGGGGTATGGCAAACAATAGACGCTGGTAAAGGTTTGCGTTTTGCCGGCGATACGGCGCATACCTATCGCAACAGTAGTGACCAGACGGTTCATTTTCACTCGCTGATCCATTACCCACGTGATTAAGCGGGAAAACTATTTCGTTAGTTTGCGCTTCTGACTACAATAGCCGCCATTTCGCTGCTATTGGATAAGAAAGACTGTATGCGCCAGCAACCTCACTATCTCGAATTGTTAAGTCCGGCCCGTGACGCCGCAATTGCTCGCGAAGCGATTTTGCATGGCGCAGATGCCGTCTACATCGGCGGACCCGGTTTTGGCGCGCGTCATAACGCCAGTAACAGTCTGCGCGATATCGCCGATCTGGTCCCGTTTGCTCACCGTTACGGCGCCAGGATTTTTGTCACGCTGAATACTATCCTGCATGATGATGAGCTGGAGCCCGCGCAGCGGTTAATCACCGATTTGTACGACACCGGGGTGGATGCGCTGATTGTGCAGGATATGGGCATTCTGGAACTGGATATCCCGCCGATTGAGCTTCACGCCAGTACACAGTGTGATATTCGCAGCGTGGAAAAAGCGAAGTTTCTTGCCGATGTCGGTTTTTCACAGATTGTACTGGCGTGCGAGCTTAATTTGAGTCAGATAGCGGCTATTCATCAGGCTACTGACGCCACGATTGAGTTCTTCATTCATGGCGCGCTGTGTGTCGCTTATTCTGGGCAGTGTTATATCTCTCATGCGCAAACCGGGCGCAGCGCCAATCGGGGCGACTGTTCGCAAGCCTGTCGCTTACCGTATACGTTAAAAGACGATCAGGGGCGGGTGGTCTCTTACGAAAAACATTTGCTATCGATGAAAGATAACGACCAAACGGCTAACCTCGGCGCGTTAATCGATGCAGGCGTACGTTCCTTCAAGATTGAAGGGCGCTATAAAGACATGAGCTATGTCAAAAACATCACCGCGCATTATCGTCAGATGCTGGACGCGATTATCGAGCAACGTGGCGATCTGGCGCGTGCATCGGTTGGTCGGACCGAGCATTTTTTTGTTCCCTCCACGGAAAAAACCTTCCATCGCGGCAGCACCGACTATTTTGTTAACGCGCGTAAAGGTGATATTGGCGCATTTGATTCACCAAAATTTATTGGCTTGCCGGTAGGTGAGGTGCTGAATGTGGCGAAGGATTATCTCGATGTAGAAGCGACGGAGCCGTTGGCGAATGGCGATGGTCTGAACGTGTTGATTAAGCGTGAAGTGGTAGGTTTTCGCGCCAATACGGTGGAGAAAACCGGTCATAACCGCTACCGCGTTTGGCCAAATGATATGCCTGCCGACCTGCATAAAGTCCGTCCGCATCATCCGTTGAATCGTAATCTGGATCATAACTGGCAGCAAGCGCTGACAAAAACCTCCAGTGAGCGCCGTGTGGCGGTTGATATCATGCTGGGCGGCTGGCAGGAACAGCTTATTCTGACGCTGACCAGTGAAGACGGTGTCTGCATCACGCATACGCTTGACGGGGTATTTGAGGAAGCCAACAACTCTGAAAAAGCGTTGAATAACCTAAAAGCCGGACTGGCGAAGCTGGGACAGACGCCTTACTACGCGCGTGATATGCAGGTGACATTACCGGCGGCGTTGTTCGTGCCAAATAGCCTGCTCAATCAGTTCCGTCGGGAGGCGATTGATATGCTTGACGCGGCGCGGCTGGCCCATTATCAACGAGGTCGTCGGAAACCCGTGGCGCAGCCTGCGCCGGTCTATCCGCAAACGCATCTCAGCTTTCTCGCTAATGTCTACAACCACAAAGCGCGGGAATTTTATCACCGTTACGGCGTACAATTGATTGATGCGGCCTATGAGGCGCATCAGGAGAAGGGCGAGGTACCGGTCATGATCACCAAACACTGCCTGCGTTTTGCGTTCAACCTTTGTCCTAAGCAGGCGAAAGGAAATATTAAGAGCTGGAAAGCCACGCCGATGCAGTTGGTGCATGGCGATGAGGTACTGACGCTAAAATTCGACTGCCGCCCTTGCGAAATGCATGTCATTGGCAAAATTAAAAACCACATCTTAAAAATGCCCCAGCCCGGCAGCGTTGTCGCTTCAGTGAGCCCTGAAGCGCTGATGAAAACGCTGCCGAAGCGCAGGGGCGTTTAATTAACGAAAATAGCTCTCTGGTTTGCGCGATTTCTGCCAGTTGTGGTGCTCGCGCAAGCCTTCCGCGGATTCTTCCGCTGCCGCCCGTAATTCATCACTGTCGGCTTCGTGTCTAAGCTGGTGCCCTCCCGTCGCAAACCATACGAATGCGTGGTCTTGCTGTTTCGCCAGTAACTGGCCTGAAAACAGCGCACAGGTCAGTAAAACTACTGATAACGTTTTTGTAAGCATCATGCCACCTTCCAGTTACGTCGTGAGGCTATGATGCCAATAATTTCTTTGAGTTATTATTCCACACTTCAAATTAGCGAAAACGGTTTGTCAATAAGTGCGATAAGTTGTATGAGAAAATATACTTATACTCAGTATGTCAATTATAAAAATAACGAGCCAATTCGTTCCATAGTAAATCCATTATTCCCTGGGAGTATATATTTAAAGTTATTGTATTAGATGGTTTTGGTATTGCCAGGGGATTGTAAATCCATACTATTTATGGTGTGATCAACTCTGGTGATGAGCCTCATTTTTTGTTGTTTCAACGAGTGAAGATAAATCTTCAGAAAAAAGGCTGTTATGAACTTGTAGCGCTACATATTCAGTAAGCTCGTTTAAACATAGCAGGCCATGAGAGGAACTTTCTTCCAGCATATTCCTTAGTATCTCATTCTTAAACAAACATGAATAAACAATTTGAGTAACTGAGCTTTGTACATAATTTGGTTCAAATGTTGCATTCGTTAAGTTAGTATTCTCAATAACCTTTGCGGCTATTTTGTTTTTGATAGCATCGTCAATAGCTGTTACACCTGCTTGTGCGATGCCCAGATTAATCCTGGAGGAGATGGCGGCTTTTCTTTCCTGTTCCTTCCAGTCACATAAATTACCCTTTTCTGCCATGGCGATAAGCGTCTCTTCTATATTTTTTAGGTCAACGGAAAATGTTATACCGCCGGATAGCGAGAGTTGTAACCGCTCAGGGAACAAGCAACATAGCGGTTCACAAACATAAGTGCTAGCTTTTATATTAATATCAGAATATCTTTTCAGGTGGGCAGACTGAGTATCAACACAGAGCACTGTTCTATTCATTATCTCATAATAGTAGTGATCCTGACGTATCATAATGCATAACGGAATATCTTCGCCATCTTTAATACAGAGATTTGTATACTGACACTCAGCATCTTTATAGTGCTGAAAATGGAAATTTCCTCTGCATGATGGTGATGATAATTCATATAACGCGCAAAATAAATCAAATAAACGTTGCGCGTCAGGCGGAGAGGCAACATCACACAATTCCTTTATATATTGATCGGCAGTGGATCTTTGCGTGTCACAAAAAAATCTTTAATCTTTTCCCATAGTAACGTAAAGAAGGAGCGTTGAGAGATAGCACTTTGAGAAAACATCTCACTCTTTAAAAACCCTCTCCCGATAGTAATTGGCATAATGTAGACCACAAGTGATTATATGATACTTCATTACTGGAATAGGTGGTATTCGAAATATTATCCCATGTTGCCCATCGGTTTGCCTATCGGTGAAACACCTGATTTTTGCTTTGTCCTGAACCGTCAACATTATTGTTAAAATCGACCCGTGGCTTTAGTCAGTCCACGCCTCCTGGCCATGAAGTATGTCAGGTAAAACGAATGAAAGTAAAATGGTTTTCTTAATTCTCACATCATCATATACCATGAGTAATGTTTAATTACACGCTATATTATTTTTAGAGAAAGTAAATTGTTGCTCAACCGTGTACAAATTGTCTTATAAGAAGTTAAACTGAAAGTATTATTAGGCTAACAACAATGAGATATTTAGCGGCAGGGCAGGAGGCCTATGCTGATAGTACTTATGATATAAATGCCTTTACTCTTTAGTTTTTGTCTTAATTATATTTGTTGTAACGATTAGCTGACGGGTTTATTTCCAGTTAGGTGATAAAATTATAAAAACCTGCGAGGAGGCTCAAAATGAAGAAATCAGATGGTGAAATTCACGAAAAGACAGCATCCTGGGGCATTTTGCAGTCAGAATGGCTAAGAAAATGTGGACGGCTATTATTGCTGTTACTTTACCGTTTCGTTATCGGATGGGCTTTTTTCCAGTTACTTGCCATGATCGTGGCAGGGATATTTTTGTTAGGCGTCTTATTATTTCATCCCATAATATTTGTACAGACTATCGCAATTACTGAGAAGTTAAATCATGCTTCGCTTGATTTATGGCATATCCTTAAGTTATGCCTGTGGCATTACGGTATCATCGCAGGGTTTATTTTTATGGCGGAGTGTACGTTAAGTAAAAGTATACGGCAGGTTCAGCGCTTGTCCAAAAAATTTGGGGCACAGGATTTTTCTTCACGCCCGTGATCCGCCGCTGCAACCTGCGGTCTTACTGAATAATGGCTATGACCAGCAGACCGAATTATCTCGGTTCGAGGGGGATTCTATGTGTTTGCACAACTGCAGTGAATCGTAATTTCAGTGCATTATCGCCGACAATCGACGTGTTCCTCACTAATTGCCTTCCTGACTATATAGTGGTCTTATCTTTGGCGAAACAATGTTATTTAGTTATGGAAGGCGACAACAACTGTACTACTGATTATCAAATATCCTTTCTGGTCAGGTAGACTCGCCTTTGTGAAAACATATCGTTATCTGTGCTCCTGGGGACTCACTCCCTTGCCGCCTTTAAGCAACTCGAATTATTTTGGGTATAGAACAGGCGGCGTAATGGCCATATAAGCAAAATATAACCTCTCCGTTTGTAATAAGGCACAGATTACAGGGGGGGAATGATGTTTATTTTAACCATCTGTTTAAGCGCTGTCCGCTAATCTTTACCTGCTCAAATACATAATCACCCCTGTGACTCTCGCGAGGTGTAACATATGGTAAAATGCGTATCTTCTTTCCTCCTGTTCAGCCTGTTGTCCGTTCAGGCAATATCAGCTGAAAACCATATTGATCTCCACCAGCCAAAAGACTTTGTCGATATTACTACGGTCGCCCCCGACGTACAGGTAGACATGCGATACTTCAGTTCCCATAACTTTATTGGTCGCCCCATTAAAGGCTATAACGCGCCTGTTTGCCTGTTAACACGACCAGCCGCAAACGCAGTAAAGCAGGTCGCCGATCGTTTACGCCCCTTCGGACTTACCTTAAAAATATATGATTGCTACCGTCCGCAAAGCGCAGTGAACGACTTTATCGCGTGGGCCAAAGATCCTTCTCAAAACCAAATGAAAAACGAATTTTATCCGCAGGTAGAGAAAAATCGTCTGTTTGAGGAAGGTTATCTTGCCGCCAGATCCGGCCACAGTCGGGGAAGTACGCTTGATCTAACGATTGTTCCACTTGACAGTAAAATACCAATATACGATCCCGGACGACCACTGGTGAATTGTACTGCGTCCGCGGCGCAACGCTCGCCAGATAATAGTCTGGATTTTGGTACCGGCTTTGACTGTTTTAGTCCGTTATCCCATCCCGATAATGTCATACTTACCGCTCAGCAACGCGCAAATAGGTTGTTATTACAAACATTGATGCGTGATGCGGGTTTTACGCCACTGGATACTGAATGGTGGCACTTCTCTCTTACTCATGAACCATACCCGAACACCTGGTTTGACTTTCCCGTTAAGCAGAGACCCTGAAACGGCGTTTTGTTGCGAAATCTAATCATTACGCCTGTTGGAAAGCACCATAACAGTTAGCAAATCATTGTTAATTTTAACAACTGATATACACTGCGGTTGCCACCTGTAAGCAGCGCTCAATGAGATCGAATAATGAAAAAATATCAACGTCTGGCGGAGCAAATTAGAGAACAAATCGCCTCTGGCGTTTGGCAACCCGGCGATCGATTACCCTCGCTGAGGGAGCAGGTCGCCAGTAGCGGCATGAGTTTTATGACTGTCGGTCATGCGTACCAGTTGCTGGAAAGTCAGGGACGGATTATCGCCCGTCCGCAATCTGGTTATTATGTCGCGCCGCATCCGGTTTGTCGGTCAGTCGCGACGGCAGCGCACGTTATTCGGGATGAAGCCGTAGATATCAATACCTATATTTTTGAGATGCTGCAGGCGAGCCGTGATACCTCTGTGGTGCCCTTTGCCTCAGCGTTTCCCGATCCGCGTCTGTTTCCCTTGCCGCAATTGAACCGCTCTCTGGCGCAGGTCAGTAAAACCGCGACGGCAATGAGCGTCATCGAAAACTTGCCGCCAGGTAATGCAGAATTGCGCTATGCGATAGCACGCCGTTACGCGCAGCAGGGGATTACCGTTTCTCCTGACGAGATTGTCATTACCGCCGGCGCGCTGGAAGCGTTGAATCTTAGTTTACAGGCGGTGACGGCGCCGGGAGACTGGGTGGTGGTGGAGAACCCCTGTTTCTACGGTGCGCTACAGGCCCTGGAGCGATTGCGCCTGAAAGCGTTGTCGATACCTACCGATGTTAAAGAAGGTATCGATCTTATGGCGCTGGAACAGGCGTTACAGGAATATCCGGTGAAAGCGTGCTGGTTAATGACCAACAGCCAGAATCCGTTAGGGTTCACGCTGAGTGCTGAGAAAAAAGCGCGGCTGGTTGCGTTACTCACGCACCATAACGTGACGCTAATTGAAGACGATGTTTATAGCGAACTCTACTTTGGCCGCGAGAAACCTCTGCCTGCCAAAGCATGGGATCGCGACGATACCGTGTTGCATTGTTCGTCTTTTTCCAAATGTCTGGTTCCCGGTTTTCGCATTGGCTGGGTTGCGGGAGGAAGCCATGCCAGACAAATTCAGCGTTTGCAGTTAATGAGCACATTATCCACCAGTTCCCCCATGCAATTGGCGTTAGTGGATTATCTCTCGACACGTCGATATGACGCGCATCTGCGACGATTGCGAAGGCAGCTTGCCGAACGTAAACAGCAAGCCTGGCAAACCCTTTTGCGCCATCTCCCGGCGGAAGTAAAAATTCACCATAACGATAGCGGTTATTTTCTTTGGCTGGAGCTACCTGAGCAGCTTGATGCCGGTGAACTTAGCGCCAAAGCGCTTGAACACCTTATCAGTATCGCGCCGGGGAAAATGTTTTCAACGTCCGGCGCCTGGACGCGTTTCTTTCGTTTTAACACCGCATGGCATTGGGGAGAACGGGAAGAACAGGCCGTAAAACAGCTTGGCAGCCTGATTCGCGAGATGCTGAGCGCTAAAAGCCTTGTGTGAGGTGGAATGCGTGTCAGCTCACAACCTGACTAAATTTCCCGAGTGTGCCGGGTGAGCATCTGGCGCGCCGTCTATTTTTAGGAAAGCGGCGGCCCGTTCGCCGGAAATCGATTAATGACGATATGGGAAAATGCTATGCAATATCAATTACTGATTAATGGCGTGCTGGTGGACGGCGAGGGAGAAAGGCAGTCTGTTTATAACCCGGCGACAGGCGAGGTCATACTTGAGATTGCGGAAGCGTCGCCCGCGCAGATTGACGCCGCAGTGCAGGCCGCCGTTAACACGTTTGCCGAATGGGGGCAGACCACACCCAAAGCACGGGCGGAATGTCTGTTAAAACTGGCGGACAGCATCGAGCAAAACGCCCTTGAGTTCGCCCGGCTTGAATCGCAAAACTGCGGTAAGCCTTTGCACTGCGTAATTAATGATGAAATTCCGGCAATCGTGGATGTCTTTCGCTTTTTTGCCGGCGCGGCCCGTTGTTTGAGTGGACTGGCGGCGGGTGAATATCTGGAAGGGCATACGTCGATGATCCGCCGGGACCCGATTGGCGTGGTTGCCTCTATCGCGCCGTGGAATTATCCGCTCATGATGGCGGCCTGGAAGCTGGCGCCTGCGCTGGCGGCAGGTAACTGTGTGGTGATTAAGCCTTCTGAAATCACGCCGCTGACGGCGCTTAAACTTGCCGCGCTGGCGAAGGATATCTTTCCGCCTGGGGTGCTCAATGTCCTGTTCGGACGAGGGCAAACTGTTGGCGATGTATTGACCGGCCATGAAAAAGTACGCATGGTCTCTTTAACCGGTTCTATCGCGACCGGGGAGCATATTCTGCGCCATACTGCGCCAGCGATAAAACGTACGCATATGGAACTCGGTGGTAAAGCCCCGGTGATTGTTTTTGATGACGCCGATCTGGATGCGGTGGCGCAAGGCGTCCGGACTTTCGGTTTCTATAATGCCGGACAGGATTGTACTGCAGCGTGCCGTATATACGCGCAGCGCGGTATCTATGATGCGCTGGTCGAAAAGCTGGGGAACGCGGTGAGCAGCCTGAAAATGGGCGCACCGGAGGATGAGTCGACAGAGCTGGGGCCGTTAAGTTCGCTGGCGCACCTGAAGCGCGTCACAGCGGCTGTAGAGGAGGCGAAGGCCCTCAGCCATATCCGTGTGATTACTGGCGGAAGTCAAACGGAAGGTAAAGGTTACTATTTCGCTCCGACGTTGCTGGCAGACGCAAAACAGGAAGATGCCATCGTGCAACGCGAGGTCTTCGGCCCGGTGGTCAGTATAACCGTCTTTGATGATGAAGATCAGGTTCTGAGGTGGGGCAACGATTCTCGCTATGGTCTGGCATCCTCCGTCTGGACTCAGGACGTTGGGCGGGCGCACCGGCTTAGCGCCAGATTGCAGTATGGCTGTACCTGGATTAATACCCATTTCATGTTGGTTAGCGAGATGCCGCATGGAGGGCAAAAACAGTCGGGATACGGCAAAGATATGTCATTGTATGGTCTGGAAGACTACACCCTTGTCCGCCACATCATGGTTAAGCATTAAGGATCATTTACTGTTCAGAAAAATCATGAAAAAATAGGCGGGTATCGGCGGAGAGGGGGACCTCCCCGCCAACATGCGCAGCAAGTACTCAAAGGTTGAACACCTCAAGCAAACCAGCCGAATCTCAACGAGATCAGACCCAAAAGTCCTGCAGCAGCAAAGACATTAATCAGCACGACGGTTTTACTGGAAACATTCATTTTCGCCACCTTTCATCATAACCCCTATGGGTATAGTACGGGTTGGCGAGATCCGCAATAATACGTAAACAGGATATTCTGTGAGCGGAGCCGTGCATTGAGAACGTTTTGCTGTCAAGGCTGATAAACCTTGATGTGTGTCAAATAAAAAGAGCATATTGCGCGCGTTTTTTCCTCTGGTTGGCGCGGATGCCTGATATGACCCTCTTTCAAAAGATATTAATTTTTTACGCCGTCATGGCGGTGATATCATTCCTGATCACCTGGTTTTTGACTCATGACAAAAAACGAATTCGTTTCCTGAGCGCCTTTTTGGTTGGCGCGACATGGCCGATAAGTTTCCCCGTCGCATTGCTGTTTTCGCTTTTCTGACCTCAAGCCCGATACAGGTTACCGGGCATGGTTTTTCCGCCAGGTCAGGCTATCAGGGCAAGTAATTGCTCTCTGTCTACGTCGGTAACGTCCTGCGGATGTCGATAACCTGCGTTCTCATTGGCCAGGGTATACAGCGCAACAAGCCAGTCATAGACATAGCGGCTGGCGGCGTGAACGGGCTGTTCGTCAAGCTTTGTTAGACGTAACATTGTCGAACGCGGCGTTGCGGCGAAAATGGCTGCGCCTTTCTGAACGCGGCTGGCCGGGCGTTGGGCCTCCTCGATATTTGCGTAGCCGAGCCAGGCGATGAAGTTACCAATGATGGCATGAAGCTGCGCGCCGCTCACCTCCTCGCGCTGCATGGTTTTCTGTAACTGCTGAGGTAAACCGAGGCGATAGCTGGCGGTAATTAAAATCTCCGCCACGGCGTTGAGCATCTGCGGTTCCAGCCCCAGACGTTGCGCATTATCCCGGCAGTGGGCCCACTGGCGCAGATGACTGATCCACATTTTGTGCGCCTGGTAGCCTGTTTCATGACCTTCTGACGCTGAAGCGCGCGTTGGTTCGTCGGCAAAGAGATCGATCGCGTCATTAAATAAACCGCTGACCTGTTCTTCTCGCGACTGTCGGGTGCGCAGCAACGCTTCGAAGTTCTGTACCGGCGGTAACAGCCCGGCCAGCAGGTCGCCATGTCTGGCGGCCTGGGCCTGAAGACGCCGGATCACGGTTTCAACCGATAGCCGCGCGTCATCAAACATCGGTAACAGATCGCGCACGCGGCCTCGTAGTTGTGCGCGTAACGCCTGTAAGCGCGCCTGTCGCTGTGGTGCCGATGTCGCCTGCGATAACCACTCCACCAAACGCTGCATACTGTGTTTATCCAGCGCCTGCAACGTTCCCCAATGCACGCCAGGTTTACCCATCAACTGCTGGACGGCTTCATCCAGATTTTGCTGGGTGGCAAAACGGGCATCCTGTGGAGTAATAGCCCAGACGACGCCGGGTAACGCTGATTCATGCTGCGGCTGCGTGGCGTTAACCCACTCCAGTAAGTGACGGGCGGCAGTGGACGTTTGCGAGCGAGATACCAGAGCATTGCAAATCACCAGAACATCGGGCTGTATCTGCTGACGGTAATGGGCCAGCATCCAGCCTAATTTCGTCCGCCATAACGGATGAGGATGACTGTCTGGCGCGACCGGAATATCCAGTAAATCAACGTTATCCAGTACGCTGTTTTCAACGGTTAGCACCAGTTCGCGGGTAAGCAGCGCCAGAGAATCAAGCGAAAGGCTGACCGCATTGAGCAGTCGGCCTTCCTTAACCGGATGCACCACCACATCGCTTTGCGTATCGCTGGCGGTTAGCGCCATTTGCGTCAGGAAGTTTTCCGCCGGTAAGCCAAAATGATCGACCAGCAGGCTGAGCGGCGCCGCCAGTTCCTCGGCATGGCCGGTTTGTTGCAACATATGTGCCAGCGCCAGCCATTGCTGGGTGATCTCTGGTTGCTCTCCCCACAGTAATGCCCAGGCGTGCGCCCGTGTCGTGAGATCCAACGCAGGCAAGAGCGAGGCAAAGTGTTGCCATGTCGCATCATCAATATGTTGTCTGGCGGACGGCAGGCAAGAGCGCCAGAAACTCGCGATGGTCGCAACCTCTTCAGCGGTAACGCCGGGGACGGGCTGCGGTTGGCGAAGCGATTGCCATTTCTCCAGGCGTGATGTGATAATGGATTTTTCGACCTGGCGACAAACGGGGGACGCGCTGGTCCAGGCAATAAAGATCTGCACCAGTTCGGCTTCACTGATCAAGCACAGGCGCAACGGCCAGCCGCTCTCGTTTGAAAAAATGTCGCGCGTAAAGCGAATAGCCATATTCGCTGGCGCATGACCCGGGTTGATGTGGCTGAAATAATCATAGTCACGGTCCGGCGTGATAATTTCCAGCTTGCCATTCTCGTTACCGCATAGCGTCGTTAACAGATGCGCTTTTGCGGATTGCGCATACCCGTACAGACCGACGCAGCCATGTGATGCGCAGGCGGCGTTGAGCGCTGACTCATCCGCCGCGGCAAGCGTAAGTTGCGCCAGCAGAGCGTCGGCTTCGTCATCCAGTCGCGTTGCGTAACGGCGCGTGTTGTTAACCCACTCGATAACAGCCTGGGTGGCGTTTAACGGTTTTGTCATTTCAGGTATACACTCCCGCTATCTATCCAGTAGTGGCTGCCGCTGTGGCGGCGGTCAGCCAGCGTATTCAATTTTAATGTCAGCGCATCGGCGGCGACCGGCGTCCCGTCCTGGAGCCAGGCATCACTTAATATGAACGATTCCGGGGCGCTATCTTTGCTACTGCCGCGTAATTTCAGTCGGACATTCAGTACGCCGTCGCCAGCGATGGTTTTCGCCAGTTCGGCGGAATTAATGCTCAGGCAATAGAGTGGGGTTGCAGGCCAGCGACTGTTCGCCAGTTGACGAAAGCCCAACGTCACGTTGCCGCGTAGCGGAAAATGCAGGCGTGCGTCCAGCGTTGCGCCGGGTTTATCCAAATCGATCTCGTGATACCAGATATTTTCATCGCGAAGCGTATTAACGGTATTATCCAGTACGCCGAGATAACGCACAGTCGAATACGCGCCGATATCAGCCGCTTTAAAATTGAAACGCGGCAGACGTAAGTCCAGCGCCAGGCTGCATAACATCGCGCCCACCGCGGCAGTGGATTTTGGATTGCCGATACGCCCTTGCTGACTGAAGGGATACCATTCATGTACCTGATACTTATCCATCCACACAATGCGATTAACCGGCACCGGTTGTAAGTGCCGGATGAGCGCCTGTACGCCGGGTAAGCAGGTCGGTCTCCCCGTCACCAGCAAGATATCGCAGTGATAGTGGGAGATCGCTTCGCAGACCGCATGAAGCGGCGTTGTCAGCGTAAACTGACCGGCCAGCAGAGCCTCCTGAAGCTGGCTAAACTGAATTTGCAACGGCACATTGAATATATCAAATGTCGGCGAACCAGACGGTAAGGCATGATCGATCGCCTGCTGGATATAGTTCATCACGTTGCTTGTTGGGCGGCGGATCAGCAGATCGCCAAATGTTGCATGTAAACCAGCAAACGGATCGTTAATGTCGCTTTGCTCCCAGGCGGAAAGTACCGCATGGCCCAGCGGCATAAATAATTGCAGCGCCGTTTGCTGGCGCAAAATGGCCTGAGTATCAATTCGTCCCGAATCGCCAAATAAGGTCGCCAGCAGGGCGGCGGCATCCGTAACGCCTGCCCGTTGCAACGCCGTTTGCAGGGAAGGGAGTACGCAACGCTGAATGATATCTAATAGCAGATCGTCCCCGGCGACTTTAAAACCTTCGCGAAACAGGAGATGAGGCGTAATTTTTACATTGGCCCCCACGCCGTCATCTAACTGATAGTGAACGATCGCCATATCCGTCGTGCCGCCGCCGATATCAATCGATGCCACGCGCAACGCGCGCCCGGGGACGACGCCGGGTTCAGGCTGGCGATCCGGTCTGGCCAGCGCATTAAAAAAGGATTCGGTACGCCCGGCGTAATGCGAAATGGCTTCGTTATAAAGCCATACCAGTTGGCCGCAACTTGCTTCGTCCCATTCCATCTGTATTTCTGGTACCGGCACCACGCTTTTTTCACGCTGCTTAGGCGTGGTGAAATCCTCATCCTGCGGATGCCAGCCCATGGCTTTCCAGACCAGCGCCAGCGCTTCAAACATTCGCTGGCGGAAAATTTCTCGCTCCTGTTTCGGCATGGCGGAAGGCAGCGTTAAAATCAGGGTGCGTAGCTGGCGCGGCGAGGCGGGAAAGCCGAGCCGCAGCCGGGTGGCGACGCTGTTAATTTGCCCCAGCGCCTGAGCCAGAATTTCGCACAACATATGCGTCATCAAGGTGCTACGGCTGTATTGCGGCGAAAAAACCGGTAGCCTTTCTTCATGCGGCAGGCGGAATAACGGCTGTCCGTCATCGTTCATCAGATTCATCAGCGGAAACGCGGTGGCAAGCGGTTCGCGCTGCGTTTTACCGTGGATCTGGCTAAAACGCCAGTCCTGCAAGGCGGGGGTTTCATCCCACAGGTAGCGACGCGGGCTGGAGATGCCGCTGCTGCCTTCGGTGCCCACACGCTGCATAGCAAGGGCGCGAGCCTCGTCGCCCACACGCACAATGGAAGGCCAGACAAAGGCGTCGTCTCGTCCGCTTTCGACAGAAAAGTGTTGCTTGCCAAAGCGTGCTTCCGAGAATTCCACCCGGCTGGTAAATAAAGGATCGTTCAGATACTGCGGCTCGCTTAAAGAACGCACCTGAAGCTCTGCCGTCTGGCGTAACCCGTCATTCGCATCGCCATGATCCTCGATCAAGACGCCGCAGGTATGCGTATTGCCGACATCCAGAATCAGATCGACCGGGATTGCGGGCGTGCTTAACGTATGTGTCACAAACTTTACTTCCGGCACCGTAAGCTGTTCGCCTAACAGCGTCAGTAAATTCAACCAGTGCGCCTGATACTCAAAGCTACGCAGCGCTTGTTGTATGGCCTGTTCCGAACGGTTTTCCACCTGTGAGGCATACTGAAGAAACGACTCGCGCAGCCAGCCGTCAATCCATGTCTGGTCAAGAAAATCGGCAACTTCTTCATCGCGCCAGGCGAGCGCAAAACGTGTGCCATTGAGCAGATCGTTTTCGCAAGGCGCCAACGCCGCAGGCATATTTTTTGCCAGTTGACTGTCGAAGGCGAGGGTGATCCGGTGTGTGTTTCCGGCGCTATCTGGCTCGCTGAGTTTACGTGCCTGAATGCGTGCCCAGTTATCCGGCCCGTCAATAAAGGTACGCGGCGGATTAAAACGCAGGAACGGCAGGGGAAGCCAGATCCCGTCGAGTACATCCAGAGAATAGTGCAGCGTCTGAGTGCTTTCCGGTTTCACGACTTCGGGTTGGCCGCCAGCACGTCCAGGCAACGTGTAGCGCCCGCTGGTCAGATCAAAATCGAGGCGCAGTAGCGGGCCGTTTGCCGTTTTGCGCACAAAACGTCCGTAGTGGGCCGACTCTTGCGGCGTTAAGCCAAAATCAAGAAACTGGACGCCGCTGTTTGCAATGAGCGTGACGCTCTGTTTGTAATCACACAGATTGACCAACATAAAATCAGGCACCTATCTTTTTAAACGTCAACGGAATTGCCGCGTGGTCGCCATAACGGGCGGTACAGGTTGCGACGTCATTGACGCCTGCTTTACAGGTAATTTCCGGCATCGGATAACGTGAACCGTCGGTGCAGCGCGCATTGCCGCGACTTTTAATCATCAGCTCGCCCGTTTGATGCAGACCAGAGAAAATTTCCGCCCGACAAACCACGTTATCGCCATGTACTACGCGCGCGATACCTTTGTTATTTTGGATCTGATAACGCAGAGAGGGCGGCTTGCCGGTAATCGGATCTTTGACATCCACGCTGACGCGCCAGCTACCGTTTAAAAAGCGCGTGGTTCCAAGCTTCATCTGCGTACTGTCCATCACCAGCGCGTCTTTGGGAATAGCGGCAATGATAACAGGCGCCTCCGGCAGCGGCGCCGCTTTGGGGGCGGGCGTCACCTCAGCGCGATGCAGTGGCAAATGCGCGGTGAGTTCAGGCAATGGGGTAACGTCAGTTTTCGCGGTAGCGACAGGCGCGGCGCGAACAGGAGAGGACCCGTTAACGGATGAAGATGGCCAGAAAAAAGGCGTGGCGACGGCGGCGATAACCACGGCAGCGACAGGTAAGCTCCACAGCGGTAGACGGCGAGCTCTTTTCGCCTCAGCAACCGGGATGGGTGTGGCCGGCTTCGGCTCGCTAACGATAACGGGCGGCGCAACAGGTTCCTCCGGCATTTTCGGCGGTTCAATGACAGACGTTAACAAGGGTTCATCCGCCTGACTAAACGCCGCCTCTACCAGCGGCTTTTCTTCGGGCTCCGGCTCCGGCTCGACCAGCGGGATGTCAGGGATTGCCTCGGTGACCCGCAGGCAGTCCAGCACATCATCGCGTGTATTTTCGTTGAGATTAACGAATCCCCAGAAGGTGATAACCGGTTTGCCGTTAACCAGGAAAACATGATTTTCGCCGGGAAATTGCGTCGCTTTCTCAAGTAGCGAACCAAATAGTTGGAGCGCTGTTTTACCGGATTGCAGACTTTTGCGACTGAGTGCAGCCGCGCTTTCAAAAGTGCTGGCTAAATAACGTAAAGCCCGAGAACGTGTCTCTTCGTCAGCCGCTTTCCACGCTATCGCCTGACCTTCAATCGGCGAATACCAGTCAACCCGATCGCCATTATCGTTAAGTTGCGGAATCGCCAGACAGTCAACCATCGCCTGCTGTTTACGCAGACGAAGCGTTTCGCGAATTTGCAATGCTGATTCAAATACGGCCTGACCGCCGCCGCCCACGGCCTGATAATCATCCAGATTGCCGCTGCGCAAGAGAGATTTTGCCACGTTGTTATCCCTTAGACTTCTTCACGCGTCTACTTTACGGGGTCTATACGCAAGCAAACGGCGGAAGAAAGGCAAAAAGGCGCGAATTCTCGGTCTATTAAGCCCCGTGTTTCCACTTGACGTAAGTTAAATCAGGGTGGCGGCGGCGAATGACCGCATCGGGCGACAATAACGCGTATAATAGGCGAATCATGCTGTTACAGAATAAAGAGTAGGAGAGCTTATGTCGCACCTGGAGGAAGTGAGCGCCCGCGTGGATGCCGCCATCGCGGAGAGCGTAATTGCCCATATGAATGAATTGCTGATTGCCTTGAGCGATGACGCTGAATTACGTCGTGAAGATCGTTATGTGCAGCAGCAGCGTTTACGCACGGCTATCGCGCATCACGGCAGGCAATATCAAGAAGATCGGGACGCGCGCCGCGAACAGCTCACCAAAGGCGGCACGATCCTGTAACCCATTAAAACTGGCGCTTCGCAATCAGCCATGCGCCAATGACCAGCAACAGCGCGCCAAACGCCGGCCCGACCATTGCGCGTAACGTGACGCCGTGGCTACGCGCAATATCCAGCGCCAGTCCGCCGATTAACTGACTGGCGACCAGTACCGCGATAGTCGTCGCGGCGCCAACGTTCTGATACCCGCTAATGCTGGCAAATACAAAAAATGACCCCAGCAAACCGGGGATCAATGTCCACCAGCGCACGCTGGCGACCAGCTCGCCGAAGCCCGTAGCGCCTTGCTTAAACCACAATATCGTCACAAATAAAACGATCCCTACCAGCGAGTTCAACAGCATAGCGATCAGAATCGTCGTTGATGTCTGCGTAATACGCACCATAATACTGTTTTGTACCACCAGCCCGACGCCGGCGGCGATCAAAAAGATAAGCGTCAGCGACTGGTTCATCAGCAGGCGTCCGGCGCGGCGTGTTCATCAAGCTGGAGCTGCATAAACGTAAGATCTAACCAACGGCCAAATTTTACGCCGACCTGCGGCATTTGCGCGGTGACGGTAAATCCCAGCGAATGATGCAGGCGTATCGAGGCGGCATTCTGTGACTCAATACCGGCCACCATCACATGCTTGCCGCAGCGTCGGGCTTCGTCGATCAGTCTGCTGAGCAGTTTTCGCCCCAGTCCTTTCCCCTGGTGCGCCGGATGAACATAAACCGAGTGCTCGACGGTATAGCGAAAACCGTCGAAACTGCGCCAATCGCCAAATGATGCATAGCCAGTCACCACGCCATTTTCTTCGCTTACCAGCACCGGATAGCCCAGTAATTGACGGGCCTCATACCAGGCAAGGCGATTATCCGTATCGACCGTCCGATCGTTCCAGATGGCCGCAGTATGTAATACCGCATGGTTATAGATTTCGGTAATCGCGGCGCAGTCTGCTTTATCGGCAAAGCGAATCGTCATAGGGAACCCCAGGGAATGTTTACGATAGTGTTAGAAATACTATTGAAGGCGGCATAAATCAACGAATTAGCGCAAGAATTCATATTTAGCGAGAGGGGAAAGAAAGTCGTTCATAAAAGCGCACAGCCTGATATCTGAGAGTGTTTAACTCCCTCAGAAAGCTAATGTTCGACTATTATTGATGGATTATGCCAGGCATGAGGAGAATAGAATGAAGCAACAGACCAACCGAAATCGTCGTTGGGTTTTGGCCTCGCGTCCCCACGGCGCGCCGCAGATGGATAACTTCCGCCTCGAAGAAGATGACGTCGCGACGCCCGGTGAAGGGCAGGTGCTATTGCGTACCGTTTTTTTATCACTCGACCCTTATATGCGTGGCCGCATGAGCGATGAACCCTCTTATGCGCCGCCAGTTGAACCTGGCTGCGTTATGGTTGGCGGTACGGTCAGTCGCGTTGTCGCGTCGAATCATCCTGATTACCGACCAGACGAATGGGTGTTGAGTTACAATGGTTGGCAGGATTATGACATTTCAGATGGCGAAGGGTTGGTAAAGCTGGGTGATAATCCGCAACATCCTTCCTGGTCGTTGGGAGTTTTAGGGATGCCGGGGTTTACCGCCTATATGGGGTTACTGGATATCGGCCAGCCGAAAGAGGGCGAAACGCTGGTTGTCGCCGCCGCCACCGGCCCCGTAGGCGCAACGGTTGGGCAAATTGGCAAGCTGAAGGGCTGCCGGGTCGTGGGTATTGCCGGCGGCGCGGAAAAATGCCGTCATGCGACAGACGTTTTGGGATTTGATCTGTGCCTTGATCATCACGCTGATAATTTCCCACAACAGCTTGCGCAGGCCTGCCCGCAGGGTATCGATATCTATTATGAGAATGTCGGTGGTAAAGTCTTTGACGCCGTCTTACCGCTACTGAATACGTCGGCGCGGATTCCGCTCTGCGGTCTGGTCAGCGGCTACAATGCGACAACGTTGCCGGACGGTCCAGACAGACTGCCACTGCTGATGGCGACATTACTTAAAAAGCGTATTCGCCTGCAAGGTTTTATCATCAACCAGGACTATGGTCACCGGATACATGAGTTTCAGCAAGAAATGGGGCGTTGGATCAAAGAAGGGAAAATACATTACCGGGAGCAGATTACTGATGGGCTGGAAAATGCGCCAGAAGCGTTTATAGGGCTGCTGGCGGGGAAGAACTTTGGCAAAGTCGTGATACGTTTAGCGGACGATGCGTAAAGAAAAAATGGCGGCATTATGTCGCCATAAAAATGTGCAAATTTTAAAATTGCGGCTTTACTTATATTCATCATTCAGATCGCGGTGGGGCAGCTTATCTCCCTCAGCGGCCTGAACCGGTCAAAAATCTCGATACATGAAGGAATGACGGAGATAAAACGGTTGCCATAAAGAAACCTGTATTGTTGTAAAAGATGAGAATATCACGCAAGTAAATTATCACTTTTATTTATTTGGCCGTTCAGGTCTGGATTATCTTTTTTACAATTAAGTTCCGAAACTTCTTCGGGACTCGATTGCGATGTTGTTCTGCCAAGAGGTGAAGGAAGGAAAATGCCGGGTACGGAAAAAACACAACATATAAGCCTGACCACACAGGTTGAAAATCGGTTAAAGCATCAATTGTCTATTGGCGCATTAAAACCAGGCGCAAGGCTTATCACTAAAAATATCGCTCAAGAGTTAGGCGTCAGTATTACGCCGGTGCGTGAGGCCCTGTTAAGGCTGGTCTCTTCCAGTGCTTTGGCGGTAGCGCCAGCACAGGCGTTTATGGTGCCGGAGATCTCGCTGGAAAGTTTGCTGGAAATTAATACGATTCGTACTGCCCTGGAGGAGATGGCGGTGGTCGCCGCTGCGGGTAAGATTACCCCGGATCGCGAGCAGACGCTGAATGCGCTATTAGATGAATTTCAACAGGCGCTGGAAAGTGGCGTTATGGAGAAAATTCTTTTGGCCAACCGCGCATTCCGCTTTGAGATCTACCACTACGCGGATATGCCAACGCTGTATGCCATGATCGAGCAATTATGGGTACGCCTGGGGCCAAGTCTGCATTTTTTATATGATAATTTTAAACTTGATGATTATCAAAACGGCGTTAATCTGTACAGAAAATTGCTTAATGCGTTAGTGACTGGTGATAAAGAAGCCAGTCGCCACTGCCTACAGAACGTTTTGCAACAAAACGTAGCGACGATTAAAAATCAGTACTTCATGTAACTTTCATGAAACTATGACTAATCAATAGCGGGGATGCCCCGCTATTGCCGGATATTTATTCAAATTGCCATGCCAGATTAATCCCCACGCCATAGTTACGCCCTGGCGCTGGCTCATAATATCGGCCATTAGATTCATTAACGATCACCGAACCGATATATTCTTTATCAAATAGATTATCTACCCGCCCAAAAATATCGACGGTAAGCTGACTGTAATTAAATTTATACCCTGTATTTAGTCCAACAACGGTATACGAAGGCGCTTTGGCGGTATTTTCATCATTGGCCATGATATCGCCCATATACCGAACGTCTGTTCCGGCGTACCACCCCTCATCCGGGATAAAACCTAATGAGGCGAATCCCATATTACGGGCGATGCCGGGCATCCGGTTTCCATCACAGTTTTGCCCCTGACAAACGTTACTGCGATAGGTCGCATCCAGCCAGGTCCATGATGCTTTCACCCGCCAGTCGCCGGCGAAGCGCTGGTCCAACGCGAGCTCTGCGCCCTGGCGGCGCGTTTTGCCCGCGTTTTTGTAGGTAGTGCGTCCTCCCATACTACTGGCGACGACAATTTCATCATCGGTATCGGTTTGAAATAACGCGGCGGTCAACAAGCCATTGCCAATCCGCGTTTTACTGCCGACTTCCACCGTATCATTGGTCGACGGTTTGAGGTCAAAGTTGAACCCGCTTTGGCCGTCAGCGCGATAAGAAAGTTCATTGATAGTGGGAGTTTCAAATCCGCGACCGGCAGCAAGATAGAGATTCCAGGCGTCAGTTAACGCATATTTTAGCGATCCGGCGGGTAGCCAGTGGTGATAGCTGGCGTCGCCGCTGTCATCGCCATTGCCGGGCGCGATATAGTGATCGTTAGAATCGAACCACACGGAACTGTAGCGCACGCCAGCATCCAGCGAGAGTTTTTGCGTAAGCTGCCACTGGGTTTGCAGATAAGGATCGACATTCCACATCAGGTTACGCTCATCCCGCCGTAAATCGCCTTTATGCCCGAACTCAGGGGTGCCGTTGTTGAGACGGAAATTATTGTAACCCTTGCGGTTTTCGCTCATGTTTTCATAGTTTAACCCGCCAGTGAAGGTGACCGGCACACCTAATTCTCCCCGGTGAGTCCAGCGGGAATCAATTCCCTGATAGTGGCGTTGCAGTGTAATTACGCCGCCAGCCTGGGCTGGTTTTAGCTGTGCCACCAGGGGAATAGACTGGTATTGCGTGGTTTCCCGCTCTCCGGCGTAGGCCATCACGCTGATATCATCCTGCGCGCTGAGCTGACGTTCATAACGCAATCCTGCCTGAGTTTGTTTGATGGTTTTACGCGTATTGTACTGTTCAGCGCGCGGCGCCTGTTGCGGATCGGCTTTCCATTCAGATTCGGTAAGTCCGCCGGGATCGTCCGCCTTAATGTCCACACTATTAAAAATCAGCGAAAGTTTACTGACATCGTCAAGGCGCACGCCCAGTTTGGCATTAGCCAGATTTTTTCGCGCGCCGCTGTGATCGCGGTAGCCGTGGGTGGTGAAACGGGTAGTCGATACCGTGTAATCCACGTCGCCAGGCTGTGTGCCGTCCCCCATCGCTCCCGTGGCTTTTAACCCATAGCGCCAGCTTCCATAACTGCCGTAGTAGCTGCTGGCCTCAAGGGTGGGCGGCTGTCTCCCGGTTTCGGTGGTGACATTTATCACGCCGCCGGAAGCATTGCCGTATAGCGCTGAGAAGGGGCCGCGTAACACTTCAACGTTTTGTATGCTGTTAATATCAATATTCGAAATCTGGCCTTGTCCATCCGGCATGGTGGCGGGAATGCCATCAACATACAGACGAATGCCGCGCACGCCAAAGGCGGAACGCGAGCCAAATCCACGGATAGAGATTTGCAGATCCTGCGCGTAGTTCTGCCGGTTCTGCACCTGCAATCCCGGGACGCTGGTTAAAGACTCAGATAAATTAACGCGCGGCGTCGCCAGACGCATGTCTTCTCCCTCAATGACGCTAACGGCGGCAGGTGTATCCAGCTCGGATACGGTTTGCGGCGTTGCGGTGACTAGCATGGTTTGTTCATTGGGCGCGCTGGCGGCCTGAAGGACCGGGGAGAAGGTCAGAGGCAATAAGAGGGCGGGATAAAGTCGCTGTCTAACGGAAATAATTTTCATGAAAATGCCGGATAAATGTAAGCGTATCAACGGAAAACGTGACATTAAGGGTAGTCAATATGTAAAGTTTTGAGATTTTAATCGCACATTAAGTTAAGAAAATGTGCGGTATTTAAGAGCCATGACATTCGCAGGCGAGGAAAAGCTCCACTTTCTGATAAATAATGATTATTATTCTCAACTTATAATAAGTGCGGAACGAAGATCCCGCGCAGCGAAGTAGTGTGAAGCAGCTATACACGTTTTTATCAAAGGGAGTCGTCATGCACTTACGTCATCTTTTTTCGCCGCGCCTGCGTGGTTCTTTATTGTTAGGTTCGCTCCTCGTCGCATCCTCATTTAGCACGCTGGCGGCGGAAGACATGCTGCGTAAAGCAGTAGGCAAAGGCGCTTATGAGATGGCCTGGAGTCAGCAAGAAAACGCGCTCTGGCTGGCTACATCGCAAAGCCGTAAACTGGATAAAGGCGGCGTAGTTTATCGTCTCGACCCGGTGACGCTGGAAATCACGCAAGCGATTCATAACGATCTCAAGCCGTTCGGCGCCACCATCAATGCCGCGACCCAAACGCTGTGGTTTGGCAATACCATTAACAGCGCTGTTACCGCGATTGATGCCAAAACGGGTGATGTAAAAGGTCGTCTGGTACTTGATGCGCGCAAACGTACTGAAGAGGTTCGTCCGTTACAGCCCCGTGAGCTGGTTGCCGATGCGTCTACCAACACGATCTACATTAGCGGTGTTGGTAAAGAGAGTGCTATTTGGGTAGTGGATGGCGAAACCATCAAACTGAAAACGACGATCGAAAATACCGGCAAAATGAGTACGGGTCTGGCGCTCGACAGTAAAGCGCAACGCCTGTACACCACCAATGCGGATGGCGAATTTATCACCATCGATACTGCCAGCAATAAAATTCTCAGTCGTAAGAAGTTGCTGGATGACGGTAAAGAACACTTCTTTATTAATCTGAGTCTCGATACCGCAGGTCATCGCGCGTTTATCACCGACTCGAAGGCGACTGAAGTTCTGGTTGTCGATACCCGTAATGGCAATATTCTTGTCAAAATCGCGGCGCCTGCCTCTTTGGCCGTCCTGTATAATCCGACACGTAACGAGGCGTATGTGACGCACCGTCAGGCAGGGCAGGTCAGCGTGATCGATGCGAAGACCTATAACGTTGTTAAAACGTTCGATACGCCGACGTACCCGAATAGTCTGGCGCTATCGGCAGACGGTAAAACGCTCTACGTCAGCGTGAAGCAGAAATCGACACGTGAACAGGAAGCGACGCAGCCGGATGATGTTATTCGCATTGCTCTGTAAATAGGGTATGGAGGGGGAAACCCCTCCAGTCATCTCTTTAAACGCACCGATACGCCTCGTTACACCCCGCCGATAGCCTGATGATTCTGTGAGAATTACACTGCCTTTTTGCTGTAGTTTACTCATTATATTCACGAGGAAAATATGAAAAAGTTATTTATATGCTCAGGTTTGGGCATGATGTTTTTTATGCTTGCGGGTTGTACAACCAACTATGTGATGACGACGAAGAATGGGCAAACGATCGTAACTCAGGGTAAGCCACAGTTAGATAAAGAGACGGGAATGACCAGTTATACCGATCAGGAAGGCAACCAGCGGGAAATTAACAGCAATGATGTGGCGCAGTTGATTAAGGCTGACTAAGCATTGGGCGCGATGCGGTGTTGGCGGCAACGCGCATTAAATCCGGCAGGCCTGGGGCTGCCGGGGAAGGGTAATGTTATGTCGCTGCTTCTTCTTTCAATACGACACTCTCTGTCGAATCCGCCGTCACTGGCGCAGTGCGATGGATCTCCGCTACGCGACGTCGCACGCCAAACCAGCCGGCGACCAGCAGAATAGCGATCAGCGGCAACGAGGCGATAGTGTAAGTTCCATTCGGGTAGTCAAACGCCATGAGTACCAGCACGCTTAGTAAAAACAGCAGTGTTAGCCAGGAGGTAAAAGGCGCGCCGGGCAGTTTAAAACTGACGTCTGCGGCTTTGCCTTCTTTTATTGCCTGGCGTAAACGCATCTGGCACACCATGATAAACGCCCACGACGCGATAATGCCGAGCGAGGCAAAATTAAGAACGATCTCAAACACGCGGGAGGGGACCAGGTAATTCAGGAACACGCCGACCACGTAAACCACCAGAGTCGCCAGAATACCCGCATAGGGCACATGCTGACGGCTCATTTTCGCCATGAATTTCGGCGCGGACCCCCCCATCGACATTGAACGTAAAATTCTCCCCGTACAGTAAAGCCCGGAGTTCAGGCTGGAAAGCGCGGCGGTTAACACCACGATATTCATAATACTGCCGATATAAGGCACGCCAAGTTTAGAAAAGAAGGTGACAAACGGACTTTGCCCCGCCTGGTAGGCGTTCCACGGCAGCAGTAAAACCAGCAATACGACCGATCCTACATAGAAAAGACCAATACGCCAGATCACGCTATTGATGGCTTTTGGCACCATCGTCTGTGGATCTTTGCACTCCCCAGCGGCGGTACCGACCAGTTCAATCGAAGCAAAGGCGAACACTACGCCCTGAATCAGTACCAGCGCGGGCAACAGGCCGTGCGGGAAAAAGCCGCCATTATCTGTAATCAGGTGAAAACCGGTGGCATTACCCTCAAGCGGTTGACCGGTACCGAGAAAAATCGTGCCTACCACCAGGAAGATAACAATGGCGAGTACTTTTATCAGCGCGAACCAGAACTCCATTTCGGCAAACCATTTTACGCCGATCATGTTCATGGTACCGACAATGGTTAACGCGCCGAGCGCGAACACCCATTGCGGAACGTCGCCAAATGCGCCCCAGTAGTGCATATATAACGCCACTGCGGTGATATCGACGATCCCGGTCATCGCCCAGTTAATAAAGTACATCCAGCCTGCGACGTAGGCCGCTTTTTCACCCAAAAACTCACGGGCGTAGGAGACGAAGCTCCCGCTGGAAGGACGGTGCAATACCAGTTCGCCCAGCGCGCGTAAAATGAAAAAAGAAAAAATGCCGCATATCAGATAGACCAGCGCCAGTGCCGGTCCGGCCATTTGCAATCGGGCGCCTGCACCTAAAAATAAACCGGTGCCAATCGCGCCGCCGATAGCAATCATCTGAACCTGACGATTCCCCATCGCTTTGTGATACCCCTCTTCATGGGCGTTCAGCCAGCGTCGTTTCGCCGCATGTTGTTCTGCGGCGTGCGTAGTCTGTGTTTTCATTACGTTACCTGTTGTAGCCTGTCCTGACAGAAAAATTCCTTATGCCGCGACGGGCGCTCACCAATCGATTGCCTGCAATGGCGAATGCCGCTTTTCCCTGATTCTGTGACAGGGATAAAACCGCCGGCGGAGCATCCTACCTGCAATTGTTAAATGACGCAAAACATACGGAAAGAACAAAATGAGGATGTCGAGTTTATTTGTGTGGTCAGATGTGGTGCGGTGTGGTCACGATTCAGCCAGATAAGACGCCAGCACAAATCCGCAGTGATTGCGTTGCGCAATAATTAATCAGAGTTAATCCCTGCAGGGATTTATGGTCATAGATATGACCTCGAACGATAAACCACCTGACGATATTGAAGCAGCATAAGATCAGGCCGTTGCGCCTGTTATTCTCATTTTCTCCTGAAAATGTATGCCTTTGAGCAATTTTGTTGATTGACATATCGTCATAATGAGAGAGGAGTAGGACATATAAAGCTATTGAGCAAAATTTGAAGGAGCAGGATATGCCATATACATCAGTTTCTACCTATGCCAGAGCTTTATCAGGAAATAAGCTACCTCATGTTGCTGCAGGAGATTATGAAAATAAATTATCAACAAAAATCATGAAAGGCATCTTGTATGTGCTTACCGCAGGACTGGCCTACGGATTTACGCGAGTAATTGAACATTATTGCAATGTTACGCCTAAAGTTGATGAGTTCTGTGCCAATGCAGGGAATATCCATAATCACCTTGCAGATGCTGTACGTGATGAACAATTTATTATAGATGTCGAGCTTTCTGATGGTCGGATGTTAACATTCGAACAACTCTCGCTGATGGCTGGACGTGAGCCAATCGTCAGGATATCGGATGGCGAACATAGCGTTGAGGTTAAGGGGTCCTTTGAAGATATCTGTATGAGACTGGAAGAGGGCTTTTTTGAAGCGCCAGCATACTATGGTTATGATATTGATGAAAAATATAAAACCGTCAGAGAGCGAATAGCAGCATATAATGCCTTACCTCAGGCATTAGGCGCCATTCCGAGTTTAAAATATTATACCGATCGGGCCAGCGACATGCCGGAGGCGAAAGCGCAACGGGCGGCCGACATAAAAGATCGTTACCATAACTATTTAGACAAGTATTAAAAAGCGTTTATGTTTAGCCAGTTTTGTTAGAAATCAGACTCGCTGAGCTGGCGTTAAAAATTTTAACACGCCGCTATTTTGGCGGCGTGTCGCAAAGAGATTCTCAGAACCCGATTTCCGTTTGTACGCCAAAATTCTACGTACCCCGGCGGCTGTAGCCGGCCTGTCTTATTTTTTCAAAAGTATCCAACGCTATTCCACGGATAGGGTATCCTGTTGCGCAGCGATATCCACCTCAGCCTGTGTGCCGAACGCAAGCATTAATGTTAATGGAAGCCTCAGATGACCTCTTTTTTACATGCTTATTTTACGCGATTAAATTGTCAGCCGTTGGGGGTTCCTACGGTTGAAGCGCTCAGAACGCTTCACTTAGCGCACAACTGCGCGATTCCTTTTGAAAATCTGGATGTGCTACTGCCTCGTGAAATACAGCTTGATGAGACGGCACTAGAGGAGAAACTGCTTTATGCCCGACGCGGTGGATACTGTTTTGAACTGAATGGCCTGTTTGAACGCGCGTTACGCGACATCGGTTTTAACGTCCGAAGCTTATTGGGGCGGGTCATTCTGTCTCATCCCGCCAGTTTACCGCCGCGCACGCACCGTTTGCTGCTGGTTGATGTTGAGGATGAGCAGTGGATCGCGGACGTGGGGTTTGGCGGCCAAACGCTAACCGCACCGCTTCGTCTGCAGGCTGAAATTGCCCAGCAAACGCCGCATGGCGAATACCGCCTGATACAGGAGGGGAGCACATGGATTTTACAATTCCGCCACCATGAGCACTGGCAGTCGATGTACTGTTTTGATCTGGGGGTGCAGCAGCAGAGCGATCATGTAATGGGCAATTTCTGGTCGGCTCACTGGCCGCAATCCCATTTTCGTCATCATTTGTTGATGTGCCGCCATTTGCCTGATGGCGGCAAGCTGACATTAACGAATTTCCACTTCACGCGTTACCACCAGGGACATGCCGTTGAACAGGTCAATATACCGGATGTACCGTCGTTGTATCAGTTACTTCAGCAGCAGTTTGGTCTCGGCGTAAATGATGTAAAGCACGGTTTTACCGAGGCGGAGCTGGCCGCGGTAATGGCTGCATTTGATACCCATCCGGAGGCGGGAAAATAATTTTTTGCCGCGAGGATTTGCGGGCCTGACAAAGATTAAAAAGTAATGGCCCATTCGGCATGAAACAGAATGACCGCCTGGCCGGAGATGGTGACGTTTTCCGGCTGGTTATCGCGAATGGTGACGCTAACATCAACAGTACCCTCTTTGCCTAAAGCGCGCCCCTGATGGCCTTGAATCTGCAGCGTTTTACCGTCATGCGCCATCAGGCCATGATGGACGAGCCATGCCCCCATCGGGCCATTGGCGTTTCCCGTTACCGGATCTTCCACAATTCCTATCGCCGGGGAAAACATTCGCCCATCGGTTTCGTTTTTTCCCGGACGAATCTGGAAAGGAAAAAAGCCGTTACAGCCAATTTGCTGGCTGATTGCCGTCAGGGCTGCCAGATTCGGCGAAAGGGCATCAATATCAACGTCTGGTTTGAGCAGGATCATCACTTTTGCATGTCCTGTTGAAGCCACCTGAATTGGCGCTCCCGGCACGATATCATCTTCAGTCAGGTTCAGTGCGGTGATGATGGCAGCCCGAATCTCTCCGACTAGCGGTGGTTCAAAAGAGGGCTGACCTTGTTCCAGCGTGATGCGATAGTCGTTGTGTTCGGCATGAATTTCAACGCGATGACGGCCCGCTAACGAGGTTTGCCAGACGGTGGTGTTTCCCAACCCCAGTACCGTTGCCCGAACATAATGCGCGGCCACAGTGGCATGACCACAGATGGGGACTTCTACTGTCGGTGTAAAGTAGCGTATGCGCACATCACTCTCTTCGCTTTTTAGCAAAAAGGCGGTTTCCGAGTGACGAAGTTCACGGGCAATCAGCTGCATCTGCGCGTCGCTTAGCGTATCCGCATGTAAGACAACGCCAGCAGAGTTGCCGCGAAAGGGTTCGCTGGTGAAGGCGTCAACATGGTAAATCTGCGGTTTCATTGATGTTCTCCTTTGACTGAAGAATCATCATAGCCTGTGCGTTGCCGAATGACGACGCCCAGGCGTTTTTCTTTGCCCGGTAAGCGTATCCCCGGGCAAAGAGAATTAGCGGCGGGTACGAACAATCTGGTAGCGACGGGTGAAATACTCAAACGGCGCGCTCCAGACATGAACCAGACGGGTGAACGGGAAGAGCAGGAAAATGGTCATTCCCAGCACCAGATGAACGCGGAAAACAAACGCCACACCGCTCAGCATTTCCGAAGACCCGCCGCGGAAGGTGACAATACTTTGCGCCCAGCCCACCAACTTCATCATTTCGCTGCCATCCGGATATTGCGCCGAAAACGGAATGGTGCTCAGGCCAAGCAGGCACTGAATCAGCAAAATGCTCATGATGATAATATCTGGTGTAGTGGATGTCGCCCGCACACGCTGATTGGTCAGACGACGCCACAGTAATCCCGCGCCGCCGATCAACGTTAATACGCCGCACACGCCGCCGAGGATCATCGCCATCTGCTGCTTTACCGCAATCGGCAGGAACCAGGCATACATCCAGTGTGGCGCTAGCATCCCAAACAGATGGCCAAAGAAGATCCCCAGAATGCCAATATGGAACAGATTCGACCATATCACCATCCCACGCTTGTCCAGCATCTGGCTGGACGACGCGCGCCAGGTATATTGTCCGTAGTCATAGCGCAGCCAACTGCCGAGGAAGAATACCGTGGCGCAAATATAGGGGTAGATGTCGTAAAAAAAGACGTTCAGGTACTGTATCATTTCGGGCCTCCCGCGCTGACGTCGACGTACTGCGGCGCCGCGTCCTGGCTAAAGCGTCGTTGATAATGGTGTAACGGTGAACTGTCACAGGTCGTGGCGTTATCTTCGATAAACTTCACCTGTTCTTCTTCCCAGACGGCATCCAGTGCCTGACGGGTATCATCCCGCGATTCCTGAATAATCTGTTTGGTGACACTGTCACTTGTCAGCGAGCTGCCCGCCAGCGTCAACAGGGCGTCAAACAGTTGATACCACGGCGCTCCTCGCTGTTTCAGACGACCGCCCAGCAGCGCCAGAATAGGGGCACTCGCGCGCTTCCGCTTCCGGCAACACGCTTAAGTACTCCAGATAGAGCGGCAGATGATCCGGCAGTTCGCGGCAGTTGAGCTGCAGGCCCACGGATTCGTACTGACTTAACAAATCGACCATCGCCTGGCCGCGATCGCGGGACTCCGCATGAACATGCTCGAATAACAGCAATGAAGTGGCGCGCCCGCGGTCAAACACTTCACACCATTCTGCTTGTTTATCCAGTAACGGCGCATAAAGCAGCTCGCGAGTGAAGTCGGCCAGCATTGGCGCATCGTGTTGGATAAGGGCAAGCGCTTCATCCCGACATTCCCACAACTCGTCGTCCGGATACTCCATCAACAGGCCAATCGCTTTGAGGATTTGCATTATTCCCCCTCCGCTTTATCACGCACTTCGGTGATATTGATGGCATCAATACGGCTACTGTTGAACAGGTTGAATTTGGTATCCGACCCGTGGCAACCGTCGCCAAAAGTAAAGCCGCAGCCGTTGCGCTCCGGAAAGGCGTCGCGCGCCATTTCCCGGTGGCTGGTGGGAATGACAAAACGATCTTCATAATTGGCAATCGCCAGGTAGCGATACATCTCTTCAACCTGTTGTACGCTCAGACCCACTTCGTCAATCGCGCGGGTATCCGTCACGCCTTCAACCGTCTGCGAGCGCATGTAGTGGCGCATCGCCATCATCCGCTTTAGCGCCCGAATGACCGGGCCGGTATCGCCCGCGCTGAGCATATTGGCCAGGTACTGAACTGGAATACGCAGCGTTTCCACCGCCGGCAGAATATTGCCATTGTGCGGCAACCCGCCCGCGTCGGCGTATGACTGGATGGGCGATAGCGGCGGTACGTACCAGACCATCGGAAGGGTACGGTATTCCGGGTGCAGCGGAAGCGCCAGCTTCCAGTCCATCGCCATTTTGTACACCGGCGACCGTTGGGCGGCGTCGATGACGTTTTGCGGGATGCCCTGTTTAAGCGCCTCTTCGATGACCGCCGGATCGTGCGGATCGAGAAACACATCGCACTGACGTTCATACAAATCCGTCTCGTGTTCGGTACTGGCCGCTTCTTCAATCCTGTCAGCGTCGTAGAGCAGAACGCCAAGATAACGAATGCGCCCGACGCAGGTTTCCGAACAAACGGTCGGCTGGCCGGATTCAATACGCGGATAGCAAAATATGCACTTCTCAGACTTACCGCTCTTCCAGTTAAAGTAGATTTTTTTGTACGGGCAGCCGCTGATACACAAACGCCAGCCCCGGCATTTATCCTGGTCGATTAGCACGATGCCGTCTTCTTCACGCTTATAAATAGCGCCACTTGGGCAGGTGGCGACACAACTGGGGTTCAGGCAGTGTTCGCACAGGCGCGGCAGGTACATCATGAAGGTGTTTTCGAACTGACCGTACATCTCTTTTTGTATGTTGTCGAAGTTGCGGTCGCGGGCGCGTTTTTCAAACTCGCCGCCGAGCAGCTCTTCCCAGTTTGGCCCCCAGATCACCTTGTCCATCCGTTTTCCGTCAATCAGTGAGCGAGGGCGGGCAGTGGGCTGATGCTTACTCTCCGGCGCAGTATGTAAATGCTGATAATCGAAGGTAAAGGGTTCATAGTAATCATCGATTTGCGGAATCACCGGGTTGGCGAAAATTTTGCTAATTACCCCCATTTTGCCGCCCAGACGGGGCCTTATCTTGCCATTAACATCACGAACCCAACCGCCTTGCCACTCCTGCTGGTCTTCCCAGTTTTTGGGATAGCCGATGCCCGGTTTAGTTTCGACGTTATTGAACCATGCGTATTCCATCCCTTCACGTCCGGTCCAGACGTTTTTACAGGTGACGGAGCAGGTGTGACAGCCAATACATTTATCGAGATTCAGTACCATCCCAACCTGTGAGCGTATTTTCATTTTTTCGCCTCCTGTACCTGATCCCGGCCCTCATCATCCAGCCAGTTAATGTTTTTCATTTTCCTGATCATGATGAATTCATCGCGATTCGAACCCACGGTTCCGTAATAGTTGAAGCCGTAAGCCAGTTGCGCATAGCCGCCGATCATATGCGTCGGTTTTGGACAGACCCGGGTCACGGAGTTATGGATCCCGCCGCGCATCCCGGTCACTTCCGAGCCCGGAATATTCATAATTCGCTCCTGGGCGTGGTACATCATGGTCATACCCGGCGGAACGCGCTGGCTGACCACCGCACGAGCGGTAAGGGCGCCATTAGCGTTGAAGGCTTCAATCCAGTCGTTATCTTCAATACCCAATTCACGGGCATCGGCTTCGCTGATCCAGACAATCGGCCCGCCGCGCGACAAGGTCAGCATCAGCAGGTTTTCGCTGTAGATGGAGTGAATTCCCCATTTCTGGTGCGGCGTCAGGAAGTTAAGCGCTTTTTCCGGGAAACCGTTGGGCGGAATTTCTCGCATTTCGCTGACGCTGCGGGTATCAATCGGCGGACGATATGCCACCAAGCTTTCGCCAAAAGCGCGCATCCACGCATGATCCTGATAGAGTTGTTGCCGCCCCGACAACGTGCGCCACGGGATCAGTTCATGTACGTTGGTATAGCCGGCGTTATAAGAGATATGCTCGCTTTCCAGCCCTGACCAGGTCGGGCTGGAGATAATTTTGCGCGGTTGCGCCTGGATATCACGAAAGTGAATTTTCTCATCTTCTTTATTGATGGCCAGATGGGTGTGCTCGCGCCCGGTCATCTCGCCCAACGCCTGCCAGGCTTTCACCGCCACCTGGCCGTTAGTTTCCGGCGCTAAGGCAAGAATCACTTCCGAAGCATCCAGCGCGGTGTCGATCCGCGGACGTCCTTTCGCCGGGCCATCGTGTTTGGTGTAATTGAGCTTACCGAGGAAATCGACTTCATCTTGCGTATTCCAGGCAATACCCTTACCGCCGTTGCCTAATTTATCCAGCAGGGGACCCAGCGAGGTAAAACGTTCATAGGTGGCCGGATAATCGCGTTCAACCACGACGATATTGGGGGCGGTTTTGCCCGGAATAAGTTCGCACTCGCCTTTACGCCAGTCGAGAATATCAAATGGCTGCGCCAGTTCCGCCGGGGAATCATGCTGGAGCGGGTGTAACACCACATCGGTTTCCTGTCCGAGATGTCCGACACACACTTCAGAAAAGACGCTGGCGATACCTTTGTAGATCTCCCAGTCGCTTTTGGATTCCCAGGCAGGATCGACCGCGGCGGAAAGGGGGTGGATAAACGGATGCATATCCGAGGTATTCATATCGTCTTTTTCATACCAGGTGGCGGTCGGCAAAACGATATCGGAAAACAGACAGGTACTGGACATACGGAAATCAAGCGTGACCAACAGATCGAGCTTGCCCTCAATCGCGGCGGACTGCCATTCCACCTCTTCAGGCTTAATTCCTTCGCTGGAACCCAGCGCTTCGCCCTGGATACCGCTGTCGGTGCCCAGCAGATATTTGAGCATGTACTCATGACCTTTCCCGGAGGAGCCGAGCAGGTTAGAGCGCCAGACAAATAAATTTCGCGGGTGATTATGACCACTGTCAGGCTGTTCGCAGGCAAAACGGATAGCGCCTGATTTCAACGCCTGCACGGTATAATCCGCCGCAGACAGCCCGGCTTTATCGGCGCTCGCTTTCACGCTGAGCGGGTTAAGATTAAGCTGCGGCGCCGAGGGTAGCCAGCCCATACGTTCCGCGTGCACGTTGAAATCGATCAGGTGTCCGGAAAATTTAGCCGGATCGGCCAGCGGCGACAGCAACTCTTGCGCAGTCAGTTTTTCATAGCGCCACTGGCTGGCATGGTTGTAGAAAAACGAGGTACTGTTCATCTGACGCGGCGGGCGATTCCAGTCCAGCGCGAAGGCCAGCGGCAGCCAGCCGGTTTGCGGCCGCAGCTTCTCCTGGCCGACATAGTGCGCCCAGCCGCCGCCGGTTTGTCCAACACAGCCGCAGAACACCAGCATGTTAATCATCCCACGGTAATTCATATCCATGTGATACCAGTGATTCACTCCCGCGCCGAGGATGATCATCGAACGACCGTGAGTTTTATGGGCGGTCTCGGCAAATTCACGCGCAATAGTTTCGATATGTCGACGCGGCACGCCGGTAATCTGTTCGCCCCAGGCCGGCGTGTAGGCTTTTACGTCGTTATAATTATTGGCGCTATGGCCGTCATCCAGACCACGATCCAGCCCATAATTCGCCAGCACCAGATCGTAAACGCTGACGACCATCCGCTCGCTACCGTCCGCCAGAGTCAGGCGTTTCACCGGTAACTGACGAACCAGCACCGGTTCCTGCCGCACGCTGCGGAAATGTGGGTTTTCGTTACCGCCAAAATAGGGGAAGGCGACACCCGCCACATCATCATGCTGGCCGAGTAAAGAGAGCGACAGTTCAGTTTCGACGCCCGCCGCCACCGGTTCCAGGTTCCATTTTCCCTTTTCACCCCAGCGAAAACCGATAGAACCGTTGGGCGCGACCAGTTCGCCCGTACTGTTGAGCGCGACGGTTTTCCATTCCGGATTGTTGGCTTCTCCCAGCCCATCCATCAGATCCGACGCGCGCATCATACGCCCCGGTACATAACTGCCGTCTGCGCGCTCATCCAACAGGACCAGCATCGGCATGTCGGTATAACGGCGGCAATAGTTAAGAAAATAGTCGCTGGGATTATCGAGATGAAACTCTTTCAAAATGACGTGACCCATGGCCATCGCCAGCGCGCTGTCGGTACCTTGCTTTGGCGCCAGCCACTGATCGCACAGTTTAGCGACTTCGGAATAGTCCGGGGTGATGGCGATTGTCTTGGTGCCTTTGTAGCGCACTTCGGTAAAGAAGTGGGCGTCCGGGGTACGCGTCTGCGGCACGTTAGAGCCCCAGGCAATAATGTAGGCTGAGTTATACCAGTCGGCGGACTCCGGCACGTCAGTCTGCTCGCCCCAGGTCATTGGCGACGCGGGCGGAAGATCGCAATACCAGTCATAGAAGCTCAGGCAAGTACCGCCAAGCAATGACAGATAACGTGTTCCGGCGGCGTAAGAAACCATCGACATCGCCGGAATAGGTGAAAATCCCGCCACACGATCCGGGCCATAGGTTTTGATTGTCCAGACGTTAGCGGCGGCAATGAGCTGATTCAGCTCTTTCCAGCTCGAACGAATAAAGCCGCCATGTCCGCGCACCTGTTTGTAACTTTGGCATTTTTGCGGGTCGTTCATTATAGATTCCCATGCCAGTACCGGATCGCTGTGCCGGGAAAGGGCCTCGCGCCACAGTTCTATCAGCCGCTTACGCACCAGAGGGTATTTCAGACGGTTGGCGCTATAGAGATACCAGGAGTAGCTGGCGCCGCGCGGGCAGCCGCGCGGTTCATGGTTCGGTAAATCGGGACGCGTGCGCGGGTAGTCGGTTTGCTGGGTTTCCCACGTCACCAGACCGTTTTTGACATAAATTTTCCAGCTACAGGAGCCCGTGCAGTTGACGCCGTGGGTTGAGCGTACGATCTTATCAAACTGCCAGCGCTGGCGATAACTGTCTTCCCAGTCGCGGTTGGTATGCATCACCTGACCATGGCCGTCGGCAAAGGTATCGCCTTTTTGTTTAAAGTAACGAAAGCGATCCAACAGTTTACTCATGACATTTCTCCTGCTTCGATAAATTTTCCGCCATCCTGTCGATTTGGCGTTAAACCATTGCCGGATGGCCGTCCTACAGGTGCGTATGTTGTTATTGTTGTTTAGGCTTACGACGCCCGTAGACCAGCCAGGTCAGCAGGACGCAAGCGATGTAAAACAGCAAAAAGATTTTCATGGCGCCCACCGGCGAGCCGGTCAAGGCCAAAGAGGTGCCAAACGCTTTTGGAATAAAGAAGCCGCCCACAGCGCCAATAGCGGAGATAAAACCGAGTGCGGCGGCGGTATCCGTCACCGCTTCGCGCTGCGCCTGCTCATCGCTCCCGCCGCGCAGTTTGACGTTGTAGAGCGTGATCTGACGGAAGATCACCGCAATCATCTGGAAGGTAGAACCGCTGCCGAGACCCGCTGTCAAAAACAGGCCCATAAAAACAAGATAGAACGCGCTAAAGCTGCCTGCGCCGGAGCCTGGCAGCGTGAGGAATAGCAGGGCGGTAAACAGCGCCATAAAGATAAAATTAATGAGCGTGACGCGAACGCCGCCGAATTTATCGGAGATCACGCCGCCTGCCGAACGCGCCAGCGCGCCGATAAAGGGGCCAAAGAACGCCAGTTGCAGAATGTTTACGTCGGGAAATTGCGTTTTGGCGAGCATGGCGAAACCTGCGGAAAAGCCGATGAATGACCCGAATGTCGCCAGGTACAGCAGGCTAAGCAGCCACAGGTGCAGACGTTTTAGCACCGGCAATTGCGAGGCGACAGACGCTTTTGAACTGCCGATACCGTTCATACCAAACCAGGCGGCAAGCGTCGCGACAGCCAGTAACGGCACCCAGATCCAGGCGGCGTTAGTGAGGGCGAGCAGGGAGCCATCAGGTTGCGGCACGCCCCGGACGCCTAAAAAAGTAAATATCGGCAGAAAAATAACCAGCGGCGCAAGCAACTGCATCACACTGACGCCAAGATTTCCCAGTCCGCCGTTAATACCCAACGCGCTACCTTGTCTGGCTTTTGGAAAGAAAAAACTGATGTTGCCCATACTGGACGCGAAGTTTGCCCCCGCAAAACCGCACAACAGAGCGATGAGCATAAATACCCCGAAAGGGGTGGCGGGATTTTGCACGGCGAATCCCAGCCAGGCGCAGGGAATAATCAATATTACGGTACTTAATACGGTCCATTTACGGCCACCAAACAGTGGCACCATAAAGGAGTAGGGGACGCGTAATATTGCGCCGGAAAGAGAAGGTAATGCGGTTAATAAAAAGAGTTGGTCGGTGGTAAAATTAAATCCAATTTTATTGAGGTTGACGGCAACAGCGCTAAACAACATCCAGACGCAAAATGCCAGGAGCAAACAACTTACTGAAATCCATAAGTTTCTTCTGGCGATGCCTTTCCCTTTATTCTCCCAGAAGGCTGGATTTTCGGGTCGCCAGTCACTCAAGAGATAACGGTTATAATTCTCGTTTTGTCGTGTCATTTTACCCCTCACATGCGCATATCATTTGAAAAAAACACAAAAAAGAGACAGAGCGTCACGCGCTCTTTTGAGAACTTATTGAAGTTTTTTTAGAATATTGAGTGAAAGAATAGATAAAAAACTAAGCCAGCGCGGCGCAAAGAGGAGATATGATGTTTCTTAATTGTTACTATTTGTAAACTAAAGGTGATTTTTATTAAATTATTTGTAACTTTACGCAAAGAGTTCAAGCGTAATCATACGATCCAGATGGTATTTAAACGCGGGATCGGCCATTTCCGGAATACCCAGCACATACATACCGTCTAGCCCGCACACCAGTGCGATAAGCCGCCAGGCGATATCCGTGGCGTTAGCAGTAAACGTAAATTCTCCTGCCTGTTTGCCCTGCTCGATAATTGTGACCGTTTCCTCATGCCACATCTGCATCGTGAGGAGATAAGCATCTCTGATGTGCGGATCCCGATCGGCCAGAATTTGCGCCTCTCGCCACAATTTTATGTAAGGCTCAAAGCTGCCGTCTTCGCTACCCAACATAGCGTGAAGCCGTGCACGCCAGGTGGCGGGCGGCGGAACTTGCCCGGCATCGAGCAGGGTACGGATCAAATGGACAAAGGCCAGCGCTTTGAGCTCACCCGCCGAGCTGAAGTGGTGATGCACCTGTCCGGCGGCGACATCGGCTTCTGATGCGATTCGTCGCACCGTCATGGCGGCAAACCCGTCTGCCAGCGCCACGCGCATCGCCGCTTGCAGGATCACTTCGCGGCGTTCATCCCGGTTAAGGTAACTCATATTTTCCCCACATTAGCCAATGCGCGCAGTGTAACAAAAAGCTGGACATTCGTTCAACTTACCGTAGGATCCTGAAGCTGGACAAGCGTCCAAATTTGAGTTTTTGAAGGGAGAGTTATGTTTCGTCAGTGGTTAACGTTAGTCATTATTGTGCTGGTCTATATTCCTGTCGCCATTGATGCCACGGTCTTGCATGTCGCCGCCCCGACACTGAGTATGACACTGGGGGCCAGCGGCAACGAGCTGCTGTGGATCATTGATATTTATTCTTTGGTCATGGCTGGCATGGTGTTGCCGATGGGCGCGCTTGGCGATCGTATCGGTTTTAAACGCCTGCTGATGCTGGGCGGGACGCTCTTTGGCCTGGCGTCACTGACGGCGGCGTTTTCGCATACCGCCAGTTGGCTTATTGCCACCAGGGTATTACTGGCTATTGGCGCGGCGATGATTGTACCGGCGACGCTGGCCGGGATACGCGCCACCTTTTGTGAAGAGAAGCATCGCAACATGGCGCTGGGCGTCTGGGCAGCGGTAGGTTCGGGCGGAGCGGCGTTTGGGCCGCTCATCGGCGGCATCTTATTAGAGCATTTTTACTGGGGATCGGTTTTCCTGATCAACGTGCCGATTGTGCTGGTCGTCATGGGCTTAACCGCCCGCTATGTTCCTCGCCAGGCGGGCCGTCGCGATCAACCGCTCAATCTTGGCCATGCGGTGATGCTGATTGTTGCTATTTTGCTGTTAGTCTATAGCGTTAAAACCGCGCTGAAAGGGCATCTGTCGCTGTGGGTCATCTCGCTTACCCTGCTTACCGGCGCGTTGCTCCTGGGACTCTTTATCCGCACACAGCTTGCGACATCGCGTCCGATGATTGATATGCGACTATTTACCCATCGCATTATCCTGAGCGGCGTCGTGATGGCGATGACCGCGATGATCACACTGGTGGGTTTTGAGCTGCTGATGGCGCAAGAGCTGCAGTTTGTTCACGGACTATCGCCTTATGAGGCCGGGGTATTTATGCTGCCGGTGATGGTCGCCAGTGGATTCAGCGGGCCGATTGCGGGCGCGCTGGTCTCGCGTCTGGGACTACGGCTGGTCGCGACGGGCGGCATGGCGTTAAGCGCGCTGAGTTTTTATGGCCTGGCGATGACGGATTTCAGCACCCAACAATGGCAGGCCTGGGGGCTGATGGCGCTGCTGGGATTTAGCGCCGCCAGCGCATTGCTGGCTTCCACGTCGGCAATTATGGCCGCTGCGCCGGCAGAAAAAGCGGCGGCGGCCGGCGCGATAGAAACGATGGCTTATGAACTGGGCGCGGGACTGGGCATTGCCATTTTCGGTCTGTTGTTAAGCCGTAGCTTCTCCGCGTCTATCCGTCTGCCTGCCGGGCTTGAGGCGCAAGAGATTGCCAGAGCGTCATCTTCAATGGGAGAAGCCGTGCAGTTGGCGAATAGCCTGCCGCCCACGCAGGGGCAGGCAATACTGGACGCCGCCAGACATGCCTTTATCTGGTCGCATAGCGTGGCGTTAAGCAGCGCCGGGAGTATGCTTCTTTTGCTGGCGGTAGGGATGTGGTTCAGCCTGGCAAAAGCCCAACGCCGATAACATAACGCCTGGTGAGATAAGCGCTTAATGCGCTAGCTGGCAGGGGGAGTCCATTTCCTCAACCTCTTTACCGCTGAGGCGTGCGTATTGCCCCGTCAGTCGCCAGAAGGCAGGCTGGGTTTCGGTATAAATTTCCGCAGCCAGAATCAGCCGACGGCGATCAACTTCGTTCAGTTCCAGTAAGGTCCAGGGAATAAAATAACGATCGGTATCGGTAAGCCGAAACCACAGCGGACACCCGCAGCCGGAACAGAAGTAGCGTTCGCCGCGCGAAGAGGATGAAAAGTATGGCGGTTCCGGGGAAAGGGGGGCTAGCTGTGGTTGCCCGCAGGCTTCCAGATACATGGCTATTCCACCCGACCATTTTTGACACAGCGTACAATGGCAGGCATAGACATCCAGCATTTCGACGTCAACGGTAAAATGGCTTTGTCCGCAAAGACAACGACCAGTGAACGTCTGCACGGCATACTCCTTATGACCGAGTCTACATCAAGAGAAAAAGCCAGCCCTGAAAGGACTGGCTTTGTATTCAGACTACAACAAAATTAGAACTGGTAGTTCAGACCAACAGCAACGATGTTGTCAGTAGACACTTTAGCTGCTTTGGTGAAATCGCTGTCGTCCAGCAGGTTGATTTTGTAATCAACGAAGGTGGACATGTTTTTGTTGAAGTAGTAGGTAGCACCGACATCGATGTACTCAACCAGATCCTGGTCGCCGTAAGTACCCAAGTTTTTACCTTTGGATTTCAGGTAAGCAATGGACGGACGCAGACCGAAGTCGAACTGATACTGAGCAACCGCTTCGAAGTTCTGGGTTTTATTCGCGATAAACGCATCACCCGCTGCATCTTCACCGAAGGTGGTCATGTTCAGCGTTTCGGAGTAGGTGGTCGCCAGGTAGATGTTGTTTGCATCATATTTCAGACCAGCAGCCCAGACTTCAGCGTTTTTACCCGCAGCATTCAGGTTGCTCGCTGCTTTCACCTGGTTGTTAGTACGGTCAGACTTCGCATAGGCCGCACCTACGCCAAAACCTTCGTACTCATACGTTGCGGACAGACCGAAACCGTCGCCGTTAGACTCGTACGCGCCGTCACGGTCGTTTTTGCCCTGGTACTGCGCGGCAAAGTTCAGACCTTCAACCAGGCCAAAGAAGTCAGTGTTACGGTAGGTGGCAACACCAGTAGTACGGCCAGTCATGAAGACGTCAGTCTGAGTCCAGGTATCGCCACCAAACTCTGGCAGAACGTCGGTCCATGCGCCGATGTCGTAAGCAACGCCGTAGTTACGACCGTAGTCGAAAGAACCGTAGTCAGCGAATTTCAGACCAGCAAACGCCAGACGGGTTTTGTCTTTGTCAGCGCCCTGGCTTTCAGTACGGTTGCCTTTGAATTCATATTCCCACTGGCCAAAACCGGTTAACTGATCGTTGATCTGCGTTTCGCCTTTAAAGCCCAGACGCGCGTAAGTTTTGTCACCATCACTTCCGTTATCATCAGAGAAATAATGCTGAGCGTGAACTTTACCGTACAGATCCAGTTTATTGCCGTCTTTGTTATATACCTCGGCTGCATTTACAACGCCTGCTGCCAACAGGGAAGTCACTGCCACTGCCACTAACTTAAGTTTCATTTTAATAATCCTTATAATTTTCTTAGCGTGTTTCCTCAACCATTGTTAAACGAGGCGTTTGTCAATGGCAGACTATTTTTAAATGACGGAGTGGCATAAGTTCAATAATAAGTTTCATAAGATTACAAATTATTTTAATTTGTGTGATCGAGATCTCCTTAATACATTTGAGAGTATTAATTCAAATAGGGACTGTCTAATAAGATATATTTTCGGAGGGGACTATTGGGCTGTTTATGATTTTATTTTTGGTAGTAACGATTGATTATTATATGCACTAATACAGTTGCCAGCTAGCGTTAATTATATATTTTTTTAATATAATTATATCATCACATTAACATATTTAACGATTTTATAAAATTCATTTTTACCAGCGCAATCCTGGTATGGCGCAGGGGGAGCACGTGAAAATGGAAAATCGTCAAATACACACAGGCGATAGATAAAAGCGTAGTTGTGTTGTGAAGGGTGTCAAGGTGCAGCGGGCGGATTTTATATCAACATCGGCCCGCCCGTCGCTTAGCGCCGCCGCGTTGCCAGCCAACAAAGTAGCGAACCTACGCAAACCATGACTGCGCCTTGCCAGAAGGAGAATGACAGTGGCGAGCTGAGTAACAGCGCGGCCAGAGCAGAGGACATGACGGGGGTAAAATAAGACCCTACGGCCATGATAGTCACATTGCCATGAAGTATGCCCACATTCCATGCGGCGTAGGCAAACCCTAACGTTAATGCCGCGGTAAAAAGTTTAGCAATCACCGGTAGGCTAAATATCATGGCAGGTTGCGGCGTAAGAAAATAGTGTAACCACAGCGCCAGGGCGGTGAGTAACACAAAGACGGTGATACCGTTAAAACCACGCGCATATTTATTGGTGACCGTGCAGTACGTCGCCCATATAAACGCCCCAAGAAATGCCAGTAAATAACTTAGCGGACTGGTGGCGACATTGTTGATAATTTCTTCGGCATTAAGACCATTCTCGCCCCCCAGAACCCAGCAAACGCCAGTAAGTGCAATAAGCAATCCGGGAACAATAAGCCAGTTAGTTTTTTGCCCATTAAAAAGAATGGCAAACAGAATAGTCAGGCTGGGCCATAAATAGTTAACCATGCCGACTTCGATAGCCTGATGGCGAGTGGCGGCATAACCAAGAGAAAGCGCCAGGCATATTTCATAACTGACAAACAGTACGCTGCCTGCGATGAGGTAACGCCCCGGGAAACGACGGATATCAGGTAATCCGACGGTAAAAATCAGCAGCAGGCCGCTTAATGAATAGATCATGGCTGCGCCGCCTACCGGTCCGAGACCTTCGCTGACGCCGCGAATCAACCCAACCATCGTGCTCCACAGAACGATGGCAACAAGCCCTATTAGCGTTGCTTTTTGTGATGTCATGCTTTGTGACTGTCCTGAATACCGCGAAAAATAAACTGCCACTTATAGCACTTTTTCCGAGGGCGATGCCATGCAGTGTCATTTTTTGGTACCTCCCTGGAGTTATTGCGGTTTAAAAATAGGGCTATTTAGTAGCGGAACCGTTTCAATATTGATTTGACGCAAAAAAATTATCGATTTTACTGTTAGTTTCCTCGCGAAGTTATACACGCATCCTGGATTGAGGTTTTGCTGCAGTTCGAAGGAGGCGTGCATCCCTGGAAAAAAGAGGAAAACAATGGACGTCAGCCGCAGACAATTTTTTAAAATCTGCGCGGGCGGTATGGCGGGAACAACGGTGGCCGCACTGGGTTTTACCCCTAAAATGGCCCTGGCTCAGGCGCGAAACTATAAACTGTTGCGCGCAAAAGAGATCCGTAACTCCTGCACATACTGTTCCGTAGGTTGCGGGCTATTAATGTATAGCCTGGGAGATGGGGCAAAAAACGCGAAAGAAGCGATTTACCATATTGAAGGCGACCCGGATCATCCGGTAAGCCGTGGCGCGCTGTGCCCGAAAGGGGCCGGTTTGCTGGACTATGTTCACAGTGAAGATCGCCTACGCTATCCAGAATACCGCGCGCCGGGTTCTGACAAGTGGCAGCGCATTAGCTGGGATGACGCTTTCACTCGTATTGCTAAATTAATGAAAGCCGACCGTGACGCCAACTTTATTGAAAAGAATGAGCAGGGCGTCACAGTTAACCGCTGGCTCTCTACCGGGATGCTGTGCGCCTCGGCGGCCAGCAATGAAACGGGGATGCTGACGCAGAAGTTTGCGCGTTCTCTCGGTATGCTGGCGGTAGATAACCAGGCGCGCGTCTGACACGGACCAACGGTAGCAAGTCTTGCTCCAACATTTGGTCGCGGTGCGATGACCAACCACTGGGTGGATATTAAAAACGCCAACGTCGTGATGGTGATGGGCGGCAATGCCGCAGAAGCGCATCCGGTGGGTTTCCGCTGGGCGATGGAAGCGAAAAATAATAACGATGCGACGCTGATTGTCGTTGATCCACGCTTTACGCGTACGGCGTCGGTGGCGGATATCTATGCGCCAATACGTTCCGGTACAGACATTACCTTTCTGTCCGGCGTTTTGCTGTACCTGATCGAAAATAACAAAATCAACGCTGAATACGTTAAGCATTACACCAACGCCAGCCTGCTGGTGCGGGAAGACTTTACGTTCGAAGACGGTCTTTTCAGCGGCTATGACGCCCAAAAGCGTCAGTACGATAAATCCTCCTGGAACTACCAGTTCGATGAAAACGGCTATGCCAAACGTGATGAAACGTTGACGCACCCACGCTGTGTGTGGAATCTGCTGAAGCAGCACGTTTCGCGCTATACGCCGGACGTCGTGGAAAACATCTGCGGTACGCCGAAAGCGGACTTCCTGAAGGTGTGTGAGGTGTTGGCCTCTACCAGCGCGCCGGATCGCACTACGACCTTCCTGTATGCGCTGGGCTGGACGCAACATACCGTCGGGGCGCAGAACATCCGTACTATGGCGATGATCCAGTTGCTGCTCGGCAATATGGGGATGGCTGGCGGCGGTGTGAACGCCTTGCGCGGCCACTCTAATATTCAGGGCTTAACGGATTTAGGACTGCTCTCCACCAGCCTGCCGGGCTACCTGACGCTACCGTCAGAAAAACAGGCCGATCTGCAAACTTATCTGGCCGCGAATACCCCCAAAGCGACGCTGGCCGATCAGGTCAACTACTGGGGGAATTATCCTAAGTTCTTCGTCAGCCTGATGAAATCTTTCTATGGCGATGCGGCGCAGAAAGAGAATGACTGGGGCTTTGCCTGGCTGCCTAAGTGGGATCAGTCCTATGACGTGATCAAATATTTCAACATGATGGATAGCGGGAAAGTCACCGGCTATTTCTGTCAGGGCTTTAACCCGGTGGCGTCCTTCCCGGACAAAAACAAAGTGGTGCAAAGCTTAAGCAAACTGAAGTATCTGGTCGTTATCGATCCGCTGGTGACTGAAACGTCAACGTTCTGGCAGAACCACGGCGAATCTAATGATGTTGATCCGACAACGATTCAGACCGAAGTCTTCCGTCTGCCGTCTACCTGTTTTGCGGAAGAGGATGGCTCTATCGCTAACTCCGGTCGCTGGTTACAGTGGCACTGGAAAGGTCAGGACGCGCCGGGCGAAGCGCGTAACGACGGCGAGATTCTGGCCGGTATTTACCATCGTCTGCGTGAAATGTATCGCGCAGAAGGCGGTAAAGGCGCCGAACCACTATTGAAGATGAGCTGGAACTACAAGCAGCCGGATGAACCGCATTCGGAAGAAGTGGCGAAAGAGAACAACGGCTATGCGCTGGAAGATCTCTATGACGCCAACGGTACACTGCTTGCCAGGAAAGGCCAGTTGTTGAGCAGTTTTGCATTACTGCGCGATGACGGTACGACATCCTCCTCCTGCTGGATTTATACCGGTAGCTGGACGGAGCAGGGCAACCAGATGTCCAGACGTGATAACGCCGACCCGTCAGGGCTTGGCAATACACTGGGTTGGGCGTGGGCGTGGCCGCTAAACCGTCGCGTATTGTATAACCGCGCTTCGGCGGACCCGCAGGGTAAACCGTGGGATCCAAAACGGATGCTGATCCAGTGGAACGGCGCGAAGTGGACAGGGAACGATATTCCGGACTTTAACAACGCGGCGCCGGGGAGCGGGACCAATCCGTTTATCATGCAGCCGGAAGGGCTGGGACGTCTGTTTGCTATTGATAAAATGGCGGAAGGGCCGTTCCCTGAACACTACGAGCCGATGGAAACGCCGCTGGGCACTAACCCGCTGCACCCGAATGTGGTCTCGAACCCGGCGGCGCGTCTGTATGAAGAAGATGCGCTGCGCATGGGTAAGAAGGAGCAGTTTCCGTACGTGGGCACGACTTACCGCCTCACAGAGCATTTCCATACCTGGACCAAACATGCGCTACTTAACGCTATCGCTCAGCCGGGACAGTTTGTGGAGATCAGTGAGACGCTGGCGGCAGCGAAAGGTATTGCTAACGGCGACTATGTGAAGGTGAGCAGTAAACGCGGGTTTATTCGCGCGGTCGCGGTGGTAACTCGTCGTCTTCGCACCCTGCATGTCAACGATCAGCAGGTTGAAACGGTGGGGATCCCGATTCACTGGGGCTTTGAGGGTGTCGCGCGCAAAGGCTATATCGCCAATACTCTGACGCCAAATGTCGGTGATGCCAACTCGCAAACGCCGGAATACAAAGCGTTTTTAGTTAACATCGAGAAGGCGTAAGGGAGGCGAACATATGTCTATGGAAACGCAGGACATTATTAAACGGTCCGCAACAAACGCCATCACGCCGCCTCCGCAGGCGCGTGATTACAAAGCCGAAGTCGCGAAACTGATCGACGTCTCCTCCTGTGTCGGCTGTAAAGCCTGCCAGGTAGCCTGTTCTGAATGGAACGATATTCGCGATAACGTTGGCCATTGTGTCGGGGTGTACGATAACCCTGCCGATCTCAGCGCCAAGTCCTGGACGGTGATGCGCTTTACCGAAACCGAGCAGAACGGCAAGCTGGAGTGGCTGATTCGTAAAGATGGTTGTATGCACTGTGAAGATCCAGGCTGTCTTAAAGCCTGTCCGTCTGCCGGGGCTATCATCCAGTACGCGAACGGGATTGTTGATTTTCAATCTGAACACTGTATCGGCTGTGGTTACTGTATCGCCGGGTGTCCGTTTAATATTCCGCGCCTCAACAAAGAGGACAACCGCGTTTATAAATGTACGCTTTGCGTCGATCGCGTCAGCGTGGGCCAGGAACCGGCCTGCGTCAAAACTTGTCCGATCGGGGCTATTCATTTCGGCACCAAAAAAGAGATGCTGGAACTGGGTGAGCAACGCGTGGAGAAGTTAAAAGCGCGCGGCTTTGAACATGCCGGTATCTACAACCCGCAGGGCGTTGGCGGTACGCACGTCATGTATGTGCTGCACCATGCCAATCAGCCGGAGTTGTACCACGGCTTGCCGAAAGATCCGCAGATCGATACCTCAATCAATCTGTGGAAAGGGGCGCTAAAACCGCTGGCCGCAGCGGGCTTTATCGCCACTTTCGCCGGTCTGATTTACCACTACATCGGTATTGGCCCGAATAAAGAAACGGACGACGATGAGGAGGATCATCATGAGTAAGTCGAAAATGATTGTACGCACGAAATTTGTCGACCGCGCCTGTCACTGGACGGTGGTGATCTGCTTCTTCCTGGTAGCGCTGTCAGGGATTTCGTTTTTCTTCCCAACGCTACAATGGTTGACGCAAACTTTCGGCACGCCGCAGATGGGACGTATTTTGCACCCGTTCTTCGGTATTGCCATCTTCATCGCGCTGATGTTTATGTTCGTGCGTTTCGTCCACCACAACATCCCGGATAAAAAAGATATTCCGTGGCTGAAAAATATTGTCGAAGTATTGAAAGGCAATGAGCATAAGGTGGCGGATGTCGGCAAATACAATGCCGGACAGAAGATGATGTTCTGGTCCATTATGAGCATGATTTTTGTGCTGCTGGTGACTGGTGTGGTTATCTGGCGTCCGTATTTCGCGCAGTATTTCCCGATGCAGGTGGTGCGTTATAGCCTGTTAATTCATGCGGCGGCGGGCATTATTTTAATGCACGCGATCCTCATCCATATGTATATGGCATTTTGGGTGAAAGGCTCGATTAAAGGCATGATCGAAGGGAAGGTCAGCCGTCGCTGGGCGAAGAAACATCATCCGCGCTGGTATCGTGAAATCGAGAAGGCGGAAGCAAAAAAAGAGAGCGAAGAAGGTATTCAGTAATTCTTTCGCAATCTGATAAACAAGGCGCTATCCTGGTAGCGCCTTGTTTTCATCTGCTGTCTGTATACTCAGACGACCACAGCAAATCGTTTAACGACGGAAATCGATGACCATACGGCCACGAATTTGTCCCTGTTCCATCTCTTTAAAAATAACGTTGATATCTTCAAGCGGACGTAAAGCGACTTTTGGCACGACTTTTCCTTCCGCCGCGAACTGGAAGGCTTCGGTCAGATCCTGGCGTGTCCCCACCAACGAACCGACAACCTGAATGCCATCCAGCACCAGGCGAGGGATATCAAGGTTCATGGCTTCTGGCGGCAGCCCGACCGCCACCACGCGGCCTCCGGCGCGAACGGCATCTACTGCGGAATTAAACGCCGCCTTAGCGACCGCGGTAACCACCGCTGCGTGCGCGCCACCGGTTTTTTCCTGCACAATTTTAGCCGCATCTTCCGTACGTGAATTAATGGTCAGATCTGCGCCCATTTCCTCGGCCAGTTTCAGTTGCCCATCATTGACATCAATGGCGATCACTTTCGCATTGAAAACGTTTTTCGCGTACTGCAAGGCCAGATTACCCAGACCGCCCAGACCGTAGATGGCAATCCACTGGCCAGGTTTAATATGAGAAATCTTCACCGCTTTATAGGTGGCAACGCCCGCGCAGGTAATACTACTTGCCGCCGCAGAGTCCAGGCCTTCCGGTACTTTCACCGCATAATCCGCGACGACAATACACTCTTCGGCCATGCCGCCATCTACCGTGTAACCGGCATTTTTCACGTTGCGGCATAAGGTTTCATTGCCCGTATTGCAATACTCACAGTGTCCGCATCCTTCATAAAACCACGCGACACTCGCGCGATCGCCGGGTTTCAGCGAGGTGACACCAGGACCGACTTCCGCCACGACGCCAATGCCTTCGTGTCCCAGAATAACGCCGGTTTTGTCACCGAAATCTCCGTTTTTCACGTGTAGATCGGTATGGCATACACCGCAGCACTCCATTTTTAGCAAAGCTTCACCGTGGCGAAGGGGACGCAGCGTTTTCTCAGTAACATCAACCTGATGATCTTGTGTGACAACAGCAGCTTTCATAACCTTCTCCTTTTCTTAATAGTGAACTGCATAGCAGGTAATAGCAGGTAATAGCAGGTAATAGCAGGTAAGGTGCTATTACCTCTTTAGGATTAATATTTCTGATGAGTTATGCAAGGCGGCAGAAATACAATGTAATAGTTTAGCCAGGATTATCCTGATAAATCCTCGTTCAATACATAAAGGTGGCTAATATTAGTAGCTTGACAAATAAGCAGGGAAAGGAATTCAGGTGTGTCGACAGACTCACCAAAACTAAAGAAGAAAGTGATATCCGGCGGCATTCACCGCCGGGTACGTATTAAATGGAAGTCCGACGGTAGTCGCGGTATTCCGGTTTCCAGAAGTTATCGTCAATCGCCTGTTGCAGCGCTTCCGCAGAGGTTTTCACCGCTACGCCTTGTTGCTGCGCCATTTTGCCTACGGCAAAAGCGATAGCGCGCGACACGACCTGGATGTCTTTAAGCGCTGGTAACACTAATCCTTCGCCGTTATTCACCAGCGGAGAATGTTTCGCCAGCGTCTCACTGGCTGACATCAGCATTTCATCAGTAATGCGCGATGCGCCGGAAGCGATAACCCCAAGTCCGATGCCGGGGAAAATATAGGCGTTATTACATTGTGCGATCGGATAAACCTTATCTTTCCAGATGACCGGCGAGAATGGGCTGCCGGTTGCCACCAGCGCGTTGCCTTCCGTCCAGGCGATAATGTCCTGTGGCGTGGCCTCCACGCGAGAGGTGGGATTAGAGAGCGGCATGACGATCGGGCGAGGGCAATGCTTATGCATCTCGCGGATGATCTCTTCAGTAAAGAGCCCGGTCTGGCCGGAAACCCCGATCAGGATATCCGGCTTCACGTTACGCACCACATCCAGCAGCGACAGCACGTCATTTTCGGTATCCCAGTGCTGGAGATTGTCGCATTTCTGCACCAGTTTTGCCTGGAACGGCAATAAATTAGGCATCCGGTCCGTCAACAGGCCGAAGCGATCGACCATAAAAACGTTCTGTCGAGCGGCATCTTCGCTTAAACCTTCACGCTGAGTCTGCGCGATGATCTGTTCAGCAATCCCACATCCGGCTGAACCCGCGCCGAGGAAAACGATTTTCTGCTCGCTAAGCTGACTGCCGGCAGCGCGGCTGGCGGCGATCAACGTACCGACGGTCACGGCTGCGGTGCCCTGAATATCATCGTTAAAGGAGCAAATCTCATCACGATAGCGCGTCAACAGCGGCATTGCGTTTTTCTGCGCGAAATCTTCGAACTGTAGCAGGATATCTGGCCAGCGCTGCTTAACGGCCTGAATAAACTCATCGACAAACGCATAATACTCATCGTCGGTAATGCGCGGATGACGCCAGCCCATGTAGAGCGGATCGTTGAGTAACTGTTGATTGTTGGTGCCGACATCCAGCACAACGGGAAGGGTATAGGCCGGACTAATGCCGCCGCAGGCGGTGTATAATGACAGCTTACCGATAGGTATCCCCATTCCGCCGATGCCCTGATCGCCAAGCCCCAGAATCCGCTCGCCATCCGTCACCACAATAACTTTAATGTTGTGGTTAGGCACATTCTGCAAAATGTCGTCCATATTGTGACGGTTCGGATAAGAGATAAATACGCCGCGCGCCCGGCGATAAATCTCAGAGAAGCGCTCACAGGCCGCGCCCACGGTCGGGGTATAGATAACCGGCATCATCTCTTCAAGATGGTTTTGCACCAGTCGATAAAAGAGCGTTTCGTTGGTATCCTGGATGTTACGCAGGTAAATATGCTTATCGATTTCTGTTTTAAACCCCTGATACTGGAGCCAGGCGCGTTCGGCCTGTTCTTCAATCGACTCGACGACCTCCGGCAGCAGTCCTGACAAATTGAAGTTGCGGCGCTCTTCTACGCTAAAAGCGCTGCCTTTGTTTAACAGGGGGAATTCCAGCAATACAGGGCCAGCGTAAGGGATATAAAGGGAACGTGCTTTCTTGGTTGTAGTTTCCATGTTACTCACTCTTTTTCGAATAACTGTCCCTGGCACCGTCGTTTATCATCATATATTGCCTTCCACCAGGGAACCGACCCTGAGTATAAAGCATTGTGAGACGTTAAGGTCATTCCTATAAACAAAAACACCATTGCAGATGCAATGGTGTTTAACGTCATTTCAGGACTGTACGATTACTTTTGGCTATCGGCGCGACGCTTTCTGCCGGTTGGGTTATTCACCACGCTGCTGGTGTCGCCTTCAGTAACAACCTTACGCTGGTTGGAAATTCTGTAATCCAGTCCAAGTATATGACGAGCCTGACGGTTCGATTTCATGTTAACTCCTCAATCCTGTTGCTAGTTTTAAGGACAAATTCGCTTACGCGAAAGAAACGTAACCCCTAAGGTTGCCGATACAGCATAGCAGGTTTTACAGAGTCGGGTGCTGCCCGCTTACCACATAGTTGATGGTCTGCTGGTAGATGTCACTGAGGATGTCATTGTCGGAAGCCTCAACCCATTTGGTCAGCTCCATTAAAATATCATCTTCAGTGACAACGCCTAACTCCGCGCGTAATCCTTGTTCAATCGCGTTGACCAAGGCCGGTTGTGCTGCTGAGGTATTTGCTGAGTGATAAGTAAACATATAATGCCTCCGTGAACATGTATTTATTTAGTACGGCTCGCAGAAAATTAATTCGTATTCAGCATGGCAAATATTTTTGCGGCTGTGGTTAAGATTAGTCCTGGAGTTATTTTAACGCAAGGCGGAACTCTAATTGTTTACCCCAGAAGAAAATATATTACGTTTGCCAATTACATATCCTCATACTAGTGGTGGTCAACTAATATACATTTAAAAGGCTACTTATTGCGATTTTTATCCTTTATTACAACGAGATAAGATAAATCTTAATTTTAATGAAAATATACATAATGGAATGCGCCTCCGGAAGAAAAAGTAAGGACAAAAGGAGGGATATATTCTTTAAAGAAAGGGAGGCCTGTTGGTTTAATATTCATCACTGAAAAAGCATACAACTATTTTCTATATCTGAAGTGCGGGTAATCGACAACATGCTACCTCCATCGGCATGGACAACGCAGATTTGCAGCATGGTCTATACTTTATTTTTTGAGCCAACAGGAGAGCAAAAATGACAATCCATAAGAAAGGTCAGGCACACTGGGAAGGCGACATCAAACGAGGTAAAGGCACTGTATCAACAGAAAGCGGCGTGCTTAATCAACAACCGTATGGATTCAATACCCGGTTCGAAGGCGCGCAAGGAACCAACCCGGAAGAGCTAATTGGCGCCGCACATGCGGCCTGTTTCTCCATGGCGCTATCACTCATGCTGGGAGAGGCTGGATTTACGCCGACATCCATTGACACCACCGCTGACGTATCGCTTGATAAGGTGGAGGCGGGCTTCGCCATTACCAAAATTGCGCTACAAAGCAAAGTTGCGGTAGCAGATATTGATGCTTCAACTTTCGATCAAATCATCCAGAAAGCAAAAGCCGGGTGCCCGGTATCGCAGGTTCTGAATGCGGAAATCACCCTCGACTACCAGCTTAACGCATGATAACCTCGCCAGCCCGGTAACGACTCTTGTTTATCGGGCTGTTGAATATCGCTTTTTCTCCGTCTCTCATTTTCTTCACGCTATCGGGCGTTAAAAGTAAACAGAGCGAATGAAAATGTATCAGATGTCAGGAACCTCGAGAAGCGTCTTCTTACCGTGCCTTTGTTGGTATTCATTACAGGTGTTAATCATTTTCTTTGCAGCTCCTTTTAGTAAAGAAAGCATTAAATCATCATAATCAACGTAGAATCTGGTTGTTTCGGTTTCCGTTTTTATCTCCCCAATTGCTGCTATTTCAGTGGCTAATTTCAATTTTGCCGCATCGATATCTTTATTCGCTTGTTTCACTGTGACTGATAAGCTAGTAAAGAAATTTTGCACTGCTTTTAGCCTGTCATTCAATTCTGGAATCAATTTCCCTTCAATCACGCCCGCAGCAATAGAATAGGAAATAATTAATCCAAACGGACCGGCGACTATGCCTGCTGCAGCACCGGCATAAGCTTCCTTACGAATTCTATCCACCTGTGACTGGAAATAACTACTTTTTTCCGAGAAATCATTAGTTAACTGGCTATCTAATGCCAGCAGTTTTCCTGAAGCGTTGTTGAAACTTTGTGAACTTCCCAGGAGAGATTTTTGCGCTTCATTCAGTTTATTGACGCCATCATCTAATATCCTGATGAGAATGTCTTTCTGCGCTGATGCTTTTTTCTCATTATATTCATCAAATAGTAAAATATACGCTGAGAGTAATTGCGTCACGACACCACACCATTCATAAACAGTTTGTGTCGCTTCAAAATACTTATCCTGGCTGTCCATAAGCAAAACTTTAATATCACCAACTAAAACAGAAGCTTCCTGCGAGTACTCCTGTTTAAAACGGCTTAACTCTTTTATGGTTTCATCAAAGGTCTTCCAGGGGATAACCTGGTCGAGGTATTTGTTATAAAAATCTAATGCCCCATCTGCGGTTTCGATCGCGCTTTTAACTACCTCTACAGTTTGTTCTGCAAATATTCCAGTCATAATCATTTGCCTCTTTAAATATATAAATTGCAATTAAGCTATTGTTTTATAACTTATTCCTACCTATTGCCTCCAGACAGCTTTTGTAGCTTAAGTTAGCATTCCAGAAGCTGGAAATACTGCCAACTTCCTGCTTATCTACGCTGGGTACGATTACTCTGCTGCATTTTTTCCAGAATACGACCAAAAGAAACTGTTTTGCTTCCTACTTTCACCATCCCATCTTCCGGTAAGTAGCTAAATTTGACGTACAGTATATTGTTGCTGGTTTTATCTTTTGGCTTCATAGCCAAAATGGCTTGCTGTAATGCTTTTAGGTCGGAGGGGATACCCACCGCATCGGTGATATCGGTACCGGGCACAAATTTCGATACCTGATCAACAGTTTGAGTCAATATATCCTGTAGCGGAAATAAGCCGGTAAAACGTTGTTTGGGTTTATATTTTGTCACTCCCATATAAATGTCAGGTAGACCTTTAATGTGGTTTTCAATGCTGCGAGTTTTATTTTGCAACATAAATTCGCTAATCTCTACCGGAGAGCCAATCAATACCAGCGGTTTCACTCCTGCACCTTTTTCGGAAAAGAGATAGTTGTTATTGCTGCTTTTTACTGCTTTCTGCAACTCGCCACGATCCATGATTAAGCTGTAATATTTACCTTCTTTCACAACAGGTTTGGGTTCACGCCACATATTGATATCGCTAGCTTGTGCCATACTGGATACCATCATGTAACCGAAAAACGCCAATGTTACGGATAGTTTCATTAACTTTACCTTTTTAATTAGCCAAAAAAAAATAGCACTCGTAAAAAGTATAAAGCCGTGGTTGCAACAAAACTTAAACGTCGCTCACTTCACCGATAAGTATTTATTTATCTTAATCATATAAATTTCCCTCCTAATAATACCTGAATTATTACCCTTTGGATTCAACTGCTTGCAGTTATAGTGCTAAATAACAATAAATCTACTGGAAGTATACAGTTTGTGTACGAAAGGTGTTTTTTATGATTACGGAAACCTGAAATTGTCCGACTATCTGTAAATGCTATGAAATTGTATTGTAGATCCGATTGCGCCCGGTGCTGATGACTACCGGGGCAATAGTGGTTGGTTTAGCCCTGATAGGGTTCGCCAGCGGCGTAAACGCCGCAAGCCGTTTTGGCCAGGGTTGGTGGTTGCCTCCGGAATGCTGACAGGCAATCTGTTTTACGATGTTTGTTCTGCCCACCGTTTGTGTCTGGCTGGCGCGCGATCGCGACGGCATGTCAGAGCGAAGTTCTCTTTCATCAGCTCAACGTAGTGCATACCACATCCGTGGCTATTGTCGTGGTCTACTTTTTCGCCCTAAAATCTGCTCGCCATGTTGCTTTATTCATCAAACATCAAAATCAGTCAACGTAAATATCAATAATAGCCATATCACGGAGGGTGATCTTTATTCCTGAGAGAGGAGGGGTATTATTTTCTGCGTTCTACATTAACGGGTTAACGCGCAGATGTAGAGGTTATTTATATAATTATTGGAGTAACAACAATGAATAAATTCTCCCTTGCTACAGCAGGTATTATCGTGGCAGCGCTGGTAACCAGTGTTAGCGTGAATGCGGCAACAGATACTACTAAAACAAACGTTACGCCTAAAGGTATGAGCTGCCAGGAGTTTGTTGACCTCAATCCGCAGACGATGGCGCCAGTCGCTTTCTGGGTGCTGAATGAAGATGAAGATTTTAAAGGCGGGGACTACGTAGATTTCCAGGAAACTGAGACGACAGCAGTGCCGCTAGCCGTTGAGCTTTGTAAGAAAAACCCGCAGAGTGAATTAAGCAAAATAAAAGACGAAATCAAGAAAGAACTCTCAAAATAAGAGTAAACTGATATCAAAACCCGGCCTGTGTGTCGGGTTTTACTATTTGTGACACCGTCACAAATAACATCTTCCATTTCTTCTACCAATCACGTGGTATTGCACTATTTTCATTAGAGCCCTTTCACTATATGGAGACCTAATGAAAATTTTACCGCTGGCACTCTTTATCATTCCTTTTCTGGCCGGATGTGGCGCCAATAATACGCCGCCGCAAACGCCTATTCCTGGGGAAAAAACCTCTGCCAAATTACGTACCCTGGAAACAGGCGCGGCGGCTATTCAATCCAGACCACCTGTCGATGCCATCAGTACCTACCTTGACGGGTTCCATTTTTATAGCGGTGATAAAAACGGACAGATGGAAGCGCACCATTACGTTACCGTCCTGAACGAAGATGTCATGCAGGCGGTGATTTACGACGGCAACACGAAAAACGCGCGCCTGATGGGGGTGGAGTACATTATCAGCGAACGTTTATTTAAAACGCTTCCTCCCGAGGAGAAAAAACTGTGGCACAGCCACCAGTACGAGGTGAAATCCGGTAGCCTGGTGGCGCCTGGCTTACCGCAGGTCGCTGATAAGGCGTTGATGAGTAAGATTGTTAATACTTATGGCAAGACCTGGCACACCTGGCATACCGACCGGGATAAAACCCTGCCAATGGGTATCCCTGCGCTGATGATGGGCTTTACTGGCGACGGGCAGCTTGACCCCGCACTGCTGGCCGATCGGGATCGCCGTCTGGGAATTGATACCCAGGCCATTAAACGCGAGCGGCAGGATCTGCCTGAGCATCCCGTTGTTAAAGGGGCTAACGCCTGGGAGCAGGGGGAGGTTATCCAGCTACAGCGTGTTCAGGGCTCTGGCGAACACGGGCGAGGCGATACCGCGCACTTCGGTACATCTGAGCAATCCCGACAATAATTCCACGGTTTTACACGCAGATAGGAAAAAGAATGCCTGTTAAGTGACAGTGTCACGTAAAAATTAGCCCCATAGTCTATGCTTGTTTTTCGGATGCTGTAGAGGTTATGGGTTAAACGGAGCGACAAATGAGTTCAAAAATTTTTTGCAAAAGCTGGGGGGCTGAATATATCGCCGCTGATGTCGTCCGCTTTCGTCTTTGGGCCACCGGTCAGCAAAAGGTTATGCTCAGGCTTGCGGGTAAAGACCAGGAAATGCAGGTGAGCGGTGACGGCTGGTTTACGCTGGATGTATCCGGGGTGACGCCAGGTACGGAGTATAACTTTGTACTCAGCGATGGCATGGTGGTCCCCGATCCGGCTTCCCGCGCCCAAAAAACTGACGTCAATGGTCCGTCATATGTGGTTGATCCAGGCAGCTACGCGTGGCGCAACACCGGGTGGAAAGGTAGCCGTTGGGAGCAGGCCGTGGTGTACGAGATGCATACAGGCACGTTCACTCCGGAAGGCACTTTCCGCGCCGCAATAGCGAAGCTGCCTTATCTCGCTGAACTCGGCGTTACCGTTATTGAAGTGATGCCCGTTGCGCAATTTGGCGGCGAGCGTGGCTGGGGCTATGACGGCGTACTGCTTTACGCGCCGCATTCTGCCTATGGGACGCCGGATGATTTCAAAGCGTTTATTGACGCCGCGCATGGGTATGGTCTTTCCGTCGTCCTGGATATTGTGCTGAACCATTTCGGCCCGGAGGGAAATTATTTACCGCTATTGGCGCCGGCGTTTTTCCACAAAGAGCGCATGACGCCGTGGGGAAATGGTATCGCCTATGATGTCGACGCCGTGCGGCGCTATATCATCGAGGCGCCGTTATACTGGCTGACAGAATACCATCTCGACGGCTTACGCTTTGACGCTATCGATCAGATTGAGGACAGTAGCGCCAGGCATGTGCTGGTTGAAATCGCACAACGTATTCGGGAAGACATTACCGACAGACCCATTCATCTGACTACCGAAGATAGCCGCAATATTATTTCTCTGCATCCCCGTGATCAGGATGGCAATGCGCCGCTGTTTACCGCCGAATGGAATGACGATTTTCATAATGCCGTCCACGTTTTTGCGACCGGAGAGACCCAGGCCTACTACAATGATTTTGCTGATGCCCCGGAAAAACACCTCGCAAGAGCGCTGGCCGAAGGATTCGCTTATCAGGGGGAAATTTCACCACAAACCGGCGAACCTCGCGGCGTAAAAAGTACCGGACAACCCCCGGTCGCCTTTGTGGATTTTATTCAGAATCACGATCAGGTCGGTAACCGCGCCCAGGGCGACAGACTGATAACCCTGGCGGGCGCTGAACGAACAAAAGTATTGCTCGCCACGTTGCTGCTTTCACCGCATATTCCGCTGCTTTTTATGGGCGAAGAGTATGGCGAAAGCCGTCCTTTTCTTTTTTTTACCGATTTCCATGGGGATTTAGCCCGCGCCGTTCGTGAAGGTCGCGCAAAAGAGTTTGCCGATCATGCAGGGGAGAATGTTCCGGACCCGAATGCACCAGAGACCTTTCAACGCTCAAAACTTAACTGGAAGCAACAGCACAGTGAAGAGGGTAAAGCGTGGCTGGCGTTTACCCGCGAACTACTGCTTTTGCGCCAGAAGCATATCGTGCCGCTGTTGTCCGCTGCCCGTGAGAGCTCAGGAACGGTATTGCAAACCGCGCCCGGGTTTATTGCCGTTAGCTGGCGTTTTCCGGGAGGAACACTGTCACTGGCGCTGAATATTAGCGCCACGACGGTATTGCTGCCCGATTTACCGGGTAAGACTCTCTTTGCCTGGCCGAATGAATCCACCGGGTCGCTTTCCCAATATTCTCTTATTGTCCGCTTAGCCCAGGGAGAGTCTGCATCATGATCCCAACTGCAACGTATCGTCTTCAGTTTCGCAATGGCATGACCTTCGACCGCGCTGCGGCGCTGGTGCCTTACCTTAAAAATCTGGGTATCAGCCATCTTTATGCCTCACCCATCTTTACCGCCACCAAAGCGTCAACGCATGGTTATGATGTCACCGATGCGAATGAGATTGAGCCTTCTATTGGCGGGCGCGAAGGATTTGAAAGACTGGTGGCTGAACTTAAAGCACAAGGTCTGAGATTGATCATCGATATTGTGCCTAATCACATGGCCAGCTCGCTGGAAAACGCCTGGTGGCGCGACGTGCTTGAATATGGCAAGGAGAGCCGTTACGCGCGCCATTTCGATATTGACTGGTCGCGCCGACTGACGCTGCCTTTTTTAGGCGACACGTTTGACGCCGTGCTGGAAAACGGAGAAGTTGCGATCAAGCCCGATCCCGCTACGGGTAAACCCACGTTCGCCTATTATGATAACTATTATCCGCTTGCGCCGGCGACGTGGCAGGGGCGCGAGGCCGAAATACTGGCGCTTACCGATAAAGCCGCTATTGCTGATTTGCATGAGCGCCAGCCGTGGAAATTAATGTCCTGGCGCGATGCCGCTCGCTCGCTTTCATATCGGCGTTTCTTTGAGGTCACAGGGCTGGTGGGAATGCGGGTGGAAGATAAAATCGTCTTCGACGATACACATCGGCTGATTCTGGAGCTGGTCAGAACGGGGGCGGTTGACGGTTTACGTATCGATCATATCGACGGCCTTGCCGATCCGAAAGCCTATCTTGCGCGTTTACGTCAGGAAGTGGGACCGGCGTGCTATATCACCGTGGAAAAAATTCTCGCTAAAGGCGAGCAACTTCCTGATGACTGGCCGGTTTCCGGCACCACAGGCTATGAATTCATCGCCTCGCTGGCGGAAGTACTGGTTGACGATGAGCAGATAGACAATCTGCGCCAGGCTTACGAGACCGTAACAGGCGCGCCAGTGGATATGCGGGCGGAATTACGGGCGGCTAAATTGCTGATGGTCGATCGCAATTTCGAGGGGGAATTTACCCGGCTGCTCGCGCTTGCGCTGTCGATTGCCAGCGAGCTACAGATCGCACAGGAAGAGAGCGTCGTTCGGCAGGCGTTACGCGAGTTATTAATTGCCTTTCCCGTATATCGCACTTACGGCACGGCAGAAGGGCTACCGCCGACCGATATTTGCCTGTTACACCGTATTGTGGAACGGGTAAAGACGCTTGAAAACCCTCCGCAGCCAGAAGCGCTTACATTTCTGAGCCGTCTTCTTACCGGCGATGTTCCCGCCTCCAGCCAGGAGGAGGCGACACAGTTTCGCGTTCGGTTCCAGCAACTCACCGGTCCGCTGATGGCGAAATCGGTAGAGGATACGCTTTTCTTTCGTCAAAACATGGGACTGGCGTTAAATGAAGTCGGCGCCGAGCCCGTCACGCATCACTTCTCCATCGAACGCTTTCACCATGAGATGAAAACCCGACAGGCGCGACAGCCTGATGCGTTATCCGGTACGTCGACCCACGATACCAAGCGAGGCGAGGATGCGCGAGCACGCCTGTATACGCTTACCGAAGCGCCGGAACAGTGGAGCGAATGCCTTGCCCGCTGGCGGCAGATGAACCAGACCCATGTCAAATTTTTGAATGATGGCACTGCGCCAAAATCGGCGGATACGTGGATGCTATATCAGGCGCTGACCAGCGTCTGGCCCCCGATGCTACAACCACAGGACGAAACAGGTTTAAACGCGCTGAAAATACGCTTTGAAGCCTTTGTGGAGAAAGCGCTACGCGAAGCGAAGCTACGTACCGATTGGGTGGACAGTAATGAGGCTTACGAAACGGCAATGCTTGATTACGCCCGTTATTTACTGGCGCCGGATAATCAGACATTTTTGCAGGATTTTTATCGTTCCTTGCAACCCTTCATCCGCGCAGGACTGGTTAACAGCCTGACGCAGACCGTTATCAAATTAACCGCGCCGGGAGTACCTGATATCTATCAGGGGAGCGAGGCGTTGAATTTTAGCCTTGTCGATCCCGACAACCGCCGCGAACCAGATTTCGCCACGCTGGCGCAGCAGTTAGACCAACTGACGCCGGGAGTTTTCTCGCGCGAAGAGAGTTGGCTGGACGGGCAGGTGAATCAGTATGCCACCGCCGCCTTACTGCGTTTGCGTCAGCAGAATCATGAGCTCTTCCGTTTTGGCGACTATATACCGCTGCGGGCTGTTGGTCAGCGTGCCGACAAGGTCATCGCTTACGCCAGAGTCAATCATGATGATGCGCTGATTGTTGTTGCGCCCCGACTGGTGTTCGCCGAATGTGACGGCTTATTGTCACAATCGCATAGCGGTTTCTGGTCAGGAACCGACATTATTATACCCGGACAGCTTAATCAGCGTCGTTATCGCAATGTGCTTACCCAGGAGAGGTTAATGCCTGGTGAACGCCTGTCGTTGGCCTCACATCAGGGCGGCGTACTGGTTTTAATGAGCGACTGAGTTTATGTGTTGATGTGCCGTGACAGGACAACGTTTACCGTGGGTGGAGAAAGAGAATGACAACAAACAGGGCTTTTGAAATCAGATCAGGATACAGCCATACGCTTGGCGCGAATTATGACGGCGAAGGCGTGAATTTCGCTATTTTTTCCGCCCATGCGGAACGCGTCGAGCTTTGTCTTTACGATCCGAGTGGGGAGCATGAAATCGCTCGTCTGGAGTTACCGGAATATACCGACGAAATATGGCACGGCTATGTCCCGAAGTTGCAGCCCGGCGCGCTGTATGGGTACCGCGTTTACGGTCCTTATGACCCGGAAAATGGTCATCGTTTTAACCCCAATAAGCTGCTTATTGACCCTTATGCCCGTGAGCTGGTGAGCGATATTCAGTGGAACGATGCGCATTTCGCGTATCAATTACTTCATGACGATAAAGATTTGACCTTTGATGACCAGGATAGCGCGCCATTTACGCCTAAATGCCGGGTGATTGATCCGGCTGAGGCTAACTGGGAGGATAGACAACGGCCTTCCATACCGTGGTCGAACGCCATTATTTATGAAACGCATGTAAAAGGCTTTACCCAGCTTAATTCGGCGATCCCTGAGCCTCTACGCGGTACGTTTGAGGGCATGGGGCATAAAGCCAGCGTGGATTACATTAAAAGTCTGGGGATTACCTCCGTCGAGCTTTTACCCGTTCACTGGTTCCCGGACGATCAGCATCTGCTCGATAAAGGACTGAAAAATTTCTGGGGATATAACTCGCTGGGCTTTTTTGCGCCGGCGACGCGCTACTATGGTCCAAAAGGTATTCAGGGATTCCGCGATATGGTGCGCGCTTTCCATGATGCCGGCGTCGAAGTGATACTGGATGTGGTCTATAACCATACGGCAGAAGGGAATGAACTTGGCCCCACGCTGTCATTTAAAGGTATCGATAACTTCTCTTACTATCGCACCATGCCCGATCAGCATCGCTATTATATTAACGATACAGGGACAGGTAATACCGTCAATACCTCTCATCCACGGGTACTGCAAATGGTGATGGATTCGCTTCGCTATTGGGCGGAGTCAATGCATGTCGACGGCTTTCGTTTTGATTTGGGCACCATTCTTGGTCGTGAGCCGGAAGGCTTTGATCAGAGAGGCGGCTTTTTTGATGCGGTAACGCAAGACCCGGTGCTGGCAAAACTGAAACTGATTGGCGAACCCTGGGATATCGGACCGGGCGGCTATCAGGTTGGCGGTTTTCCACCAGGGTGGGGCGAATGGAATGATAAATATCGCGATACGGTTCGCGAATACTGGAAAGGTGACAACGTCACAAATGATTTCGCCGCACGCCTGCTGGGTTCCGGCGATCTCTACGATTTGCGCGGCCGTCGCTCCTGGTCAAGCGTTAACTTTATTACTGCCCATGACGGCTTCACGCTGAACGATCTGGTGTCTTATAACGACAAACATAATGAAGCCAATGGCGAAGATAATAATGACGGGCATAATGATAACCGCTCCTGTAACTATGGCGCAGAAGGGCCAACCGACGACGAGGGCATCAATGCGATACGCGAGCGACAGAAACGTAATTTCCTGACCACCTTACTTTTCTCACACGGCACGCCGATGTTATTAGCGGGCGATGAGTTTGGCCGCAGTCAGATGGGCAATAACAATGGCTACTGTCAGGACAGTGAAATATCGTGGGTCCACTGGGATAATTTGCCGGAAACCGCCAATGCGCTACGGGAGTTTACCCGTCATCTGATTCAACTGCGCGCCACGCAACCGTTGCTGCGCCGGGAGAGCTGGCGTGACGGTCTGGAGATCCGCTGGTTTAACGCCGGCGGAGGGGCGCAGCAATCCGAACAATGGGATGAGGGATCGACGATAGGCGTATGTATTAGTCGTCCCGATCTTCAGCCGGAAGCGGGGATCTGGCATGACGCCTTACTGCTTTTCAATCCGTTTGAAGGCAGCGTACCGTTCCGTATTCCGATGTGGGGAGAAGGCGGCTGGGTACTTGAACTGACGACTGCCGATAACGCGCAGCAGGGAATGCGGATTACCGAAGAAATGGATTTCGATCTGGCCGGGCGCAGCATCGTATTATTCAGACGCCCCTGATAGTGAAACCGCGCTCCGGACCCAACCGGCCTTGATGGCCGGTTTTTTTACTGGCGCTCAGGCGATATCATGTCGCAGAAATAACACCGTTGTCAGTTTACCGCCCGAAAAATTCATCCGCCTGTTGGTATTCCTTTGATTGTCTTCACCGATATTCGCTTCAGGCCGTCTATTGCCATTTCAAGGTAGGTACGTGGACATCCCAGATTTAAACGGATAAATCCGCTGCCCGCCGGGCCAAAGCCGCTGCCCATTGAAGGAGCAATACCCGCGACATCCGCCATTACCCATTTTAGCTGTTCGTCATCCAGTCCCAGTTTTTTACAATCCATCCATAATAAATAGGTTCCCTGCGCCGGGACAATTCTTGCCCAGGGAAGGTGCTCTGTCGCCTGTTCAACAAACCAGCGGCGGTTTTCCGCCAGGTAATCCAGTAGCGAATCCAGCCACTGTCTGCTTTCATTCCATGCGGTAGTCGCCGCCTGAACGGAGAGAGCGTTAAAGACGTCCAACCCATGAGCGTCCAGACGAGACAGGAAACGCTGGCGAAGCGTAGGCTCGGGAATGAGAAAATTAGAAATTCGCAACGACGATAAGCCAAACGTTTTGCTGGCCGCAGTGGCGGAGATGACCCGTTTATGCCAGCGCTCCCCTAAATGCAGTACCGAGGTAAAGGTTTCGCCGGGCAGCAATAGATCGGCCCATATTTCATCCGAGATGAGAGTGACATCATAAGCTTCACATAATAAAAGCAGTTGCTCCAGCTCGTTGGCCGACCAGCAACGCCCGGTTGGATTATGTGGATTACACAAAATCATCAGCGGAGGGCGCTCATGGCGAAACAGCCTTTCCAGTTGGCAAAAATCCATCTGGTAGCCGTCGTCCGGCGACTCGCTAAGGGGATTCTCCAGCAGTTTTCTACCATTAAGCGTGATTATTTTGGCGAAGGAGCCATAGTATGGTCCCTGTACCACTACGCCGTCGCCTGGATGCGTCAACATTTGCACTAAGAGCGCCAACCCTGGTACGACGCCTTCCACGCTGCATACCCATTCCTGTTTTAACGTGAGCTGGTGGCGTGACGAAAACCAGTGAAGCAGGGCGTTAAAATAGGCCTCATCACGTTCACTATAGCCAAATACGCCGTGCTCGATTCGCTGATGCAATGCCGCCTGAACCTCAGGCGGGCAGGCAAAATCGAAATCAGAAACCCACATCGGCAGCAGTTTCCCTGCGCCATCGCCAAAGTGACGCTCAATAAAATCCCACTTTACCGAACCAGTATTGTTGCGATTGATAATCTGGTTAAAATCCATCTTGTTTCCTTATTATTCCGTCACTGACGATTGCGGCGACTTTTCTGAGGCGGAGGCAGTTCTGGCAATACCAATTCCGCTAAAACCATAAATTAATGCGAAGAAGATTGCCGCATAGCATTGGATAGCCCGGGGCAGAAGATCAAGCGTGCTAACGCCCAGCGTGGTTGCCATGTAGACGCCAGCCGAGGTCCACGGCAGGAGAGGTTCGATAACGGTACCGGCATCTTCTATCGTCCGTGAAAGGTTTTTAGTATCCAGCCCCATACGACGATAGGCATCTTTAAACAGTTCGGCGGGAACTAACAATGCCAGTGACCAAAATTGTGGTGCCGATAGTGGCGGCAATGAGTTGACCAACGCTATGAATAATGGTCAGCAGTCGGTTAATGATGATCGTTAACGCGCCGGTTAACGTTAGCGCTCCGGCAAATGAAAAAGCGCAGAAAACTAACAGTATTGTTCCCATCATCGAGAACATTCCGCCCCGGTTTAGCAGTCGCGGAACATCGGCCACGACACCTTCTGCGCCTTGTGGGAACATGGCGATATCAAATCCATCAATGAAAGCGTCCAGTCCCTGTTTGATGCTCAGTCCCTGCATGATGACGCCGAGGAACAAGGCAAGTACGCAGGCGCTTAACATTAATGGGATGACAGGCTTCTTGCGAATTGCGCCCCACAGTACGATCACCGGCGGCAAAATAAGAACAATATTAAAATGGTATAGCGACTCCAGCGAGTGGATGATGTCCGTAACGCGCTGCGGCGTGGCCACCTCGCCCAGCATATTACTGTGTCCGGCGATAAGATAAACCACGGCGGCAAGCAGGAAACTTGGCAGGGTCGTCCAAAGTAAATGCTGAATATGCTCAAACAGAGTAGTGTCTGCGACAATCGCGGCAAAGTTAGTCGAGTCGGACAACGGTGAGATTTTGTCGCCGAAATAAGCGCCAGAAACGACGGCGCCAGCTGCTGCTGCAAGAGACACGTCCAGCCCGGCGGCAACCCCCATTAACGCAACGCCAACCGTCCCGGCGGATCCCCACGATGTACCGGTACAGACGGAGACCACGCTGGTTAAAAAGAAGGCTGCAATCAAAATATATTCCGGGCTTATGAGTTTTAGCCCCCAGTACACCATGTAGGGAATGGTGCCACTAAACATCCAGGTGCCAATCAAACCACCCACGCAGATCAGGATCATGATAACCGGCATTGCTTTAGCCAGCTTATCCACCACTGAGTTGATGATGTCTTCCCAACAGTATCCTTGCCACCATGCAATGCCTGCCGCTACCGCCGCAGAGCACAGAAGGAGCGGTTCGATACGTAGCCCCATGATGCCGTAACCGATAATCAACAATAACAACATGGAGATGACTGGGATTAGTGCTAAACCCAATGACAGCGTTTTCTTCTTGTTTTGTGATGCACTCATAATGGAGCTCCGGTCAGTAAGGTAGCTCAAGGGTAGGGGGATACGCTTCTCACTACTGTGATCCATTACTTTCGTCCATGTAACCGATTACATGAGAAGGGTTAATTTGATAGTCATCACAGTTTTTACTGTTGACGACGCATTCATCGTGAAAAATAGGGCGCGACAGAATCGCGGATCACCAGTTCGGCATTGAAATGATTGCTGCTGGGCGGCGGCGTAATGCCCTGGTATAACTGTATCGCCAGTTGCGCGGCACAACGCGCCATTTGTTCGACCGGATAATGCATTGTTGTTAACGCCGGATAAAGATACCGGGCCAGCACCACATCATCAAAGCCGACAATAGAGAGCTGTTGCGGAAGCTGAACGCCGCGTTGATGAAGAATACGCATAATGCCAGCGGCCATCACATCGTTAAACGTGACCGCTGCCGTAAGGGGAAGCCCGCTATTAATAAGTTGATGCGCGGCCCGCTCGCCGCCTTCTTCGTTAAACGGAACGCTAATCACCCAGCGAGGGTCTGGAGAAATACCATATTCTTCCAGCGCCTGACGGTAACCATCAAGGCGTTCCTGACGATCGATAATTGGCAAGTCAGATGTCACACAGGCGATGCGCCGATGCCCGTTCGCCAGGAGATATCGGGTCGCTTCCCTGGCGGCGCTGCGATTTTCCAGCCAGATACATCGGTTGGCCATACCGGCGATATAACGATTAACAACAACCAGCGCTGGAAAGTGGGCTGCGTAGCGCAGCAGCTCTTTATCCGGTAATCGGCTGGCGTGTACAACAATAGCCTCACTACCATCAAGCGATACTGCTGCTTACGAGAAACAAGGGATGCTGCGCACGCTGATTAAAGTCACGTTCGGTTATCCTGCGATTTTTGACGAGGTTCGGCAGGAATGCCAAATCAACAATGCGCATGTTGTCGCCGGATGTGGATCCGGGTATCAAAGCGTTTATAGCCGTTGTCAGAGCTGCAGAACATCAGTCAGAAAAAGCAGCGGACCAGGGTTCGTGTGCAGGATAAGCGGGTGCAAATCAACAGAATTCGCGCAGCGTCACGGCAGGGAAGGGATCAAACTTATGGGCCAGAAGTTTTTTGACATGCACGAATCCAGCCGCCTTAACATGTCTTTTAATTGTTCTGGTGCATTTAACATAATATACATTATGCGCACCATGATGATGGAGAACGGAAAGCAGCCCCCAAGCGTGAATCAGTTCATACAACCAGCGACCAGCCCTGGCAGACGCAATGAGCATACCTATCGTGAACTCCGGCGCCTGAGGAATATCGTTTTTGCGAAACGGATTAAGCAAATGCTTTAGCGGTGGTTCTGGCGGATAGTATGTTGTGATCGAGAAATTCCCTTTATCTACATCCAAAGAACCATACTTTTTAGAAAAAACGGAGCGGTAAGCATCTGGATATTTATAAAATAAGCTGGAATCCACATACTCATCAAGACGCTCACCATGACTGGCTAAATAGCAAATTAAGGCATCATGATTTTCTACGACGGCTCGGTACTGGCTCTCTTCGCTAAACTTTTGCTCTACCTTAATGGAAATTTCAGGATTATCAACCAAATAGAAAACATCATTCGCGTTAAGCCTTTCTTTTAAAAGTCCGGAAATAATTACTCTATTATTTGGTAAAAATCCCTCTAAAACAATTTTAATTAATCTATTTCGTCTTGTTTTACAGATAAACATATAGTTTATTATAGTACTGTCGTTAAAACAGATTACATCACCTTCTTTGATATAATCTGTTACTTTACTAAAGTCTACCTTATGAATTTCCCCTTTACTCCGGTTGAGGACAAGCATTTTACACTTTTCCCTGTATGAATCATTGGCTATCCAATGAGGTCTGAGTGGGATAGTCATCTGATCGGTAATGCGAAAATCATATTTTTCGGTAAGCATTTATTTACCCTTTGAAAAACCATTGATACGGCGATTGTTATATAGCCGTATTCTGCAGTATACGTTGGCCTTTCAAAGGGTGAAAATTAACTCAATAAATGTTGTTGTTATATTTACTTTGCTGGCTATTTAATCAATGTCAGATACCGATATTAAGCTGGACGATCGGATTTGACCGCCCTTTTCTTTTGCTTATTCCGGCATTGAAGCATCGCTATCCATTGCATCGGCAAACTTTTGCATTAACCGAACAAAGACATCAAGTTCATCCTGAGGCCAGTCTTTAAAAACAACTTTGCCCATTTGCTCTCGAGCAGCGTCTATACGCTCCGTCATCGCCTTTCCTGTCCGGGAGATAACGGCCTCGCGTATACGACGATCGATGGCATTATGCTGCCGTATTATCAACCCCAGCTTCTCCATGCAGCCAGGGCGTATGAAAACAGCGCCGGAGCGATAAATAACATTGCTTTACTTTTTTTCATCATGCTTTCCTTGTTTGTAAAATGGATTGGATGAATATATTAAATTAAACCTATCAATGGTTATGCAGCACGTAATTAATTGTGATCTTATTTTACATAACTGACGGGTTTAAAGGAGAGTTAAACACAGCGAACTAACATGAAACGCGTTATCCGTGTGACCATTTAAAAAAATCCCATCATGTTATAAATAAAAAACACGGTTTCTTATCAACATTAAGAGATGCCATCACAACGCTATATTTACTCAACATCACCAATAACATTAAATTAATTTATGTTTTTGAGTAATGTGAGTAGCACACATGTAATCAGTTGTTACGAATTAGAAACATAATTGCTACTAAAACACGTTGAGAAAGACAAGAAATGCAACATATGATGCCCACACTAACTATAGTGGTTTGGGATAAACGTTATGCAAACACAAGATACATTTTATCAAGTTATGCGTAGACACGGCGTGACAAGGCGTAGCTTCCTCAAGTTTTGCAGCCTTACCGCAACGTCTTTAGGCCTGAGCAGTTCGATGATTCCTCAAATAGCTTATGCCCTGGAGAATAAACCGCGTACGCCAGTGATATGGCTGCATGGTCTTGAATGTACCTGCTGTACCGAATCTTTCATTCGCTCTGTGCACCCGTTGGCAAAAGATGCCATTTTGTCGCTCATTTCCCTGGATTATGACGACACCATTATGGCCGCCGCAGGGCAACAAGCCGAGCAGGCGTTGGCGGATGTGATGCGTGAGTACAAAGGAAATTATATCGTTGCCGTGGAAGGTAACGCGCCGCTGAATGAAGATGGGATGTTTTGCATACTGGCTGGCGAGCCGTTCCTGGAGAAGTTAAAACGCGTCAGCGCGGATGCTAAAGCGATTATCGCCTGGGGATCCTGCGCATCATGGGGCTGCGTGCAGGCAGCCCGTCCCAACCCAACTAAAGCCACGCCGGTTCACAAATTAATTACCGATAACCCCATTATTAAAGTGCCAGGCTGCCCGCCTATACCTGAAGTGATGTCCGCCGTTATCACCTATATGCTGGCATTTGATCGCATCCCTCCCCTTGATCGTCTTGGACGACCAAAAATGTTTTATGGCCAGCGAATTCATGACAAATGCTACCGACGCGCGCATTTCGATGCCGGTCAGTTTGTGGAAGCATGGGATGACGAAGGCGCCAGAAAAGGGTATTGCTTGTACAAGATGGGCTGTAAAGGCCCGACCACCTATAACGCCTGTTCAACCGTTCGCTGGAATGATGGCGTGTCTTTTCCTATCCAGTCGGGTCATGGATGCCTCGGATGTTCGGAAGATGGATTCTGGGATTACGGTTCTTTCTACAGCCGGGCAACGGGCATTCCGCAAACCGGCATTGAGGCTACCGCCGATAAAATCGGACTGGGCGTTGCCGGCGTCGCGGGCGCTGCCGCCATCGCTCACGCTACGGTTAGCGCCATAAAACACGCCCGTAATAAAAATAACACGTCATCAGAAAACGCTCCGGAAGAGAAAAAATAATTATGGCATATCCTTATCAGACTCAGGGTTTTACGCTGGACAATAGCGGACGGCGAATTGTGGTCGATCCGGTTACTCGCATCGAAGGGCATATGCGCTGCGAAGTGAATATTGACAGTAATAATGTCATTACTAACGCCGTGTCGACCGGCACCATGTGGCGCGGCCTGGAGGTTATCCTGAAAGGTCGCGATCCGCGAGACGCCTGGGCATTTGTTGAACGCATTTGCGGCGTCTGCACCGGTACACATGCTCTGACCTCAATCCGTGCCGTAGAAAATGCGCTGGGAATCGCGATTCCGGACAACGCAAACTGTATCCGTAATATGATGCAGGCTACGCTACACGTTCACGATCACCTGGTGCATTTTTATCATCTGCATGCGCTGGACTGGGTCGATGTAGTTGCCGCCCTGAAAGCCGACCCGCATCAGACCTCCGCCATCGCGCAAAGCCTTTCCGCATGGCCGCTATCCTCGCCGGGATATTTCCGCGATTTGCAAAATCGACTGAAGCGGTTTATCGAGTCCGGTCAACTTGGCCCTTTCCGTAACGGCTACTGGGGACATCCGGCGATGAAACTTCCACCGGAAGCCAATTTGCTGGCGGTCGCCCACTATCTTGAAGCGCTCGATTTTCAAAAAGAGATCGTAAAAATTCACACCGTTTTCGGTGGTAAAAACCCGCATCCTAACTGGCTGGTGGGCGGCGTCCCTTGCGCCATCAACCTTGACGAAACGGGCGCGGTCGGCGCAGTGAATATGGAGCGCCTGAACCTTGTCAGTTCCATCATCCAAAAAGCTCGCCAGTTCTGCGAACAAGTTTATCTTCCGGACGTCTTGCTGATTGCCAGTTATTACAAAGACTGGGCAAAAATCGGCGGCGGGTTATCGAGCATGAACCTGCTGGCTTATGGCGAGTTTCCGGATAACCCTAACGATTATTCCGCCAGTAATCTTCTGCTTCCGCGTGGAGCTATCATTAACGGTCGTTTCGACGAAATTCATCCTGTCGATTTAACCGCCCCCGATGAGATTCAGGAGTTTGTCACTCACTCCTGGTATACCTATGGTAACGGCAATAACGATAAGGGCCTGCATCCGTGGGATGGTCTGACCGAACCGCAACTGGTCATGGGCGAACACTATAAAGGCACAAAAACCTTTATCGAACAGGTGGATGAGTCCGCTAAATATTCATGGATTAAATCGCCGCGCTGGAAGGGACATGCGATGGAGGTAGGTCCGCTGGCGCGTTATTTGATTGGATATCATCAAAATAAACCGGAATTTAAAGAGCCCGTGGATCAACTGCTGAGTGTATTAAAGCTGCCTAAAGAGGCGCTCTTTTCTACATTAGGACGTACTGCCGCGCGTGCGCTGGAATCTGTATGGGCAGGCAATACGCTGCAATATTTCTTCGATCGTCTGATGCGTAACCTCAAGTCCGGCGATACGGCGACGGCAAACGTCACGCTCTGGGAACCCAATACCTGGCCTACATCGACAAAAGGCGTTGGTTTCAGCGAGGCGCCGCGCGGCGCGCTGGGGCACTGGATAAAAATTGAAAATCAGAAAATCGACAGCTATCAGTGTGTGGTACCGACAACCTGGAATGCCGGGCCACGTGACGATAAAGGTCAAATTGGCGCGTACGAAGCGGCGTTAATGGGGACTAAACTCGCCGTTCCCGATCAACCATTGGAGATTTTACGTACTCTGCACAGCTTCGATCCCTGCCTGGCCTGCTCCACCCATGTTATTGATAATCATGGAGGGGAGCTGGTCAGGGTTCAGGTACGATGACGACGATTCGGAGGTCTCAATGCATCTCAAAGAAATAACCAGCCAGGGGTACTATATCTATGAAGCGCCGGTCCGTTTATGGCACTGGATCACGGCGTTATCCATTGTCGTCCTGGCTGTTACAGGATATTTCATTGGCCGCCCCCTGCCATCGATTCAAGGTGAAGCGACCTTTATGTTTTGGATGGGCTGGATACGACTGATCCATTTTACCACGGCGTATATTTTTACTGTCGCGCTGCTGTTTCGTATTTACTGGGCATGTGTCGGCAATGAGTACGCCAGAGAGATGTTTCTGGTTCCGTTCTGGCGCCGCGCCTGGCGCAAAGGCGTTATCAGCGAAATCCGCTGGTATTTTTTCCTCGAAAAAGAGGCCCATCGTTACTATGGACATAATCCGGTAGCGGGACTGGCGGTAATGTTCTATTTCTGGATGTCCGTACTGATGGTGTGTAGTGGCTTTGCGCTCTATGGCGAAGGGCTTGGAACAGACAGTTGGGCGTATCAATGGTTTGGCTGGATGATTCGCCTGACTGGCAACGATAGCCTCGCGCTACATTTCTGGCACCGGCTGGGCATGTGGTTCATTATCGCCTTCGTCATTGCGCATGTTTATACCGCTATCCGCGAAGACATTATGAGCCGACAAAGCGTGATTTCCGTCATGATAAGCGGCTGGCGCTGGTTCAGGTGATAACAATGGCAGAAGTAACAATCTTAGGGCTTGGCAACCTGCTTTGGGCAGATGAAGGGTTCGGCGTCAGAGCGGCGGAAAAGCTGTTTGAACAGTATGCCGATAACGAGAAAGTTGACGTTGTTGATGGCGGTACGCAGGGGCTGGCGCTGCTTCCGTGGCTGCAACAGACCGAAAAACTGTTAATCATGGATGCTATCGATTTTGGTATGGCGCCAGGTTCGCTGGCGATGTTTCGTGATGAACAGGTTCCCGCCTATCTGACGGCGAAAAAACTCAGTTTACATCAGACCAGTTTTTCTGAAGTGCTGGCATTGCTGCAATTAACCGGCGGTCAGTTAGCGGAGATTGTGCTGATTGGCGTGCAGCCGGAATGTCTGGATGACTATGGCGGGAGTCTCACGCCGCAGGTAAAGGCGCAACTGATGCCTGCGGTCTATCTCGCGCAGGAAGTGCTGGCGCAATGGGGTATCACCGCCTCTTCAACGGCCTTGCCCACTGAAAGACTCAATCATTACAGCCTGTGTATGGAACGCTACGAAGATGAACGGCCAGATGCGCAAAGCGCTTGCCGGGTCGGCGATATTCGGGTGCTACAGAGAGAGAAATCATAATGTGTATTGGCGTTCCTGTGCAGGTTATTTCACCCGGTCAGTGGTTCGCCAAATGCCGCGACCGACACGGCGAGCTTATCGACGTTGATATTCGGCTTGTGGCTTGTGGCTCCCCCCTTAGCAGGCGCATGGCTGCTGACATTTGGCGGCGCAGCGCGACGAGAAATGGACGAAGCGGAAGCCGCTGAGGTACTGGCGGCGCTGGACTCACTGGAACAGGCCATGCTCACGCAAAGCGATCCGCTGACCGGTTTTGCCGATTTATTATCTCGCACGCCTGAATTACCGGAGCATTTAAAAAAATGACTATCTCACCCCAAAATTCTGTTTGTCCACTGGCGGATAAAGGCTTTCTGGTTACCGATGCGCAAACGCTCCCGTCGTTGATTAATGCGCATCCGACTCTGCTGGTTTTGCTGCAAAGCGACCCCAACAAACATCCGGAAGTCGCCGACAGTTGGGTCATTATCCCGGAGATCCTCAAGCAATTTCCGGCGACGTCTTATACCGCGGCATTTGCGGATAGCGAACAGAGTGAACTGATCGCCCGGGAGTATCGCATTCTGAAATATCCGGCGCTGCTTTTCTTTCGCCAGCACCGTTTTGTCGGCAGTCTGGCGGGATTATATAGCTGGCAAGAATACTCTCAGCGGGTGGCCGCATTGCTGACCACACCGGGCTATCGTCAGGATATTCCCGTTATCACGCAATAGAATGAAAGGTAACACACGTGAATCATTCCAGAACTATTCCAGTCGTTAATATTGCCGGACCAGGCTCGCAGCCAGAAGAGGAAGACTTTAACTTTCTTCCCATCCCCGCCGGCATTAATCTCCCACTGACGCCGGTTTTACCGGAACAGGCGCTGCCCGCTGAGCTCCGTGTTGCCAGACACATCCTGACTACGCTTATTCGCAATATGGATAACCCAGTGGCAACGCTCCCCTTTCCCCTGAGCTATAAGCTGAATGCCACTGAGCAACAGAATAGCGGTTTGTTGGATCAACTGCTCGGCGAAGGTGAAATCTCCGCCCGGGTACTATTATCCGATGGAAAAGAACAGCGTATTCAGGAGACGGTTTTTACGGGCGTCTGGCGTGTACGTGAATATAACGCTGACCAGCAACGGGTTGCCGATGAAATTATCATTGGCCCGATCCCGGAGAGCATCTGGCAGACGCATCCGCAGCCGCCGATTACGCCAGAATTGCCGCCGCAACCGGCGGGATTGATGAATGGCGCCTTTATCGCGCATGAAATAGCCGAGCGCGTAAAACAGCCGGTAAAAGAGCCGCATATCATTAACTTAACGCTATTGCCAGTAAACGATGCCGATCGCGAGTATCTGGATCATTTTTTAGGCGAAGGGTGTAGCGCTATTTTTTCACGCGGATATGGTAAATGCCGGATTGTAAGCACGCATTTTCCCGGCGTATGGCGGGTCAATTATTTCAATGATATGAACACATTACTGCAAGATATGATTGAGATAGCGGACATTCCTGATATCGCCGTTGCAGGCATCGACGATATCGAAGATGCCTACGCGGGGCTAAAAAATACGTTGGAATGGTTGAAAGAATACCCGGTCACAGAAAATGAGCCAGTGGTGCGCATGGAGTGCAAAGTATGTTGGTGGGTTTACGACCCTGCGCTGGGCGATGATGTATGGCAAATTCCACCCGGCGTGCCCTTCAGCCAGTTACCTGATTACTGGTGCTGTCCGGTTTGCGAAACCAGTAAGTCCGGGTTTATGGTGATCGATGAAGGTAATAATTCGTGCAAAGATTGACCGTCTATTCTCACCCGCTACGGATTACCTGGCAGGAGGCGCCGATCGGTCGTTTGTTACAGGGCGCAACGCCGGTATACGCAAAAACGCTTATTTCACGTTTGTTTACGTTGTGCGCTCAGGCGCACAGCGCGGCGGCGGCTTTACTGTTGTTTCCTGAAGAGAAGCCAGATATGCAGGCCGCACAACAAGAGCTGGCGCGAGAAACGCTCCGTCGTGCGTTGACAGACTGGCTCCCCCTGTTTAGCCACCGACAGGCAACCGCTGAAGAATGGGCGTTGTTACGTTGCGGAGAGTTATCCCCGCTGGCAAGCACAATCTTTTTTGACGATGATCCTCAGACCTGGCTTGCCGCTGGCGTAAAGGGCTGGGAAGCCTGGTTTTTGCAAGAGCGTTCTGAAACCGCCCGCTGGCTGGCGGCAGTACAGAATATCATTACACCTACACTACCGATGGCGTCGTCCCCGGATTATACGTTAATAACCCATGGTCCCCTGGATGTCTCGCCTCTGGCTATCGAATATCCGCTACTGTCAGCCTGTTGTCTTAGCGGAAAAACGACTGCGCTACGTCTGCTGGCCCGCTGCATTACGCTCGCTCGAAGTTTGAGCGCCCTTCCTACCCTACGCTGGAATCGTTTTGATGATGGCGAATGGAAAATAGCAGTAGTGGAAACCGCGCGAGGATGGTTAGTTCATCAGGCCAGACTGACGACGTCAGGTAATATTCTTGATTACCGTATTATCTCGCCTACCACACGTCACGCTCAATCTGACGGCGTCATTGCTCGCGAACTGGCCACTATTCCACTCTCATTGTGGTCGCAACAGTTACAGGTAATTGATCCTTGTGTCGCCGTAAATATTGTTGAATGAAGGAGCTGGCCCATGCATGAATTAGCCCTGGCGCAAAATATTATCGAATTGCTGGAGGAACAGGCAGTAAATCACCAGTTCAGCAAGGTAAAGCAAGTCTGGCTGGAGATTGGCGTTATGGCCTGTGTTGAGGTGCCGGCGCTGCATTTTGGCCTGGACGTCGCCGCTCGTCATACCCTTGCTGACAATGCGCGTTTCCACATTACTATCGCACCGGCGCAAGGTTGGTGTCTGTCCTGTAATCAACCCTTCACCTCTCAAACATCCACACTCTGTTGTCCCTTTTGTCATTCAGGCAAAGTGCAGATAGATGACAGTAGCAGAATGCGCATTCGGGAGATCGAAGTCGAATAGTCAACGAATAGTCAATAAAAAAGGACGCCAGAAGCGTCCTGAAATAATAAAAGAATAAACTGACAATAATAAAGGTTAAGCAGTGACACAGTTTTGGGAAAAGGAGGGTATCCCTAAACTGTCTTAATCAGCAAGTTTTATCAAAACTCGTAGACTAAGCCGAGCGCCACGGTGTTGTCTGTATTAGGATTCGATGGGTTGCCATCTTTTAGCAGATTGATTTTGTAGTCAACATACGCGGACATATTTTTATTGAAGTAGTAATAGGAACCCACATCAATATATTTCACAAGGTCGAACGAACCCAGTCCATCAACATCATTGGCTCTGGATTGCAGGAACGCCAGTGATGGGCGTAAGCCATTATCAAATTGATATTGCCCTACCATTTCCCAGTTATCGGTTTTATGTGCAAAGCCGCCCAATGTATCACCCATATAGGTCATATCATAAGTACGGGTATAGTTTGCCGCCAGGTAAATATTATTGGCATCATACTTCACGCCGCCAGTCCAGGCTTCAGCGCGGTCGCCATTGTCGTATTTATCTTGCGTCATCTGATCAAGCGTGCGTTTGGAACTGGTATAGGCTGCCCCCAGGCTCACCCCCATGCCCAAATCATATGTCGCTGATGCCCCGAAACCATCGCCATTCTGGTACGCGATACTTTTTCTGGCATTATTACTTAAAGGATCGCCTTCTTTCGACAGGCCGTCATTTTTACCCTGATACTGCAACGCAATATTCAGGCCATCAACCAGACCAAAGAAATCATTATTGCGATAAGTCAGAACGCCATTCGCGCGTCCGGTCATAAAATTATCGGAAGCTTCATACGAATCATTACCAAATTCAGGCAGTACGTCAGTCCATGAACCAATGTCGTATAACACGCCATAATTACGACCATAATCAACAGACCCCATATCGGCAAATGCCAAACCAGCAAAACCGAGACGCGTCCAGCTTTGCGGGGAACCGCTGGAGTCACCATCTTCCGGACGATTGGCGTTGACCTGATACTCCCACTGTCCAAAACCGGTTAGTTGATCGGTAATTTGAGTCTCGCCTTTAATACCCATACGGATATAAGATTGATCGCCATCCGTACTATGATTACTGGAAAAATAATGCAGGCCGTCGACCTTGCCATACAAATCCAGTTTATTGCCATCCTTGTTATAGATTTCTGCTGCGTTGGCGGCTCCAGCCATCATCACGGCTGCGGCTACCGCAGATAACACCACTACTTTTTTCATTTTATATGCCTTATTTGTCTTATTTTTGGACTTTCCGCAAAACCTGCTCGCGGAACTGTCCAGGACAATATCACTAACAATTACCGTGCGTTAAGTTTCAAAGTGTAATATTAGCTTGCTATGTATTAGTAATGTTAAAATGCAAGTTAAGTATGACTGCATCAATGATATGCCCTGTTTTCTGCTGTAATAACAAGGGGGTTACCAGTAGAGAACTGGCTTACGGTCGGGGATGCCAGGGCGAGAATGGCACTTAACACTCGGCTGACATTCGTTAAGACGGAATCATAATCAAGTCAGTTGAGACCACAGCCCTTCTTATTTTTGTGTATAATTTGTTACGTTTACATTTATTTTTAAATTAGCGTTATGAAAATATCAGTACTACTGAAATAGCATTTCTTCGCTTCGTGTATTTTTACTATGGTTAATTATCACATAGCGCAAACGGTCATTTGTGTATCACTATTCATAAGATTAACTATTTACCAGCGGTAATAAATACAAAAACAAATCAAGGGACAACAACAATCCTGAAACTCTAAATGTTGATATTTTGAGTCATGCCGTTACAAACAAATACGATATTCTTAATTGCACTACTCCCTTTTCGGGGTAATTTTATAGAAGGATGTTTTTTATTGTTCGTGAGCCATGCTCTTTTAGTATAAAGGTGAACGTAACAGGAAAGATAAAGCGTCTCAAAAACAGACCATATGGGTATAACTATTATGCAAAAAACGTCACTATTGTTTTCGGCCGCCGCGATAACGTTAACTCTGATGGCGTCATCGGCATCAGCGGCAACGCCAACCGCCGCACAAAATGAAGTTACGTCGACCGTTAAACAAGAAATTACAGAAGGCATTAACCGTTACCTTTATTCAATAGATAAGGCAGACCCAACGTTAGGCAAGCAGCTCTTTTATGTTTCACCGGAAACCAGTTTTATTCATCCACGCGGTCACGAACGCGGATGGTCGCAGATCGCTGAAAATTTTTATGGCACCACTATGGGTAAAACCTTCAGCAAACGCACATTAAAACTGGACGCTCCCCCTGCTATTCATGTGTATGGCAATGCCGCCGTTGCAGAGTTCGACTGGCATTTTACCGCGGTACGCCGTGATAATGGGCAGACTCAACACACGACAGGCCGCGAAAGCCAGGTGTGGGCGAAGATACCAAACACAGGATGGCGAATCGTTCATGTCCACTACTCCGGTCCAGCCAAAACCGGCGTTGGAGAAGGCTATTAAGCTTTGCTCTTCAGGTTATGGCGCAGATGAACATTCTGCGCCAGTTAAGACGATCTCAGGTCAGTTGATAGCGCTTATCCGGTATCCGTTTTGCCGGAATATCCCTTTCATCATTCATTTGCAGTAAATCGATTTCTATCGCATTGCATATCGCATCCAGCGGTAAATCATTATTTTCAGTACCGAACGGATCTTCCAACTCTTCCGCTAACGCATCCAGCGCGATAAACGTATAAGAAATAAGTACCGAAATAAACGGCGTCATATAGTGCAGATCAACCACCAGTGCAAATGGCAACATAATGCAGAAAAGATAAACCGTACGATGCAAAATTAACGTATAGGCAAAAGGCACCGGCGTGTTGGCGATGCGTTCACAGCCGGCCAACACTGACGACATATCATTTAAACGGTTGTTGAGGCTATGAAATAAAATATCGGAAAGCTTTCCGCTGCGGCGGCGAATCGCCAGCCACTCTCCCATCAGCAATAAGATACGGTTAGCGGGAGAATGGGAAGCGACAACTTTCTGTAACGCCTCCTGGTCAAGATAGTTTCCCAGAACTTGCGTTTGAGGCTGTCGACGCAATGTCATACGCAAACAGTGGGCAAAAGCGATTTGTAACCGAACAAAATCCTCGATACCGCGTTCATCAGGCAAGGTTGTTTTCACCTCTCGCAGTATTGAGCGTGAAGCGATCATCAACTGCCCCCACAAATGTCGCGCTTCGACGTAACGCGCATAACAGGCATTATTGCGAAACCCAAGAAAAATGGCGATAGCGACGCCCAGTATGCTAAACGGCGCAAGGGTAAACTTAATACCCAGCATTGTGTACCAGGGCAGCATGATAATAACGGCGATAGAAAGAAGAAAGTTAAGGAGCAGTCGTGAAAAGATTTTAGATAACACGGAACCATGCCAGACAAATATCAGGCGAATCCAGTGCTGTTGTGGTCTAACGATCATGATTATCTTCAGCAGGTAAAAAAGCACTGTCATTAAACGTGATCCAGATCAAGGTTGCAAGCTTCTGGTGATACACGGATCCCCTGCCCTGTAGAACATTTTTTTGCACAGTGCTGACAGGCGTTGAAAAAAATAACCAAATGTATGTTGTAACTAAAAAGACACTTCAGCACATGAGATATATGACGGTCAACGGCTGCTATCAGTGGTATAATTTATCGGGGAAAGCGTCAGCAACGACGCGCTGCTCTACCGCTGATTCATTTGTATGACCAGCCAGTAATGGATAACGCTGACAATATACTGTTGCTGCGCTTCGCTCAGTGGTTCTCCCTGAGGTATCTGGTGCCACTTCGCCAGGCACCCGCGACAGCAGGTTGCCGTCGCATGTTGCGCGATAAATACCGGATGGCCCCGCATCGGCGTTTGCTTACCATCATTCGCCGGGTGAGCTGGCGCCAGTCGCTGGGCGATAAAATCGGCGGCGTGTTTATCAATTACCTCCGCGCCTTCATCCCAGCAATATTGTCTTTCTTTTATCCCGAGACGAAAACGCGAACGAAATGTCGATCGCGCCAGGCGGGCAAAGAGCGGTTCAAGCGCATTCATCAGTATACCGAACGTCCTAACGTTTGTGTTAATTGTTCAAGCGCGGCGATACCTGCCAGAGAGTTTCCCGCAGGATCCAGCTCCGGACTCCAGACGGCAATCGCCATTTCATGCGGCACTATGGCGACAATACCGCCGCCCACGCCGGATTTAGCGGGCAATCCCACCCGCCAGGCAAACTCTCCGGCATTCTGATACATCCCGCTGGTCGCCATTAGCGCATTAATCTGTCGGGCCTGCATGGGGGTAACTACCGGCTCGTCGAGATGAAACGCCTCGCCCTGATTCGCCAGAAAGACAAACGTCCTCGCCAGTTCCATGCAGCTCATTTTCAACGCACAGTAGTGGAAGTAATTTTGCAACACGGTAGGCACATCATGATGAAAATTACCGAATGATTTCATCAGCCAGGCAATAGCGGCGTTACGGGCGGAATGCTCAAATTCAGAGCGCGCGACCGTAGCGTCATACGTAATATCCGATACGCCGCAAAGCGCGCGCACAACTTCCAGCATCCGCTGACGCGGCGCGCTAAGCCGGCCTTGCAACATGTCGCATACCACCAGCGCGCCCGCATTAATAAATGGATTACGCGGGATGCCTTGTTCCATCTCTAACTGAACCAACGAATTGAACGGCGAGCCGGAAGGATCTTTTCCGACGCGCTGCCAGATCTCCTCTTCCGGATAATGACGCATCGCCACCACCAGACTAAGCACTTTCGAAATAGACTGAATAGAGAAGCGTTCGTGCGCATCGCCCGCCTGATAATGCTGCCCGTCCACGGTACAAATCGCTATCCCCAGCTTTGAACCTTCGACGGACGCTAATGCCGGAATATAGTCAGCGACTTTGCCCTGGCCAATGAGGGGGCGAACGCGCTGTAAAATCGTCTCTAAAATTGCATTATCCATGGCCCTGGCCACAACATGCTCCTTGCTCGCAGGTCTGAAAAGGCCTGCGAGTATAGCAGAGGGCGCCACGCGACGTCAGGGCGATTAGACGCGGTTCTTCCAGACGGTCTGCACATTACAAAATTCGTGTAAACCAAAGTGCGAAAGCTCGCGACCGAAGCCGCTTTTCTTCACCCCGCCGAATGCCACACGCGCATCGCTGGCGCTGTACCCATTAATGAATACCCCGCCGCACTCAAGACGCGCCGCCATCTCCGCGGCCAGCGTATCGTCGGCGGTAAAGATCGTCGCCGACAGGCCAAACTCACTGTCATTCGCCAGCGCGAGGGCGTGCGCCGCATCTTTTGCGACGGTAATGGCGGCAACAGGCCCAAAAAGTTCCTGACGAAATGCCGTCATGTCAGGTGTAACATCCGCCAGAACGGTCGCGGCATAATAGTTGCCCTCCCCGGCGATTTTCTCCCCGCCCAACAGTAGCCGTGCGCCTTCGGCGACGGAAGCCTGCACCTGTTGATGGAGTTCATCACGCAAATCAAAGCGCGCCATCGGCCCCAGGTCATTCTCTTCAACCAGAGGATCACCCATCTTTAATGCTGCGGCAGCCGCCACAAAACGATCGGTAAACGCCTGCGCAATGCCCTCTTCGACAATAAAACGTTTGGCGGCGGCGCAGACTTGTCCGGTGTTTTGATAGCGTCCGGCAACTGCGGCTTTTACCGCCAACTCGAGATCGGCATCATTGAGTACAATAAACGGATCCGAGCCACCCAGTTCCAGTACGCACTTTTTCAGCGCCGCCCCAGCCTGAGCGCCAATCGCCGCGCCGGCGCGCACGCTACCGGTCACCGTCACCGCCGCGATTCGCGGATCGTTAATCATCTGACTCACGCCCTCATTATTGGCGTTCACCCATCCATAGACGCCAGCGGGAGTACCGGCTTCCGTCAAGATTCGGGCTATCATCTGCGCGCAACCCGTGACATTGGGCGCATGTTTTAACAAGTAGCTATTCCCCGCCAACAGTATCGGCACTGCCCCGCGTAACACCTGCCATAAAGGAAAATTCCACGGCATTATCGCCAGAATGACGCCCAGCGGACGGTATTCAATCACCGCCTGCTGATTTTCTACCAGCGTAGGCTCAGGATTCAGCATTGCCGGACCATGTTCCGCATACCAGTCGCATAACGCGGCGGATTTCGTCACTTCCGCACGCGCCTGCTTTATGGGTTTACCCATTTCACGCGTAATACATTGTGCCATCTCTTCTGCATGAGCGCGAAGCGCCTGACCAATATTGCGTAATGTTTGCGCCCGTTGCGCTACTGATGTCATTTTCCACTTTTTGAAACCGCTCGCCGCCAGACTCAGCGCATGTTCAATCTCTTGCGCGTTAGCCCAGGGCATTGCCGCCAGCGTCTGGCCGGTCGCAGGATTAACGGATAACGCCTGTGTTGTAGTCATCATGGTCATGTTCTTTCTCTCGTTATCAGGGGAATTGTACCATCATGACGCCCTTTACCCTTTCTGAAAAATGAATAATATTAACCAGACTATTCACGAATTGAGAAAACCATGGACCTGACGCAACTGGAAATGTTTAACGCTGTCGCTCTGACGGGCAGCATTACGCAGGCGGCGGCAAAAGTACACCGCGTTCCGTCCAACCTGACCACGCGTATCCGCCAGCTTGAAGCCGACCTGGGCGTCTCTCTGTTTATTCGCGAAAACCAGCGACTCAGGCTGTCACCAGCCGGGCATAACTTTTTACGTTACAGCCAGCAGATCCTGGCGCTGGTCGATGAAGCCCGCATGGTGGTTGCCGGAGAGGAACCGCAAGGACTGTTTTCACTCGGCGCGTTAGAAAGTACTGCCGCCGTACGTATCCCCGCGCTGCTGGCGGGTTATAACCAGCGTTACCCTAAAATTCAGTTCGCGTTAACGACCGGTCCTTCCGGCGCCATGCTGGATGGCGTGCTCGAAGGAAAGCTGAACGCCGCCTTTATTGATGGCCCGCTAATGCATCCGGGGCTGGAAGGTATACCGGCTTACCAGGAAGAGATGATGATCGTCGCGCCACACGGCCATTCCGTCGTTTCGCGGGCCAGCGAGGTGAATGGTTATAACATCTATGCTTTTCGCGCCAACTGTTCTTACCGACGGCATTTCGAAAGCTGGTTTCATGCCGATGGCGCGACCCCCGGTACGATTCACGAAATGGAGTCATATCATGGAATGTTGGCGTGCGTAATTGCCGGCGCAGGTATTGCGCTGATGCCAGCAAGTATGCTCAACAGTATGCCAGGACATCATCAGGTGGAAGCCTGGCCGTTGGCGGAGAAGTGGCGCTGGCTTAACACATGGCTAATGTGGCGGCGCGGGGCGATGACGCGTCAGCTTGAGGCCTTTATCGAGTTACTTAACGCCCAACTGGCGAGCGCCGACTGAAGACGAAACGGCCTGCGAAGTAAATGAGAAGCAGGTCACAAAATGATTGTCTTTTCGCCAGTAAACGTTTTAAGATCGCGGCCTCACCTTCTCGCAACTAACCCGAAATATTTTTATGACAATCAATCCAGTTTCCCGCAAGGTCGCGTGGCTACGGGTAGTTACGCTTGCTATTGCCGCTTTTATTTTCAATACCACAGAATTTGTGCCAGTTGGTTTGCTGTCAGACATTGCTGAAAGCTTTCATATGCAAACCGCGCAGGTCGGCATCATGCTAACCATTTACGCCTGGGTAGTTGCCGTCATGTCGCTGCCTTTTATGCTTCTTACCAGTCAAATGGAGCGCCGTAAACTACTCATTTGTCTGTTTGTTTTGTTTATTGCCAGCCATGTGCTCTCCTTTCTGGCATGGAACTTTACCGTGCTGGTCATTAGCCGTATTGGCATCGCTTTCGCCCACGCTATTTTCTGGTCGATAACCGCCTCGCTGGCGATCCGCCTGGCCCCTGCCGGGAAACGCGCGCAGGCATTAAGTCTGATAGCGACCGGCACCGCGTTGGCCATGGTGCTTGGGCTGCCGATAGGTCGCGTTGTTGGTCAGTATTTTGGCTGGCGCACCACCTTTTTTGCCATCGGCATGGGCGCATTAATTACGCTGCTATGTCTGATTAAGCTTCTACCGAAATTGCCGAGCGAGCATTCCGGCTCACTAAAAAGTTTACCTTTGCTATTCCGGTGCCCGGCGCTGATGAGCCTCTATGTGCTGACCGTCGTTGTGGTGACTGCGCATTATACAGCTTATAGCTATATTGAACCGTTCGTTCAGAATGTCGCCGGGCTCAGTGCGAATTTTGCTACCGTCCTGTTACTGCTCCTCGGCGGCGCCGGGATCATCGGCAGCCTCGTGTTTGGTAAACTGGGTAATCGCCATGCCTCGTCGCTCGTCAGTATCGCTATTGCTCTGCTGGTTGTCTGTCTGCTTCTGCTGCTGCCTGCGGCGGATAGCGAAGCGCATCTGGCCATACTGAGCATTTTCTGGGGCATCGCGATTATGGTGATAGGGCTCGGTATGCAGGTGAAAGTACTGGCGCTGGCCCCGGACGCGACCGATGTCGCAATGGCGCTATTTTCAGGCATCTTTAATATTGGTATTGGCGCTGGCGCGCTGGTAGGCAATCAGGTGAGTTTGCACTGGTCAATGTCGGCCATCGGCTATATTGGCGCCATACCCGCCTGTGCCGCGCTGGTATGGGCTGTGCTCATATTCCGCAAATGGCCAGTGACGCTGGAAGAACAACCGCATTAAGACATTCGTCTGCCGGGAACAGGTTTCCGGCAGACGAAAATGCGCCTTAGTGGTACGTTTTAATAATTTCCAACACGCCGTTGATAATAAATTGCACGCCCATACACACCAGCAGGAATCCCATTAAGCGGGAGATCGCTTCAATCCCCCCTTTACCCACCAGCCGCATAATAGCGCCAGAACTGCGTAAGCATCCCCACAGGATCACCGCCACGGCAAGAAAAATAATCGGCGGCGCGACCATAATGACCCAGTCGGGAAACTCGCCGCCATGACGCACCGTGGAAGCGGAACTGATGATCATTGCGATGGTCCCCGGTCCTGCGGTGCTTGGCATAGCCAGTGGAACAAACGCAATATTGGCCGTCGGTTCGTCTGCCAGCTCCTCCGATTTGCTTTTCGCTTCCGGCGACTCATGCGCCTTCTGCTGCGGGAAAAGCATTCTGAAGCCGATAAACGCCACAATTACCCCCCCTGCGATCCGTAACCCTGGAATCGAAATACCGAAGGTGTTCATAACTAACTGCCCGGCGTAGTACGCCACCATCATAATAGCGAAGACATAAACCGAAGCCATATAGGACTGCCGGTTGCGTTCCGCACTATTCATATTGCCCGCAAGGCCAAGAAACAGCGCCACGGTGGTTAGCGGATTGGCTAACGGGAGCAGTACGACCAGCCCCAATCCAATCGCTTTAAACAAATCCATCATAATACTATCTCTTACCCATCAGCGTTTCATGAACCGGAAGTATAAAGTGAAATTACCCAGGCGCGCCATTTCGCCAGTGTGCAAATTAATATCCTCTACAACCTATAACCTGTAATTATCAATTAGTTACAAGTTATCACAGCACAATACCCCGGACGCCTTTTAGCAAATCGTGGCATCGGCCAATTCATTTAGTTGACTTATACTTGCCTTGGCAATAGTATCTAACGAAATTAATTACTTGCCGGGGCAACCATTTTGAAAAGCACCAGTGATCTGTTCAATGAAATCATTCCGCTGGGTCGCTTGATCTACATGGTAAATCAAAAAAAAGATCGCCTGTTAAATAACTATTTATCCCCGCTGGATATCACCGCAACACAGTTTAAAGTGCTGTGCTCGATACGCTGCGCGGGATGTATTACCCCGGTTGAACTTAAAAAAGTGCTGTCTGTCGATCTCGGCGCATTGACGCGGATGCTCGACCGCCTGCTGTGCAAAGGCTGGATCGAAAGACTGCCGAATCCTAATGACAAACGCGGCGTACTGGTGAAGCTAACGCCGGACGGCGCGGCAATTTGTGAGCAATGTCATCAACGACCAGGGCAAGACCTGCATCAGGAATTAACAAAAAACTTAACGGCGGACGAAGTGGCAACGCTTGAGTATTTGCTCAAGAAAATTCTGCCGTAGACAAAAAAGAGGTATGACGATGTCCAGACGCAACACTGACGCTATTACTATTCATAGCATTTTGGACTGGATCGAGGATAACCTGGAGTCGCCGCTCTCACTGGAAAAAGTGTCTGAGCGTTCAGGATATTCCAAATGGCACCTGCAACGGATGTTTAAAAAAGAGACCGGTCATTCATTAGGTCAATACATCCGCAGCCGTAAGATGACGGAAATCGCGCAAAAATTAAAAGAGAGCAACGAGCCCATTCTCTATCTGGCGGAACGCTATGGCTTTGAGTCACAGCAAACATTGACCCGGACGTTCAAAAACTATTTTGATGTGCCGCCACACAAATACCGGATCACCAATATGCATGGCGAATCACGGTATATGCTGCCGCTGAACCATGGCAACTACTAGTTTGTTTATGCGCCACGCGAAGAGCACCATGAAAATGCTGTTTCCCGCCCTGCCGGGTCTGTTACTTATCACCTCCGGATATGGCATTGCAGAACAAACTTTGTTACCTGTGGCGCAAAATAGCCGCGATGTGTGGTAGCCGTCGTCCTGCCGGTTAATGCGGTTATTGTGGTCAGTTTGCAATACGCCGTGGGCCGTCGACTTACCGCCGTCAATATTCGACCAATGATGACGACCGGCACCGTCTTTTTTATCGCCGGGCTCATCGGATTTATTTTTTCAGGCGACAATCTGTTTTTTTGGGGGCTTTCAGCGGCAGTATTCACGATTGGCGAAATTATTTATACCCCCGGCGAATATATGTTAATTGACAACATTGCGCCTGCCGGGATGAAAGCCAGCTATTTTTCAGCGCAATCGCTGGGCTGGCTGGGTGCGGCGGTAAACCCGCTGGCCAGCGGCGTCATCCTGACGACGCTTCCCGCCTGGTCGCTTTTCGTTGTCCTGATAATCGCCATTGTGTTCGCCTGGGCACTGATGTTAAAAGGAATGCGGATTACCCCTACGCAACAGGCTATCACCTGTTAATTATCTGCAGCCAGTCATGTGCGCTGTTTCTGGCGCACTGGGTTAACCCTATATATTGCAGGCTAATTATCTGCTGTAACTGCGGTAATTCAGGAATATTCCTAGGCGCTGACGAAAATATTCTAATGCTTTACCCTTCCAGTAAAATAAATACGCAATTCAGACTTTGCTTAAGTATAAATTAGTACTATAGTCTGTACGAGGTTTTTTAAAAAAGAGGATGCACGCTAAAATAAGGAGAAACGAGATGTTAGGCAGTATTAACCTTTTTATCGTTGTATTAGGAATTATTTTATTTTCCGGATTTCTGGCCGCCTGGTTCAGTCACAAATGGGATGATTAATGAACGGAGATAATCCCTCGCAGAGCCGGCCCCTTGCTGCATCGTTGCGCAAGGGGCCGCTTTTGTCTGGATGGCAGGCAAAAAAAAACCGCCGGTTCACCAGCGGTAAATGCTTGCATGGATAGATTTGTGTTTTGCTTATACGCTACCGGGCAAATTCTTGCGAGGATAACGGATCGCTAACGACTGTAGCACCGTCAATATCAATGAAGCTTAAACGATACGCAACCAGACCTGAATAAGACATTATGGGACCTTTTGTCCCCCCAGGCGCTTTTACAAGACCCATGGTATCAGGCCAGCCGCATGCCCCGTATGGCTGACCTGGAGATTGCCGGTTAGCGCGCGTTATTTTTGCAGTCGGTTCACGCGAACAAGCGGTTCCTTCGCTTTCTTGTCCAGACTACCGTTAATGTTGATCATTTGATCCGGCTGAACTTCCCGCCCATCAAATACGGCGGAAGGAATTATCACGTTAATCTCGCCGGATTTATCACGAAATACATAGCGATCGTCGCCTTTATGATCAATAAGGTTGCCGCGCAGCGAAACGGTCGCGCCATCATGCAGGGTTTTTGCCTGTTCGATGGTCATTTTTTCTGCATCATCCGTACCGCGATAACCATCCTCAATAGCATGAGGCGGCGGCGGTGCCACGTCTTTTTTTAATCCCCCTTGATCATCCGCTAGCGCGTAAGGCATTATCAGAAAACTTAGAAATGCAGCCACCTGTAGTTTCATGCTCTCTCCTTAATAACGTCTATTTGACGTATTAAGTCTGGCCGCTATTTTTAGTTTTTACAAACATGAATTTACCCGCAGAATATTAAGCAATAAAATCAACCCATCCGGATTAATATGCAACCGATATCAGCGCCGGTGAGCGCGAAAGCGTAACGGCGTAATAGTTAACTTGCCACATAGCTGAAGTCATATGCATCAACGTCTGGATAGCAATTCAGAATAATCGGCTTTATTTTTTGAGGATGATGGCCTTACGCATAATCAATGGCAGTCATCGCTGCAGGAAAGTAAGCAAGTTATGCAACAGCGGGTTTGTTGGTAACTGGATAAAATAATCATTCACTGACAATGTCATAAAATAAATATGCCATACTTGAGAAGAACGAATAGATTTCATTTGTCTCTGTAACGGAAAAATAAACGATGAGATTAGAACAGCACGATATTGTCACCCTTGATGAAGCCGAATCCGTCGATAGCCTGACAAAAAAACTTGGTGATTTACTGGTTAACCAGAAACTCCGTCTGACCACTGCAGAATCCTGCACTGGCGGGAAACTGGCTTCAGCATTGTGCGCAGCAGAAGATACGCCCTCATTTTACGGTGTGGGGTATGTCACCTTTACTGATGAAGCCAAAGCAAAAATCTTACGCGTACAACGCCACAGTCTTGCCGAACATACCGCCGTCAGCGAAGCGGTTGTTACTGAAATGGCACAGGGCGCTAAGGATCAGGCTGAGGTCAATATCAGCATAGCGATCAGCGGCTATGGCGGTCCGGAAGGCGGCGAAGATGGCACGCCGGCGGGCACAGTTTGGTTTGCCTGGAATATTAACAATACAACTTTTACAAGCCGACAACATTTTAACGGAGATTGTCAGGAAGTATTAGAAAAATGCGTACGCTTCGCCCTCGCTGAATTGCTTTTTCTGTTAACGAAGAAAGCATAAACAATAATTTCATCTGACCGGTCAGAACAACTCCCGGTCAGAATAAAAAAATGCGAGCCTATGGCCCGCATCGTATGTGCAATATTTCAGAATATATTTATGAAATATCAGGAGTAAAATTAATTGCCGAATTTCCGTCCGCCACTGTGGCTATTCTGGCCACCTTTTTTACCCGCTTCAGATGCACGCTGTGGGTCGTTTTTAAAGTTCCCACCGCTATGCTGGCCGCCTTTACGACCTGCTTCTGAGGCTTTCTCTTTATCTTCTGCAAAATTACCGGAACCGCCGCGATGTTCTGCCATAATATAATCCTCATGATGATGTTGCGTTTTAAATATGATATGTCTTCTCATATCATGTGATACAGTTCTAAATCTAGTCGCCCTGTGCGCAGTGTCAAATTCATTTCTGCATTATTTACATAATACCACCACATAGCGGAAAATATATTTTTCGAAAACATCAACAGCGAAGCGGTAATAAATCTTTGGCAATCAAGCCACCACGGGAAAATAAGTAGAAAAATCCGAATGCACGCCCTTGTTATATTCAGACAACTTAACCCCATAAATTTAACTGGCTGTCATCAGAAGTGCAGGATTCATTTTCAGGCGGTTGTTCGACAGTGCCGAACAACCGTATCAGCTTAGCGATCGAGCCCACGATATTGCAACATGGGGTCAATATGCGGTTCATGTCCACGCCAGGCTGAATAAAGCGTTTCTAAATCAGTACTATTCCCCCGGGAAAGGATAGCATCACGAAAACGCTGCCCGTTTTCACGCGTCAGGCCGCCCTGCTCTACAAACCATTGATAACCGTCATCCGCTAACATTTGCGTCCAAAGATAGGCGTAGTATCCCGCTGCGTAGCCGCCGCCGAAGATATGGGCAAAATAACTGCTGCGATAGCGGGGCGGCACCGCCGGTAAATCAAGATGCTCGGCGGCCAGCGCCTGCTGCTCGAACTCAGCGACAGACTGCTCTGCTACGCTCTCCTCCAGCATATGCCAGCGCATATCCAGCAATGCGGCGCCGAGCAATTCAGTCATATCGTAACCTTTATTAAATAAACTCGCCTTGCGCATTTTTTCCTGTAAATCAGCAGGCACTTTTTCACCGCTGTCGACATGACGCGCGTAGCGTTCGAACACACGTGGATGGCTCGCCCAATGCTCATTAATCTGGGAGGGAAACTCGACAAAGTCGCGGGGCGTATTGGTACCTGAAAGCGTGGCATAGCGCTGGACGGCAAACAAACCATGTAACGTATGACCAAACTCATGGAAGAGCGTAATAACGTCGTCCCAAAGCAGTAATGCAGGCTGCCCATCAACCGGTTTCTGATAGTTACAAACATTGTATATAACGGGCCGGGTTTCATTGAGTGTGGATTGCTCGACAAAATTCCCCATCCACGCGCCGCCGCTTTTCGAGTCCCGCGCGAAGAAGTCGCCATAAAATAACGCCATGCCGACACCATCGGAGTCGAAAATCTCCCACACCCGAACATCAGGGTGATACACCGGAATGTCAAAACGCTCGACGAAGGTGATGCCGAATAGCTGGTTGGCGGTCCAGAAAACCCCCTCTTGCAACACCGTATTTAAGGCAAAATAGGGCTTCAGTTGCGCTTCATCTAACGCATATTTTTCCCGCCGTACCTGTTCGGCATAGAACATCCAGTCCCAGGCCTGAACGGTGTAGCCGCCCTGCTCACCATCAATGACGTTCTGAATTTCCGCCTGTTCATTGAGTACCCGCTGACGCGCTGGCGGCACAATGCCACGCATAAAGCTCAGTGCGGCTTGCGGCGTTTTCGCCATCTGATCGGCCATTTTCCATGCGGCATAATTGGGGAAACCCAGCAGTTTTGCCTGACAGCGACGAATCTCTACCAGACGCTGAACGATAGCGCGGGTATCGTGGGCATCTCCTTTTTCCGCCCGAGTCCATGACGCTGCGAATAAATTTTCGCGGGTCTGGCGATCGCGCAGTGTAGCAAGCGCAGGCTGTTGCGTCGTATTAAGGAGCGGAATGAACCAGCGCTCCTCCAGGCCTTTTTCACGCGCCGCTTCAGCAGCGACGGTCATTTCTTCCGGGCTTAATCCTGCCAGGCAATGCGCGTCATCGACCGCCAGCCCGCCCGCTTTACTTGCCGCCAGCAGACGCTGATTAAACTGACTCATTAAGGTCGCGGATTCAGTATTCAATACCTTCAGTCGCGCTTTATCCTCTTCGGCAAGCTGCGCGCCTGCCAACACAAAACGCTGATGGATAACATCGACCAACCGTAGCGACTCATCATCCAGCCCCAGTGAGTGACGCTGTTGCCAGACGGCATCCACGCGAGCGAATAACGCGCTATTCAAATAAATATCGTTGGAGAGCGCCGCCAGCTCGGCAGAAAAGGCCTCATCCAACCGCTGGAGTTCATCGTTAGTGTGCGCGGCCGTCATCGCGAAAAAAACGCTGGTGACGCGTGACAGAAGCGCCCCGCTTTGCTCCAGCGCCAGAAGCGTATTCGTAAAGTCAGGGGCCGCCGGATGATTGACGATGGCCTCGATTTCCACGCGTTTTTGCCGCACGCCCTCATCAAAAGCAGGACGATAATGGCAATCTTTGATCCGATCAAAACGCGGTGCCTGATAAGGCAACAGACTCTGGTCTAACAAAGGATTCGTCGACATTTTTCACTCCTGAAAATAGGTTGATCATAAGAGTAAGCTTCCCCCTATGCTGACCGCAACCGTGTTAACCAGGATTACCCTTTCATAAACGCCGCGTGCTATGGTAATACAACACAAAAAGCGTTGAGGAACTGTGTGATGATCGTTTTAGTAACTGGAGCAACCGCAGGGTTTGGCGAGTGCATTGCACGCCGTTTTGTTGAGAATGGACATAAAGTCATTGCCACGGGACGTCGTCATGAACGCCTGCAAGCGTTAAAAGATGCGCTTGGCGAGAACGTATTGACCGCCCAACTGGACGTGCGCAACCGCGCGGCCATCGAAGAGATGATGGCCTCTCTGCCTGCGCAGTGGCGCGATATTGATGTGCTGGTCAATAACGCCGGTCTGGCGCTGGGTCTTGAACCGGCGCATAAAGCCAGCGTAGAAGACTGGGAAACTATGATCGATACTAATAATAAAGGCTTAATTTATATGACCCGCGCCGTGCTGCCAGGAATGGTCGAACGTAATCGCGGTCATATCATTAACATCGGTTCAACCGCCGGCAGTTGGCCTTATGCTGGTGGCAATGTCTATGGCGCCACGAAAGCCTTTGTGCGCCAGTTTAGCCTGAATTTGCGCACGGATTTACACGGCACGGCGGTTCGCGTGACCGACATTGAACCGGGTCTGGTTGGCGGTACCGAGTTTTCCAGCGTCCGTTTCAAAGGCGACGATGAGAAAGCGGGTAAAACCTACGAAAATACCACCGCGCTCACGCCAGAAGACATTACCGAAGCGGTATGGTGGGTGGCCACACTCCCCGCGCATGTGAATATTAATACCGTTGAAATGATGCCTGTTACTCAATCCTTCGCAGGGCTCAGCGTCCACCGTAGCTAAAGGTTATACCCGGTCTGCGGGCCGGGTAATCCAAGGCAAACGTATCTGCAACCAAGAACATGATCGGTATAGACCACCACGGAAAAGTGGTAGAGTATCCGGGTCAACCGCCTAAAAAGTAAGAATGAATGACCGTCGAAACGCAGCTTAACCCTACACAGCCTGTCAACCAGCAAATTTACCGTATTCTTCGGCGTGATATCGTGCATTGCCTGATTCCGCCTGGCACGCCGCTATCAGAAAAAGAGGTCTCAACCCGTTTTAACGTTTCGCGTCAACCGGTGCGCGAGGCTTTTATAAAGCTGGCGGAAAATGGGTTGATTCAGATCCGCCCTCAACGCGGTAGTTATGTGAATAAGATTTCGCTCTCTCAGGTACAGAATGGCTGTTTTGTACGACAGGCTATCGAATGCGCGGTGGTCCGCCGTGCGGCGGCGATGATCACCGACAACCAGTGCTATCAACTGGCGCAAAACCTGCACCTGCAACATATTGCCATCGAGCGCAAACAGATTGATGATTTTTTCCAGCTTGATGACGATTTCCACCAAAAGCTGGCGCAGATCGCCGATTGCCAGTTAGCGTGGGACACCATTGAAAATATCAAAGCGACAATCGACCGGGTTCGCTATATGAGTCTGGATCATGTTTCTCCGCCGGAGATGTTGTTGCGCCAGCACCATGATATTTTCTCCGCGCTGGAAAATCGTGACGGCAATGCGGTTGAGAGCGCAATGACCCAGCATTTGCAGGAAATTAGCGAATCCGTTCAGCTTATCCGTCAGGAAAACAGCGGCTGGTTTAGCGAAGACTAACTCCCTTTAACGTCGGGGTGAGACGCCTTCTCCGCTTTCTCACCCTGCACATTCCCGCCTAAAAAGCCGTGAGCTTGATCAAAAACAAAAAAAATCCGCAACGATAAGCGTATTTATATGTCGCCCGTCATGCGGGGAAACCTGCGGGCTTTGGCAGTAAGTTTGAAAGGAGAAAACACCATGATGACATACGATCGTAACCGTAACGCAATCACTACCGGTAGCCGGGTCATGATAAGCGGCACGGGCCATACCGGGATTATCAAAGCCATTGAGAGCGAAGGTCTGGATGCAGGTCAAATTCGCCGCGGCAAAACGGTGATTGTCGAAGGTTGTGAAGGTAAATTCGCGCCAGTCGAACTGATTCGTCTTGGCATGAACTGATACCACTGGCCGCTAAGAACCGCTCCGGCCTTCCCGGTAGCATAATGCTACCGGGTCTCTGTTACGCTATTTCAACCGCTCGGCATATTTCGCCACGCTCGCTTTCGCGCCATATGTCAGTAAACTGTCATAGGCTTCTTGCACTTTTTGCGTAAACCGCGCCGCCTGCGGCAAATCGTTGCCGAAAATGTCTGCCAGTCCCAGCAGCGCCTTAACACGACTTGCGCCTTCTTCACTGTTTGCCACGGCGCGCTGAATAACCGGCAATAGCGGATCGCTGACGTCGATGGCCTTGCCCTGCTCATCCACGCCGCCAACGTAACGCATCCACCCCGCCACGCCCAGCGCCAGCAAATCAAAATCGCTATGATTAGCAAGATGCCAGCGAACGGAGTCCAGCATACGCTGCGGAAGTTTCTGGCTGCCATCCATCGCAATCTGCCAGGTACGATGACGCAGCGCCGGATTACGGTAACGCGCAATCAACTGATCGGCATAACGCTGTAAATCTACCCCCTGGACTTTCAGCGTTGGCGCCTGCTCGCGTAACATTAACGCCTGCGCGGTCAGACGATAGTTGTCGTCAGCCATGCAGTCATTAATATGCTGATAGCCGGCAAGATACCCCAGATAAGCCAGGAATGAATGACTGCCGTTAAGCATTCGCAGTTTCATCTCTTCAAACGGAACCACGTCGGCGACCAACGTCGCGCCCGCGTTTTCCCACAGCGGACGACCCGCCACAAACGTATCTTCTATCACCCACTGACGAAACGGTTCGCAGGCGACGCCAGCCGGATCGCGCACGCCGGTCAGTTGTTCGATTTTATCCAGCGTCTCCGGCGTGACCGCAGGGACAATCCGATCAACCATGGTTGACGGAAATGTCACGTTTTGCTCGATCCATATCGCCAGTTCCGCATCCACCTCCCGGGCGTAAGCCGTCACAACCTGACGCGTCACATGCCCATTTTCCGGCATGTTGTCGCAGGACATCACGGTAAATGCCGGTAAGCCTGCGGCTTTACGACGCGCTAACGCTTCGACAATAATACCCGGTGCCGTTAGCGGTTGATGCGGATTTTGCAGGTCGGCGGCAATCATGGGATGTTCCAGCAGAAGTTGGCCCGTGGCTGGCGAATGACAATACCCTTTCTCGGTAATGGTCAGAGACACAATCGCTATTTGCGGTTCGCACATCGCCGCCAGCACACGTTCCAGACCATCAACCTGAACATGCAACGCCGCTTTGACGACGCCCACCACACGCGCCGTCCAGGCTTCTGCCGACATCTCCGCCACGGTATAGAGGTTATCCTGCTGCTTTAGATCGGCAATCTGTTGTTCGCCGCCAATAAGATTAACCTCATAATAGCCCCAGTCGCTATGCTGCTCCGCAGCCAGAATATCTGTGTAAACCCCCTGATGCGCGCGATGAAACGCGCCAAAACCGAGATGGACCATCCGCGCCGCCAGCGCCGCGCGATCGTAATCAGGAAGCGTCGCCTTTGCCGATAAAAGCCTGTTTTGCATTTTATAACCTCTATATTCTGAAAGCGGAGCAGTCGCAGAGTAACGCCTGCCCTGGTGCATTTAGATTTACACTGATTAAACAAAAGTGACCGGACAACATAGCCGAAACCGCATTAGCGTTCCGGCCATACCGTCGACACGATTTAACTCGTCTGGGTTGCGGAGTGGCGTAACTTCTCTGCCGCTGTCGCTTCCGCCGCATCCTCAGGCAGACTCAGGTCGCGATCTCTGACCTCCGGCATCAACAGCGCAGAAATCAGACCAATACACGAGTAGAGCACCAGCATAATTAAGATGGGCAGCCAGGAATCGGTCATGTTACAAAAGATCCCTGCGAAGACGGGGCCAAAGCCAACCGCCACCAGGCCTCCTGCCTCTTTTGAAATCGCCATCCGGGTGAAGCGATTACGCGATCCGAAAATTTCCGCCATGGTGATGTTTTCCAGCGCAAATAATCCCAGCACGGCAAAGTTATGAATAACAATGAGCGCCGCCATAATTACGCCAGGGCTATACGTTTTATCTACCACAATAGACAGCATCGGCCAGGCGAGAATAATCGCGGAGATATTCAATATTATATACGGCAGCCGACGACCGTATTTATCGGACAACCACCCCAAGAGTGGGATAGTGATAAAACCAATTACGGAACTTGTCATTAACGCATCGGTTGGGATAGATTTGTTAAATAATAACGTCTGAACCAAATATCCGGCAAGGAAGGTTTGAATAAGCCCGGAATTCCCCGCTTGTCCAAAACGTAAACCTGTGGCCAGCCAGAAAGATTTGCTGGTAAACATCGCGCCCAATGTATTTTCTGACGCAGGCGTTAACGCTGGCGATTTTTCGCCTTCGCTTACTTTTTCGAATACCGGACTTTCTTTCAGATTCATTCGCAGCCAGATCGCGAATATCATGACAACGACGCTCGCCAGGAAAGGAATACGCCATCCCCAGGCGATCAGTTGTTCGCGTTCAAGCGCAAAGAACATCACCGCCCAAATCGCCGTCGCGCTCAACGTACCGCAGTTGGTGCCCATCGCGACCAGCGAGGAAATGATGCCACGCTTTCCTTTCGGCGCATACTCGGCCAGCATAGTACCCGCGCCGGAAATTTCCGCCCCGGCGCCCAGCCCCTGTATAATTCGCAATGTAACCAGTAATACTGGCGCAAAAATGCCGATTTGCGCATACGTCGGCAGTACGCCAATCAGCGTGGTGCAGATCCCCATCATGGTGATGGTAATAAACAATACTTTTTTTCGTCCGATGCGGTCGCCCATTTTACCAAAAACAAAGGCGCCGATAATTCTGGCTATATAACCTGCACCATAGGTGCCCATTGCCAGAATAAGCGCCATCGCGGCAGACTGTTCCGGAAAAAATATCTCATGGAAGACCAGAGCCGCGCCTAGTGAATATAACTGAAAATCCATAAATTCAAGCGCGATGCCTAACCAGCCAGATACGGCAGCGCGCACTAAATCCTGAGTCGATCGTTCATGCTTTATTTGTGTCATATAGGCAATCTCTAAGAGGTAAGATGCGTACCACTTACTTGCAATTATTTATATTATTTCGCAAACGTGAGTAAGACTTTGCAGCATTGACGCTGGTCTTTCTCGAAAAGCTCAATCGCGTCGATGACATGTTGATAATCAAATGTATGCGTTATCAGCTTATCCGGATCAATAAGCCCTTTATTCAGCCAGTCAATCACGACCGGGAATTTATTGACATTAAGACGCGATGAATAAATAGCCAGCTCTTTTCCGGTAATACCCTGCTGTACAATCTCACACGGGTCGCTGGAAAATCCCATCAGGACAATGCGTGCCGCAGGCGATGCGAGGGTAATCGCCTCTTGCAGGATAGCGGGATGACAGGCGGCATCGACAATCAAGGTCGGTTTTAGCGCCTTCTGCTGTAGAAATTCCGCCAGTGAATGTTGACCATTATTGAGGCTCCAGTCAGCGCCGCTCTGCTTCGCCATCGCTAAACGCTCTTCAATGCGATCAACGACTATGACCGTTTTGACCTGATAAACCCCCTTCAGCGCCTGTACGGTCGTCAGTCCCATCGGGCCTGCACCATAGATAAGCGCCACGTCCTGCTCGGTCGGATTCACCTGCCCCGTCACATTTGCCGCAATGGTAAACGGCTCAACCATGACGGCATGATGGTCCGCGATGTTGTCCGGTATGCGATGAGCATTACGGGCCGGCGCCACCGCATACTCGCTGAAACCGCCGTCACGATGCACGCCCAGCACCACCAGCGAGGTACACACATTGGGTTTACCGACTGAACAAGGGTAACAATGCCCGCAACTGATCACCGGATCGACGGATACCCGTTCTCCTATCCGGTCGCGATTGACGTTGTCGCCTACCGCGTCGATGACACCGAAAAATTCATGGCCTATGACACGGGGATATTTTGCAAAGGGATTATGTCCCCGATAAATATGACTGTCGGAACCGCAGATACCCGCCAGTTTCACTTTAATACGAACTTCACCCGGCGCAGGCTGCGGAAGCGCGCGCGTTTCGATAGTTAATGTATTCGGTTTTTCGATTACGATGCTTTTCATTTTTCGCTCCTTACCAGTTCCACAGTGTGCCGTCTTCCAGGCGGGCCACCGGCAAATAGGCTGGATCGTACGGATATTTCGCCGCCAGTTTTTCATCGAACTCAATGCCCAGTCCTGGCTTGTCGCCCGGATGCATATAGCCGCCCTCGAACGTCCAGTTATGCGGGAAAACCTCCAGCATCTGTTCGAAGTAGCCCATAAACTCCTGCACACCAAAGTTAGGCACCCACAGGTCGAAATGTAATGCCGCGGCCATACAAACCGGCGACAGATCGGACGGCCCATGCGAACCGGTACGCACCTGGTAGAGCGAGGCAAAATCGGCAATGCGGCGCATCCCGGTAATACCACCGGCATGGGTAAGCGTGGTGCGGATATAGTCAATCAATTGCTCTTCAATGAGCTGTTTGCAATCCCAGATACTGTTAAAGACTTCGCCTACGGCAATCGGCGTGACCGTATGCTGGCGGATGAGGCGGAAGCACGCCTGATTTTCAGCCGGCGTCGGATCTTCCATCCAGAACAAACGATAGTCTTCAATACATTTGCCAAAGCGGGCAGCCTCAATAGGCGTCAGTCGGTGATGCATATCGTGCAGAAGATGTTCATTAAAACCGAACGTATTACGCACGGCGTCAAACAGCTTTGGCGTAAAATCGAGATACTTTTCCGTTGACCACAATTGTTCTTCCGGCCACTGGCCTTTTGTCGCGGGCTCATAGGCCAGCCCCTTGCCTTTCGCCATGCCGTAGGTGGTTTTCATCCCCGGAACGCCGCACTGCACGCGGATTGCTTTGAACCCTTGCTCTTTATGACGCGCGTAGTCTTCCAGCACATCGTCGATGGTGTGGCCTGTAGTATGGCAATACACCATGACGCCTTCACGCGAAGCGCCGCCGAGTAACTGATACAACGGCATATTGGCGGCTTTGGCTTTAATATCCCATAGCGCCATATCAACCGCGGAAATGGCGGGCATAGTGACAGGGCCACGGCGCCAGTACGCGCCTTTGTAGAAGAACTGCCAGATATCTTCGATGCGGCGAGCATCCCGCCCGATGAGCTGTGGGCACAGGTGATCGGTAAGGTACGAGGCCACCGGGAGCTCGCGTCCGTTCAGGGTGGCATCCCCCAGACCGGTGATCCCGTCTTCCGTGGTTATCTTTAAGGTGACGAAGTTACGCCCTGGACACGTAACAAAAACTTCAGCCCCTACAATCTTCATTTTTATTCCTTACATCGCATTATGGGATGCAGGAAATTTACCCAACTGAGCTACTACCATACAAGTATATTGATGTAAAAAGCGCTGCCAGATCACAAAATGTTCTGGTTGCGCGGCAATGTTACGTACGTCCCCATCCGACGACGATAATCAGCATTCCACACAGCGCGATCAGCGCGCCGCACCAGTCATAAACCGTGAGCCGGACGCCATCGACAACACGTAACCACAGGAGCGCAGTACAGACATATACCCCACCGTAAGCCGCATAAACCCGCCCACTCGCCGCCGGATGCAAGGTCAAAAGCCAGACGAATAACGCAAGTGACGCAGCGGCGGGCAGAAGCCACCACACGCTGGCGCCGCGCTTAATCCATAGCCAGGGAAGAAAACATCCAATGATTTCACAGAGGGCGGTGACAAAGAAAAGCAGAGTCGTCTTTAGCATGAGATTCATTTGGTTACGAAATGATAAGTGATAATACAACAGAATATCGTTACGGTTATCCGGCCATTCTTGTGTATATGCCAGGCATAAGGATTGGTGTAGAATTTACAGGTGGTTTACCGCTTTTTCCCCTCTAACGAAAGGATGTTGTGATGAACAATACGCTGAGCAAACGCCTGTGCCTGACGGCAATGCTTACGTTGGCGGCCGTTGTATATACTACTTCCGCATTCGCTGAAACCAGTAAACTGGTGATTGAATCGGGAGATAGCGCACAAAGTCGTCAGGAAGCGGCGATGGAAAAGGAACAATGGAACGACACTCGCAGTCTGCGTCAGAAAGTGAATACCCGCGCAGAAAAAGAGTGGGACAAAGCCGATGCCGCCTTTGATAACCGCGATAAATGCGAGCAAAGCGCCAACATCAACGCCTATTGGGAACCCAATACGCTGCGGTGTCTGGATCGTCGTACAGGTCGCGTTATTACGCCCTGATGCAGGATAACTAAAAGGAAGTGTAAGGATACAGTATGACAAGTGACTACAAGGTCAGACTGCGCCCGCTTGAGCGTGAAGATTTACGATTTGTCCACCAGCTTGATAATAATGCCAGCGTTATGCGTTACTGGTTTGAAGAGCCGTATGAGGCTTTTGTCGAACTGTCGGATCTCTACGACAAACACATCCACGACCAAAGCGAACGGCGCTTTGTCGTCGAATGCGATGGTGAAAACGCCGGGCTGGTGGAACTGGTGGAAATTAACCATGTGCATCGGCGGGCGGAATTTCAGATTATTATCTCGCCGGAGTACCAGGGAAAAGGCCTGGCGTCACGCGCGGCCAAACTGGCGATGGATTACGGATTTACCGTACTCAATCTCTATAAATTGTATTTGATCGTCGATAAAGAGAATGAAAAAGCGATTCACATCTACCGTAAACTCGGGTTTAGAGTAGAAGGCGAGCTGATTCATGAGTTCTTCATTAACGGCGAATACCGTAACACCATCCGCATGTGTATCTTCCAGCAGCAGTATCTGGATGAACATAAAACGTCCGGTTCTACGCTCCTGAAACCCACCGCGCAGTAAGCCCGGCGCGGTAGTCACGGAGAGTCGCACCGCGCCCGGTTTAGTAGTAATCGATACGATTTTTAATGGTGTAATGGTGGGACACTGCCGGCTTAACGCTCTCATCGACGATAACAAGCCGGCAGTCAACAGGGTTCGCATACGCATCATATTCGCAGCTCTGTGTGACGTTGCCGACCTGTCGATCATCCACCCGGCTGACTGCCGTATAGTCCAGCTTTTTACGCGGGTCCGCGGAGGGTTTTGCCGTTACAGAGAGCGTATTCTGCGAGTTTATGGTTGTCTTACCTAACGGATAGCCTTCGCTATCATAGCGGTACTCGACTTTCATCTCTTTGCCCGTCGCCGATACCACAAAACCGTTGTCGTCCGTCTCCCAGGTCACGCCCGCCGAAGGCAACGCCGCCAGCTGGCACTTCCCCTGTAACTGCACTTTTTTTTCCAGCGTCTGAGCATCCCGGTAATAATTGGCATCCAGCACGAGCGCCAGCCCCGTATTATTCTCCAGATCGTGTAACTCAAGCGTATCAAAACAGCCTTCCTGTGAAAGCGTACCGGTGACCTGCTTCGCCACTTCGCCATTCTCACTCATCAATGTCTGGCTGAAATCCTTTACCGGACCACGTAATGGATCAAAATCAAATTCGTTCGAAAAACTGGCCATTTCCGGCGTAAAAGACTCAAGGGATTTCGGATTATCACAACCTGCCAGTATCATGCACAATAACGTCAGTAAAAGGGGTTTCTTCACACGTATCACCAGGATGAAAAGATATTTATCATCATATTAGCAAATACAGTTATTTACACGAAAAATGCTAAGCTTAGAACATCGTCATTAATCACAGGAGTTCATGATGAAAATCGCAACTGCAATAGCCGCTCTGGCCTTAGTCAGCGCCCCCTCGCTGGTGATGGCGGCACCGGGATCGTGCGAGAGAGTAAAAAGCGATATTGAACAACGTATCATCAATAACGGCGTGCCGGCGGATAATTTTACGCTCACTATCGTTCCTAACGACCAGGCCGATCAGCCGGACTCACAGGTGGTGGGCCATTGCGCGAACGACACGCATAAAATTCTTTATACCCGCACCAACAGCGGCAATGCGCCAGCCAATACCTCTCCCGCTCAGGACGGTTCATCCGCCGAACCGCAATAACCTCCTCCTGCCCTCCGGGTCCGGAGGGTAACGCTCTTTGACATGGATTAATAATCCTTACTCCCAAAGGGGTAAACTCATTACATCATTAGCATGTTAATAATTTCGTTATAGTTATCAATATATAGCGAAATAATAACGACAATGGAGTGAGTGATGCCCAGAGAAAAGCAACAAACAGGCGTTAGCCGCAGGACGTTAGTGAAATCAGCGGCGCTTGGCTCACTGGCGCTGGCTGCCGGAGGCGTATCTTTACCGTTTGGGATGCGTACCGCGGCCGCGGTGGTGCAGCAGGCCATGCGCAACGAAGAAGATAAAATCGTCTGGGGCGCCTGTTCGGTCAACTGCGGCAGTCGCTGCGCCCTGCGTCTGCATGTAAAAGATAATGAAGTCTGGTGGGTTGAAACTGATAACACTGGCGACGATGTCTACGGCAATCATCAGGTTCGCGCCTGTCTGCGGGGCCGTTCAATCCGTCGGCGCATTAACCATCCGGATCGCCTTAACTATCCCATGAAACGCGTTGGCCGCCGCAGCGAAGGCAAATTTGAACGCATTAGCTGGCAGGAAGCGCTGGACACCATTAGCGCCAGCCTGAAAAAAATCGTAGAGACCTACGGCAATGAAGCCGTCTATATCCACTATTCATCCGGCATCGTAGGCGGCAACATAACCCGCTCGTCGCCTGCCGCCTCGCCGGTGAAGCGTTTGATGAACTGCTACGGCGGTTCGTTGAATCAATACGGCTCATACAGTACCGCGCAAATTTCTTGCGCCATGCCCTACACCTATGGCTCCAACGACGGCAACAGCACGTCTGATATCGAAAACAGTAAACTGGTGGTCATGTTCGGCAATAATCCGGCTGAAACACGCATGAGCGGCGGCGGCATTACCTGGTTTCTGGAGCAAGCGCGTGAACGCTCAAATGCGCGCATGATCGTGATAGATCCGCGCTATACCGATACCGCTGCCGGACGTGAAGACGAGTGGATACCGATTCGCCCCGGCACCGATGCCGCGCTGGTGGCGGGAATTGCCTGGGTATTAATTAACGAAAATCTCGTTGACCAGCCTTTTCTCGACAACTATTGCATCGGCTACGATGAAAAGACCCTTCCGGCTGACGCGCCCCCCAATGGCCATTATAAGGCTTATATTTTGGGCCAGGGCGAGGACGGTATCGCCAAAACGCCGCAGTGGGCATCGCATATTACCGGCATCCCCGCCGATCGGATTATCAAACTGGCGCGCGAGATAGGCAGCGTCAAGCCGGCCTACATCTGTCAGGGTTGGGGGCCGCAGCGTCAGGCGAACGGCGAACAAACCGCTCGCGCCATCGCCATGTTACCGATTCTGACCGGCAACGTCGGCATTCATGGCGGTAATAGCGGCGCACGCGAATCCACTTACACCATTACCATTGAACGTCTGCCGGTCCTGGAGAATCCCGTTAAAACCGCCATCTCCTGCTTTAGCTGGACGGACGCCATTGCGCGCGGCCCGGAAATGACCGCCCTGCGCGACGGCGTACGCGGCAAAGATAAGCTGGATGTCCCGATCAAATTTCTATGGAACTACGCTGGCAATACCCTGATTAATCAGCATTCGGATATTAATAAAACCCATGAAATTCTTCAGGATGAAGCAAAATGCGAAATGATTGTGGTCATCGACAACTTTATGACCTCTTCCGCGAAGTACGCTGATATTTTACTGCCGGATCTCATGACCGTCGAACAGGAAGATATCATCCCCAATGATTACGCCGGCAATATGGGATATCTGATTTTTATCCAACCGGCGACAACGCCTAAGTTCGAGCGCAAGCCCATCTACTGGGTACTCAGCGAAATAGCCAGACGCCTCGGTGACGATGTGTATCAGCGGTTTACCGAAGGCCGTACACAGGCGCAATGGCTGCAATATCTGTACGCCAAAATGCAGGCAAGAGATCCGGCATTGCCCGCGTATGACGAGCTGAAAAAAATGGGCATCTATAAACGCAAAGATCCCAACGGCCATTTTGTCGCCTATAAAAAATTTCATGAAGATCCGCAGGCCAATCCGTTAAAAACGCCGTCCGGTAAAATCGAAATCTATTCCGAGCGTCTGGCAACCCTCGCCAACACGTGGGAGCTGAAGAAAGATGAGATTATCCATCCTTTACCCGCCTATACGCCAGGTTTTGACGGTTGGGACGATCCGCTTCGTCAGCGCTACCCGCTACAGCTAACCGGCTTCCACTATAAAGCGCGTACCCACTCCAGCTACGGCAATATCGACGTCCTGCAACAGGCGTGTCCGCAGGAGATCTGGATCAACCCGATTGATGCGCAAGCGCGCGGCATTCAGCACGGCGACACCGTGCGGGTCTTTAACCAGAACGGACAGATGCTCATTCCGGCAAAAGTCACGCCGCGCATATTGCCTGGCGTCACCGCTATCGGCCAGGGCGCCTGGTTAAATGCCGATATGTTCGGCGATCAGATCGATCGCGGCGGTTCAATTAACATTCTCACGTCGCATCGACCATCTCCGCTCGCGAAGGGGAACCCGTCCCACAGTAATCTTGTTCAGGTTGAAAAGGCTTAAGGTGTAACCCATGACAACTCAGTATGGATTTTTTATTGATTCCAGCCGTTGCACCGGTTGCAAAACCTGCGAACTGGCCTGCAAGGACTACAAAGATTTGACCCCGGATGTCAGTTTCCGGCGGATATATGAATACGCAGGCGGCGACTGGCAGGAAGATAACGGCGTCTGGCATCAGAACGTCTTTGCCTACTATCTCTCCATTTCGTGCAACCACTGCGAAGACCCGGCCTGTACCAAAGTCTGCCCGAGCGGCGCGATGCACAAGCGCGATGACGGTTTTGTGGTGGTGAACGAAGAGGTCTGTATCGGCTGTCGCTACTGCCACATGGCCTGCCCGTACGGCGCGCCGCAGTACAACGCGGCCAAAGGTCATATGACCAAGTGCGACGGCTGTTATGACCGGGTGGCGGAAGGCAAGAAACCGATTTGCGTGGAATCCTGCCCGCTGCGGGCGCTGGATTTCGGCCCGATAGACGAACTGCGCAAAAAACACGGTGAGCTGGCTGCCGTCGCACCGTTGCCGCGCGCGCATTTCACGAAGCCGAATATTGTGATTAAACCCAACGCCAACAGCCGCCCGACCGGGGACACCACCGGTTATCTGGCCAATCCGAAGGAGGTATAAGATGGGAAGTGGATGGCATGAATGGCCGTTGATGATCTTCACGGTCTTTGGTCAGTGCGTGGTCGGCGCGTTAATCGTTAGCGGACTGGGCTGGCTGACGGCAAAAGACGATACCATCGCCCGTCAGCGCATCGTGCGCAGCATGTTTTTTCTGTGGCTGGTGATGGGACTGGGATTCCTCGCGTCGATTATGCATCTCGGCTCGCCGATGCGCGCGTTTAACTCGCTTAACCGCGTAGGCGCTTCCGCACTGAGTAATGAAATCGCCGCAGGATCGGTGTTCTTTGCCGTAGGCGGCATCTGGTGGCTGGTGGCGGTACTCGGTAAAATGCCCCCGGCGCTGGGTAAAGTGTGGCTGCTGGTCAGTATGGCGCTCGGCGTTGCATTCATCTGGGCAATGACGCTCGTTTATCAGATAGATACCGTGCCAACCTGGTATAATGGCTACACCACGCTGGCCTTTTTCCTCACGGCATTCCTGTGCGGTCCGGTGTTTGCGGCGCTACTGCTACGCATCGCGCGCGTCCCATTTTGCAGCGTGACGTTTGCCAGTATTAGCGGCCTGGCGTTGGTGGTGTGCGTGGCGGTCATCGTACTACAGGGACTATCCCTCTCAGCCATTCACAGTTCCGTGCAACAGGCCAGCCATCTCGCGCCGGATTACGGTATGCTACAGGTCTGGCGCATTGTCTTGCTTGCTGCCGGATTAGGTTGCTGGCTATGTCCACTAATCCGTCGCCGCGAACCGCATACCGTTGGTTTGCTGCTCGGTGTCGTACTGGTGCTGGCGGGCGAAATTATTGGCCGCGGACTTTTTTATGGCCTGCATATGACCGTAGGTATGGCCGTCGCAGGTTAATTTATGCGTGCGGGGCGACCCGCACCTTTCGGGATTGTTTGAATGACCACTTTTTTACAACGTGATGATTTTGCAGTAACGGCGCGTGTTCTTGGCGCGTTGTTTTATTATTCGCCGGAAAGCCACGAAACCGCTCCTCTGGTTCAGGCGCTATTAAACGACGACTGGCAGGCGCAGTGGCCGCTTGATGCCGAGGCGCTTGCGCCTGTGGCGGTTATGTTTAAGACCCACAGCGAAGAGTCGTTGCCACAAGCCTGGCAGCGCCTGTTTATCGGCCCTTACGCTCTGCCGTCTCCGCCGTGGGGTTCCGTCTGGCTGGATCGTGAGAGCGTATTATTTGGCGATTCTACGCTGGCGCTACGTCAGTGGATGCGCGAAAACGGGATTCAGTTTGAAATGCAGCAAAACGAGCCAGAAGATCATTTTGGGTCGCTGTTGCTGCTGGCGGCCTGGCTTGCCGAGAATGGCCGTCATCATGAATGCGAACAACTCCTGGCCTGGCATCTGTTTCCGTGGTCGTCCCGCTTTCTGGACGTATTTATCGATCATGCCGGGCATCCGTTTTATCAGGCGTTGGGGCAACTGGCGCGTCTGACTCTGGCGCAATGGCAAGCTCAACTCATTATTCCCGTCGCTGTAAAACCGTTATTCCGTTAATCCCCACAAAAGGCAGGATTTTACCTGCCTTTTCTCCCATTGTGGCCTATTGTTATCTACAAGAAGTGACAACGTCACACCTCGCTTCTATTTTTAAGATAATTCTTTATCGTGAATGTTCACGCTAAGCCGCATAAGGGCAAAACATAATTGTTAATAGATGTTTAACAGTGTTAAACATCACGCTCCGCTGGAATCCTTCCCAACCTGTTGCTATAGCTCAAAGCACCCTGCCGGAACATGGCATAACAACACGCGACTCTTAACGTCGCCATAACACATGCAAACAGGGAGACACACCGCAATGCTCACCCTCACCCTAAAACGCGTACTTGGGTTCACTATCGTCATTCTGCTGTTACTGGCGCTGTTTATCTGGGGAATCGGTCTGGAGACGCTGAAAGCGCGTCAGGTCGATCTGCTGTATCTCGGACAACGGCATTTGATGCTGGTCTTTACGTCCATGTTTTTTGCTTTACTGGTCGGTATCCCGAGTGGGATTTTACTCAGCCGTCCTGCGGCAAAGGGATTTGCTGAATATGTCATGCAAATCTTTAACGTTGGTAATACCTTGCCGCCACTGGCCGTCCTGGCCTTAGCGATGGTGATTATCGGGATCGGCGATACGCCCGCCATTGTCGCGCTATTTCTGGCTTCTCTTTTGCCTATCGTCCGCAATACCTATGCAGGCCTCTGTTCCGTTCCCGCCTCACTGATTGAAGCGGCGAACGGGATTGGGATGACAAAATGGCAGCGGCTTCGCCAGGTAGAGCTACCTAATGCGTGGCCAGTGATGCTGTCCGGTATTCGCATCGCGACCGCCATCAATGTCGGCACCGCGCCGCTGGCCTTTCTGATCGGCGCCAGCAGCTACGGCGAGCTGATTTTCCCGGGGATTTATCTCAACGATTTTCCGACGTTGATTCTCGGCGCAACGGCCACGGCGTTATTCGCGCTGATTCTTGACACTCTGCTTGCCTGGTTTGGGCGACGCCTTAGCCCTCATACCGTCTGAACGCATAAATAACAATAAGGAGCGTTAAATGAGATTCAAAAAACACCTGTTGGGATGGCTTGCCGCAACGCTGTTGTTCAGTAGCCAGACGCAGGCCACGCCGCTGGTTCTCGCCACCAAAGGCTTTACCGAGCAGCATATTCTTTCCGCTATGACCGTTCAGTATTTGCAGAAGAAAGGCTTTCAGGTTCAGCCGCAAACCAATATCGCCGCGGTAATTTCACGTAATGCGATGGTAAATAAACAAATTGATATTACCTGGGAATACACCGGTACATCGCTGATTATTTTCAACCGTATCGATAAGCGCATGAGTCCACAGGAAACCTACGACACGGTAAAACGCCTGGATGCGAAGCTGGGCCTGGTATGGCTCAAACCGGCTGACATGAACAATACTTACGCGTTCGCGATGCAGCGCAAACGCGCCGAGTCGGAAAATATCACCACCATCTCGCAGATGGTGGCAAAAATCGAACAAGTCCGGCAGAACGATCCTGACCACAACTGGATGCTCGGCCTCGATCTGGAATTTGCCGGGCGCAGCGACGGGATGAAGCCCCTTCAGCAAGCCTACCAGATGCAGCTCGATCGCCCGCAAATACGACAGATGGACCCAGGGCTGGTCTATAACGCCGTTCGGGATGGGCTGGTTGACGCCGGGCTGGTCTATACCACCGACGGACGGGTGAAAGGGTTTGATCTGAAAGTGCTGGAAGATGATAAAGGCTTCTTCCCAAGTTACGCTGTCACGCCGGTGGTGCGTAAAGAAGTGCTGGAAGCCAATCCTGGCCTTGATGACGCCTTAAACACCCTTTCCGGCCTGCTCAATAACGATGTGATATCGACCCTAAACGCCCAGGTCGATATCGAGCATCGCACGCCGCAACAGGTAGCCCATCAATTTTTACAGGACAAAGGTCTGCTGTAAGGAGCGCCTATGGATACGATACATTATATGCTGGATAATGCAGGCTATCTCGCCAGCCTTACCTTTCAGCATCTCTGGCTGGTCGCGCTGGCCGTCGGTCTGGCGATTATCATCGGCGTACCGTTAGGCGTTTTGATTGTACGCCACAAATGGCTGGCAACGCCGGTATTGGGCGCCGCCACGCTACTTCTTACCATTCCGTCTATCGCGCTGTTTGGATTAATGATCCCGCTCTTTTCGCTGATCGGGCATGGTATTGGCGTTCTGCCCGCCGTGACGGCCGTTTTTCTCTACTCTTTACTGCCGATTGTCCGGAATACCCATACTGCGCTTGATAGTTTGCCGCCCGGTCTGCGTGAAGCGGGACGCGGCATCGGTATGACTTTCTGGCAACGGCTGCGCTGGGTCGAAATCCCAATGGCCCTACCGGTTATTTTCGGGGGTATCCGCACCGCGGTAGTGATGAATATTGGCGTGATGGCGATTGCCGCGGTTATCGGCGCCGGCGGTCTGGGGCTGCTACTGTTAAACGGCATTAGCGGCAGCGATATTCGCATGTTAATTGCCGGCGCGCTGATGATCTGTCTACTGGCGATTGTGCTTGACTGGCTGTTGCATCGTCTGCAAGTCGTACTGACACCTAAGGGGATACGATAATGATAAAACTGGAAAATCTCACCAAACAATTTGTACAGAAAAAGGGTCAGCCGCTAAAAGCCGTCGACAACGTCAACCTGAACGTGCCGGAAGGCGAAATGTGCGTCTTGCTCGGTCCCTCCGGCTGCGGCAAAACCACCACGTTAAAGATGATCAACCGGCTGATCGCGCCCAGCAGCGGTAATATTCTTATCAACGGCGAGAATACCAACGATATGGATACGGTAACGCTACGCCGCAATATTGGGTATGTTATCCAGCAGATCGGCCTGTTTCCTAATATGACGATTGAAGAAAATATTACCGTTGTGCCGCGCATGTTGGGTTGGGACAAAGCGCGCTGCAAGCAACGCGCCGAAGAATTGATGGACATGGTGGCGCTGGATGCCAGAAAATTTCTGCATCGCTATCCAAAGGAGATGTCCGGGGGACAGCAACAGCGTATTGGCGTGATCCGCGCTCTGGCCGCCGATCCGCCGGTACTGCTGATGGATGAGCCCTTCGGCGCGGTGGACCCCATTAACCGCGAAGTGATCCAGAACCAGTTTCTGGATATGCAGCGTAAGCTAAAAAAGACCGTGATGCTGGTCAGCCATGATATCGACGAAGCGCTAAAACTCGGCGACCGTATCGCCGTGTTCCGTCAGGGGCGAATTGTACAGTGCGCCAGTCCTGATGAACTGCTGGCCAAACCGGCTAACGAGTTTGTCGGGTCGTTTGTCGGTCAGGACAGAACGTTAAAGCGTTTGCTACTGGTCTCCGCAGGCGATGTGACCGACCAACAGCCAACCATTACCGCGCGGCCTTCCACGCCGCTAAGCGAGGCGTTCGGCATTATGGATGATCACGATATTCGCGCCATTACCGTCATTGACAACGACGGTAAGCCACTGGGATTTGTGAAGCGCCGGGAAGCGCGGAACGCCAGCGGAACCTGCGCCGATATCACCCATCCTTTCCGTATTACGGGCAAAGCGGAAGATAACCTGCGTATTGTACTGTCCAGATTGTACGAAAGTAATACTAGCTGGATGCCGATCGTTGATGAAGACGGACGCTATAATGGTGAAATCTCTCAGGATTACATCGCCGACTATCTCAGCTCAGGCCGCACGCGTCGGGCGTTAAATATTCACGAAAGCAGCTAACGTTGCCGCCGGATGGCCTCTCGCTATCCGGCAGTATCATTATTGTACGCAATATTATATCGCACATAGTGCTTTTGCGTCTGACGCCATTTCCCCGCAGAATAGGCTATCCTGAAACTCCCTGTTTACCCGCTCATGCATCGTTTACACGCTTACCCGGATCTGCGCGCGATGTTTCGTCGCCTGCTGATCGCTACGCTCATCGGTATTCTCGCGGCGCTGGCTGTCGCCGCCTTCCGTCATGCGATGCAATTGCTGGAGTGGATTTTCCTGAGTAATGACACCGGCAGTCTGGTGAATGCGGCTGAGGGGCTTTCGCCCTGGCGACGGCTGATTACGCCGGCGCTTGGCGGCCTGGCCGCTGGTCTGTTGCTGTGGGGGTGGCAAAAAATGAACCAACAGCGCCCCCATGCGCCCACTGGCTATATGGAAGCATTGCAAACCGACGGGCAATTTGACGTTGGCGCCAGTCTGGTGAAATCGCTGGCCTCGCTGCTGGTCGTGGTCAGCGGCAGCGCAATTGGTCGCGAAGGCGCAATGATCCTCCTCGCCGCGCTGGCGGCATCCAGCTTTGCTCGACGCTTCACGCCGCGTGAGGAATGGAAATTATGGATCGCCAGCGGCGCCGCTGCGGGCATGGCGGGTGCTTACCATGCGCCGCTGGCGGGCAGCCTGTTTATCGCGGAAATCCTGTTCGGTACCTTAATGCTGGCTTCCCTCGGCCCGGTTGTCGTTTCCGCCGTCGTCGCCCTGCTAACCACCCATGTATTAAACGGTAGCGATTCACTACCCTATACCGTACATCTGACCGTTGATCTCCACGCGCGGGAGTACGTCATGATAGTCAGTACCGGCCTGGTCGCCGGTCTGTGCGGCCCGTTGCTGATGTGGCTGATGACAGCCATAATAGTTTCTTACGCTTAAAACTGTCCCCGCCCTGGCAACTGGCGTTGGGCGGGCTTATTGTCGGATTACTGTCGTTACTCACGCCCACGGTATGGGGAAACGGCTATAGCGTCGTACAATCATTTTTGCTCTCCCCGCCGCTATTCTCGCTGATTGGCGGAATTTTTGCGTGCAAAATCCTGGCGGTGCTCGCCAGCAGCGGGTCTGGCGCGCCGGGCGGCGTCTTTACGCCAACATTATTTGTCGGATTATCCATTGGAATGTTTCTGGGTCGGATATGGGGATTCTGGCTGCCAGGCTCGGATGAAATAGCGATTTTATTGGGGCTGGCGGGTATGGCGACGCTACTGGCGGCGACAACTCATGCGCCGATAATGTCCACCCTGATGATTTGTGAAATGACCGGCGAGTATCAGTTACTCCCCGGTCTGCTGATTGCCTGTGTAGTCGCGTCAGTGCTCTCGCGAACGTTACGCCATGATTCTATCTACAGCCAGCACGCTGCCGAGCATTGACAAACGAATATACTGCCCCAGCTCACGCTGCTCGGCGCGCGGCAGGTACGGTAACTCGCCAATCAGCGGCGCTGGCAGTTTTTTCCCAAGCACATCAATAATTTCAGCATAATGCGCCAGGCCAGGATTGATACGATTCGCCACCCAGCCAATTAATGGCAGTCCATCATTAGCGACAGCTTGCGCAGTCAGTAGCGCATGATTAATGCACCCCTCCTGAATCCCCACCACCATCAATACCGGTAACTGTTCCTGTACCACCCATTCGGACAATGGACGTAAATCATTCATCAAACTACGCCAGCCGCCAGTGCCCTCCACAACCACGTGGTCCACTTTATCGCTCAGGCTCGCCAGACCGTTGGACAGCAAGGTGTAATTTATAGGACAGCTATGCGCGACGCTGCTTTCTTCTTCGCTTAACGCGATCGGATTAATCGCCTCATACGGCAACTCCAGCGAAGAGACGCTTTGCAATACCAGCGCATCTTTGTTGCGCATCCCTTCTGCAGTCTCTTTGCTCCCTTTAGCGACAGGTTTATACCCTGCAACGCTCTTACCACCCGACGCTAACGCTTGTAGTAATGCGCGGGAAACCACCGTCTTCCCAACAGAAGTGTCTGTACCTGTAATAAAGAAACGCTTCAGCATCACTAACTCCACCGTTATGCTTCGAAAATATAAGCCAGGAAAATAATACAGTGGAGAAAGTCTAAGATATGGCAAGGGCAATCAGCTTGAGTTAGCGCAAATTTTTGTACAACAGTTAAAAAATGTTAACCCTGTAATAGACGAATCAACAAAGAGCCGTTATACATCGCGTCTTTTACCAACGCCGCCCCGGCCATCGTGCCCTGGTTGGTAAACTGCGTGCTTTCCACTACCGTATTCCTACTGTAGGCGGGCAGCGCCTGCTGACGGATACTGTCAGCAATGGCCGGAAAAAGAATATCAGCCGCTTTACTTAGCGGCGAACCAATAAGAATTTTTTGCGGATTAAATAAATTCACCATGATAGCCAGAATGCGTCCGACATGCGCGCCAACGCCGCTAATAATATCTTTTGCTAATAGATCTCCCTGCATCGCCGCCTGACACAGTGAATCTACCGTTAACGGCTGGCCGTGCAACATTGAACTCATCGACTGATTAAGCCGAAGCTGCGTAAGTTCCAGCACACTATCGACGCTGGCGATGGTCTCCAGACAGCCATGATTACCGCAATAACAGCGCTTACCATAAGGATCGACCTGGGTATGCCCAATCTCTACCAGACTGCTACTGCCCGCATGAAGCAAATGACCGTCGGTGATAACGCCCGCCCCCACATTATGATCAATCACCACCTGGATAACGTCGCGCGCGCCGCGTGAGGCGCCAAAAAGCGCCTCTGCCATCGTCCAGGCACTAATATCATGCTGAATGTAAACCGGTACGCCAGTGTGCCGCTCCAGCGCATCTCCCAAAGGCATCTCTTTGACATCTTCATAATACGGCATCCGGTGCACAACGCCGTTTTCGGTATCGATAATGCCCGGTAACGTAATGGCAATAGAGGTCAGACGCTCCAGTTTCTGCTGATGGCGGGTAAAAAACCGATCAACGTGCGTAATAATTCGCTCAAGCAACGGCGTGGCTTCGTTTAACGGCAGCGCCAGACACTCTTCTACCACCAGTTTGCTGCTAAGATCGCGCAGCGCAAGGAAAATTTCGCCACGGCTAATACGAATAGATAAATAGTGCCAGGCTTCCGTTTCCACCATCAGCCCGACGGCGGGACGTCCACGACTGCCCGCCTCTTTAATTTCAAGTTCCTGAACCAAATGCGCTTCCAGCATTTCGCGAACAATTTTCGTAATACTGGCAGGCGCCAACTGCGCCAAACGAGACAGGTCAATTCGCGATACCGGTCCGAGCTGATCAATCAGGCGATACACTGCGCCAGCATTGGTCTGCTTAATTTGATCGATATGCCCAGGCTGACTATCAGCAACCACCGCTCACTCCCTTTATTTTCGCGCTCCGAAATAATCTGTGTGCTATGGTGAAACACTTCAATACTCGCCGTCAACTTTTTGCTTAGCCGTGTGATTAACTGCACATTTTCACCCTTTTTAAGCGTAATTAATCCCGTCGGGCAGCCAGTAATAGCAGTTGGCAAAACCGCTGTACGGCATGACTCTGTTCATGATGCTTTGGCCATACCAGCCACATTTCAGATACGGCGTCCTCTTCTGCCAGGGGAACCCAGCGCATCTCGCTCATCTGTACACGCTTAAAGGATGCCGGCAGAATCGAGACGCCCAGTCCCGCCGCCACCAGACCGATAATAGTCATTGCCTCGCCAACCTCCTGCGTGATGGTCGGCGACAGGTTATAGCGCCGCATCAGGCCGAGAATATCGTCGTAGAGGCCCGTCCCGACATGCGGATCGAAAAAGACGAAAGGTTCTTCCGCCAGTTCTGTCAGACTGACGACCGGCTTTTGCGCCAGCCGATGTTCGCGCGGGATCATGGCCATAAGCGGCTCATGCAAAATCACCTCGCGATTAAGTGTGTCGGGCAGCGGCGTATTCCGCAGCAAGCCAATATCCAGTACGCCTTCGTTGAGCGGCGCGATTTGCTCACGCGTATTCATTTCACGCGTTTGCATATGCACCCCCGGATAGGACTGGCGGAACAGCGAAAAGGTATGCGATACCGCCCGAATAAAAGGCGCTGAAGACGTAAAGCCAATACGGATTTCTCCCGCTTCGCCCTGATGCAGCCGCTCGGCGCGAGCGGCGGCGTCGTTTACCAGACTCAGGATGTGTCGACTATCCACCAGAAACTGTCGCCCGGCGGCGGTTAACGCTACGCTGCGGTTAGTCCGCGCCAGTAATCGCGCGCCGACCTGCTGCTCCAGAATTTGTATCTGCTGACTCAGCGGCGGCTGCGAGATATTGAGGCGCGCGGCGGCGCGACCAAAATGCAGCTCTTCTGCTACCGCCACAAAGTAACGTAAATGACGTAATTCGATATTCATATTTTTAACGTCTTATTTGAGACAATTAATATATTAGACAGAATATTTTGCTTTTTCTATGCTTTACATGTCGGTTATACCCGTCTCCTGTTGACGGAGATGTAAAGCAAGGATTTAACGTGAGTCGTACAACTATTCTCGATGACGCCACGGCGAGCGATATCGATGAACAACGCCATTCTCAGCCGGTTCAATTTATTAAACGCGGTACAGCGCCTTTCATGCGCGTCACGCTGGCTCTTTTTTCCGCGGGCCTGGCGACTTTCGCGCTCCTTTATTGCGTTCAGCCTATACTACCGGTACTTTCCCAGGAGTTTGGCGTCTCCCCCGCCAGCAGCAGCGTTTCACTTTCTATTTCTACCGCCATGCTGGCTATCGGCTTACTTTTTACCGGCCCGCTTTCTGATGCGATAGGCCGTAAACCGGTGATGGTCACCGCCTTGTTATTAGCCTCCTGCTGCACATTGTTATCAACCATGATGACCAGCTGGCATGGTATTCTGATTATGCGCGCGCTGATCGGTCTGTCGTTAAGCGGCGTCGCCGCGGTGGGAATGACCTACCTGAGCGAAGAAATCCATCCCAGCTTTGTCGCTTTCTCTATGGGACTCTATATTAGCGGTAATTCCATCGGCGGGATGAGCGGGCGTTTATTAAGCGGCGTCATGACCGACTTTTTTAACTGGCGCATCGCGCTGGCGGCCATCGGATGCTTTGCGCTGGCGTCTGCGCTGATGTTCTGGAAGATTTTACCCGCCTCGCAACATTTCCGTCCTACATCGCTACGGCCTAAAACGCTATTTATTAATTTCCGTCTCCACTGGCGCGATCGAGGGTTACCACTGCTGTTTGCGGAAGGTTTTTTACTGATGGGCGCGTTCGTCACCCTGTTTAACTACATTGGTTATCGCCTGATGCTCTCCCCTTGGGAATTAAGCCAGGCCGTGGTCGGACTGTTATCCGTAGCCTATCTCACCGGCACATGGAGCTCGCCGAAAGCTGGCGCAATGACCTCACGCTATGGCCGGGGGCCGGTGATGCTGTTCTCTATCGCAGTAATGCTGGGCGGGCTTTTACTGACGCTTTTTACCTCGCTTTGGCTGATTTTTGCCGGGATGCTGCTTTTTTCCGCCGGCTTTTTCGCCGCGCACTCCGTGGCCAGTAGTTGGATTGGCCCGCGTGCGCGCCGGGCGAAGGGACAGGCCTCGTCACTTTATCTTTTCAGCTATTATCTGGGGTCCAGTATTGCCGGGACGCTAGGCGGCGTATTCTGGCATAGTTACGGCTGGAACGGCGTAGGCGGTTTTATCGCGCTAATGCTGGTGCTGGCCATCCTGGTCGGGACGCGGTTACATCACCGTCTTCACGCCTGAAAAGAAATAATCCGGCGATAGCAACGTGCGCTATCGCCGGGCTGGTTTCACGCCACGACTCACTGTTCACCACAGACCTGTCAGGCTTGATACGCCCATAACTTCTCTGATTGCATCCAGCGCCAGAAGCGTAAATACCACCCAGATTATCGGATTCATATACGGTGTGCCTATTATTCTGGAGGGCGGATATTACCGACTCTGCGACCAAAAATAACGGCCGGTAACGTAAAGCTACCTATTATGGTGGGGGCTGACATCGCGTTACCGGGGGATTGTACATAGCGTTACATGCCGAAACCAATCACTCACGGAAGCCTTTTGATAACAGCGATATAGTCATTTCACCGGCCCCGCAGTGGGGTTGAATGAAAACCAAATCGAGGGTATCAAAATGAAAAAAGTATTAGCTCTGGTTGTTGCCGCTGCAATGGGTCTCTCTTCCGCAGCATTCGCGGCTGAGACTGCAACGCCTGCGAAAACCGCAACGCCTGCCAAAACAACCCAGAACACCCAGCACCACAAAAAACAGCATAAAAAAACCGTTGAGCAAAAAGCGCAGGCGGCTAAAAAGCACCAGAAAAAAGATGGCAAAAAAGCCCCAGCCAAATCTACGTCAAAAACAACTTCGCAGCCGGCTGCGTAAGTCGTAACATGCTGCGGCGCGCCCCCGCGCCCGTTTTTACGGCGCTAAATTGTTCTGGTTTAGCGCCGCCTTCCGGGAGGGCAAAAAAGTGTCTCGCTACCGCTTTGAGCTCATTCTTATCGTGCTTATTTTATGCGCCGTTATTGCCACGCATTTCTATCTTTCCTGAGTGTAGTTATCTGATTTTACTCCCACTTTCTTACCGTCACGTCTATAGTAGTACTGAGGGTTTGTTGTTAATAATCATAATTACCCACCAGAGTGTGATATGCATAAAACCATTGCTGTATTACTGGGCATAGTGTGTTTTTTACCGGTTATGGCGAAAGCCAGGGGGGCTGAAACAGACGCCACGGATGCCAGCGACGTCAAAACGCTTTTTTTTAACCATGACGATCGGGTGCCCGTCGCCGATCCTACCCAATCGCCGTGGGATGCCATCGGGCAACTAGAGACCGCCAGCGGTAATTTGTGTACGGCAACACTTATCTCCCCGCATATCGCCCTGACAGCAGGTCACTGCCTGCTAACGCCACCGAAAGGAAAACCAGACAAGGCGGTTGCGCTGCGTTTTGTGGCGCGAAAAGGAGTATGGCGCTATGAAATCCACGGCATTGAAGGCCGCGTTGAACCGTCGCTGGGCCGACGTCTGAAAGCGGATGGCGATGGCTGGATTGTGCCGCCTGCCGCGGCAAGCTGGGATTTTGGTCTGGTAATATTGCGCTACCCACCTTCCGGTATCACGCCAGTGCCTTTATTTACCGGCGATAAAGCGGCGCTCACTGCGGCGTTGAAAGCCGCAGACCGAAAAGTCACGCAGTCCGGTTATCCAGAAGATCATCTGAATGCGCTCTATTCCCATCAGGATTGCGTCGTGACCGGCTGGGCGCAGAATGCCGTACTCTCACACCAGTGCGACACGTTACCTGGCGACAGCGGCTCGCCGCTCTTATTGCACACGGATAGCGGATGGCAGCTTATTGGCGTACAAAGCTCCGCCCCTGCGGCTAAAGATCGCTGGCGCGCCGATAACCGCGCTATATCCGTCACCGGCTTTCGCGATAAGCTGAAAGCTCTGGCGCAGGATTAATGCGGGAATCGCTGCCTGACCGGCAGGCAGCGATCGTCTCAGGCAAATTTGATCATGACCATTCCGGCGAGCAGCAATATCACGCCAACCCAGCCTTTGGGGTTTAAGCGCTGGCCGAAGAGCACCCAGCCCGCCGCCAGCGTGGCGGCAATACCAAAACCGCCCATAACGCATACGCCACCGACAGGTCTATCCCTTTTACCGCCTGGGAAAGCGCGCTGAAGGCGGCCAGAACAGCGGCAAGCGATAAGATGCCATAGCATTTACGGCGAAAGCCGTCCGAAAATTTCAACAGTACGTTAGCCGCGATTTCCAGCACTATTGCCAACCCAAGCCAGGCGCCGTGTATCCATTCAAATTGTTGCACGAGCCGCCCCCTTCACTGGTTTGCCGGGTTTACGCGTCCCTGATTTGATCAATACTATGCCGGCGACCAGCGTCAGCAAGCCGGCAATCTTCATGGTTGATAATGCTTCATCAAATAGCAGCACGCTAAAAATGGTAATAAATAAAATGCCGATCCCTTCCCATAAGGCATACGCCACACCCAGGGCAATCTTTTTTACCGCAAAAGAAAGAAATATATATGACAGCGTGATCATCACCAGCATTAAAATAAAACCCGCATTGCCATTACCCACACTAGCCCATTTCATTGAGAGCGTGCCGGTAATTTCAGTCGCGATAGCCAGAGCTAATAAAATCCAGTAAAACATGACACTTCTCCTGCATGAGAATATACTCTTTCGAGTCTGCTGCACGCAGCAAACTAAAAAATAAAATCAGTTAGCACAGCGCGTTGCGCCAGCTCAGGCAGAAGTAAGAGACTAAAGTGCGTTACGCCAGTGCTGCTCGCCAATAAGCAGGAAAAAGGAGGTAGAGTGAAGATGCGTTTGCGTGGAGAAAAAAGCGCTGAACATATTGTCCATAATATTACAATTATCCGCAGTGTTGCTTCTCGTCATCGCGGATGATAATTGTCCTCGGTAGTTGAACACGCCTGATTTGTATCATAAGCCAGGAATTAACTCAAAATATTTTCACTTCTTTACCTGAAGTGTTTGATTTTAACCAGAACAGGTCGACCGACATCACATTATTATTCGTGTCGGCATAGAAAACAGGGACTGATATGGCAAAACCGATCATCACGCTCAATGGTCTAAAAATCGTCATTATGCTGGGAATGCTGGTGGTTATTCTGAGCGGTATCCGCTTCGCCGCAGATATCATTGTTCCCTTTATTTTGGCGTTATTTATTGCAGTCGTTCTCAATCCCGTTGTGCAACGGATGACCCGATGTCGAATTCCGCGCGTTATCGCCGTGTCATTGCTCATTGTGATTATTGTTATGTTAATGGTACTGCTACTGGCCTATTTGGGGACATCATTAAATGAACTGGCTCGTACCCTACCGCAGTATCGCTCCTCATTGGTGATACCGTTGCAACGTATTGAACCGTGGTTACAGCGAGCAGGCATTGGCGTGTCGGTTGATGAGCTGGCGAAATATATCGATCCAAACGCCGCCATGACTCTGGTAACGAACCTGCTCACCCAACTGCCCAATGCCATGTCGTCCATCTTTTTATTGTTATTGACCGTGGTATTTATGCTGCTGGAGGTTCCACAACTGCCTGAAAAACTGCAGCAGATGATGAGCCGTCCGGTGGAGGGCATGGCGGCAATTCAACGCGCGCTTGATAGCGTTTCCCATTATCTGGTGTTAAAAACAGCGATCAGTATCGTGACGGGGCTGGTCGCATGGGGAATGCTGGCCGCGCTGGATGTCCGCTTCGCCTTTGTCTGGGGTCTACTGGCCTTCGCGCTGAATTATATCCCTAATATTGGATCGGTGCTCGCTGCCCTGCCGCCCATTATTCAGGTGCTGGTATTTAACGGGTTTTATGATGCGCTGCTGGTGCTGGCAGGCTATCTGTTGATTAATCTGGTCTTCGGCAATATCCTTGAGCCACGAATTATGGGACGTGGTTTAGGCCTTTCAACCTTAGTGGTATTTTTGTCGTTAATTTTCTGGGGCTGGCTATTAGGTCCGGTGGGCATGTTGCTCTCCGTTCCGTTAACCATCATTGTCAAAATCGCCCTCGAACAGACCACCGGCGGGCAGAGTATCGCCGTTCTGCTTAGCGATTTAAACAAAAGATAAAATGCAATATATACACAAAATCATTCAAGATGCCTCGCGGCGGCAAGGGAAGAAATCCCCGGGAGCATAGATAACGATGTGACCGGGGTTTCTGAGCGCAGCCAACAAAGAGGCAGCTTAAAGGATGAAGTTTATAAAAACGGCCTCCGAAGAGGCCGCCGCACGTTTAAAAGATTAAAGCGCTTTCAGAATTGCATCCACGCTGGCTTTGGCATCGCCAAACAGCATTTGCGTATTCTCTTTAAAGAACAGCGGGTTCTGCACACCAGCATAACCGGTATTCATTGAACGCTTAAAGACCACGACATTCTGTGCTTTCCACACTTCGAGAACCGGCATACCGGCGATCGGGCTGCGGGGATCGTCTTGCGCCGCCGGGTTCACCGTATCGTTCGCGCCAATCACCAGCACGGTATCGGTATCGGCGAAATCATCATTGATTTCGTCCATCTCCAGCACGATGTCATAAGGCACTTTCGCCTCCGCCAACAGCACGTTCATATGCCCCGGCAGGCGACCCGCCACCGGATGAATGCCGAAACGCACGTTGATCCCGCGCGCACGCAGTTTTTCGGTGATTTCCGCCACCGGATACTGCGCCTGCGCTACCGCCATCCCGTACCCCGGCGTAATAATGACGGAGTGGGAGTTTTTCAGCATCTCAGCGGTCTCTTCCGCCGTGATTTCGCGATGTTCGCCAGCTTCCTGATCGTCGCCCGTTGAGGAGCCGTCAGTACCGAACCCACCAGCAATAACGCTGATGAAAGAGCGGTTCATCGCTTTACACATAATGTAAGACAGGATCGCGCCTGACGAACCGACCAGCGCGCCGGTCACAATCAGCAAATCGTTGCTCAACATGAAGCCAGCCGCCGCGGCAGCCCAACCGGAATAGGAGTTCAGCATTGAAACAACCACCGGCATGTCCGCCCCACCGATAGAAGCGACCAGATGCCAACCAAACGCCAGCGCGATAATGGTCATCAGCAGCAGCGCCAGAACCTGTAGACCCACGCTTTCGGTACGAACAAAAACCAGCAGCAACAGGAAAGAAACAACCAGCGCCGCCAGGTTCATTTTGTGACGGTTAGGCAACATCAACGGCTTAGAAGAGATTTTGCCGCGCAGTTTACCAAACGCTACGATCGATCCAGTGAAAGTGACTGCGCCAATAAAGATACCGAGGAAGACTTCGGTCAGATGAATATTCACCAGCACCGGCGCCAGACTGGCGTCATGGTACAGATAGCTGTTAAAGCCAACCAGTACCGCCGCCAGGCCCACGAAACTGTGCAGAATCGCGACCAGCTCCGGCATCTCGGTCATCTCAACTTTTTTCGCCATGCGGATGCCAATCGCGCCGCCAATAATCATGGCAACCAGAATCCATGCCACGTTGCCGGTATCCGGCCCGAAAATGGTCGCCAGCAACGCGATCGCCATCCCGGCAATACCGAAGTTATTCCCCTGGCGGGACGTTTCATGCTTTGAAAGCCCGGCAAGACTGAAAATAAACAGGATCGCGGCAACAATGTATGCAGCTGTAACTAATCCTCCAGACATGTGTTACCCCTTAGTTTTTCCGGAACATTTTCAGCATACGCTGAGTCACGGTGAAGCCACCGAAAATATTAATGCTGGCGATAAGCACCGCGATAAAGCTCAGGAAGCTGACCCAGCCGCCCTGACCAATTTGCAATAATGCCCCGACAACAATAATCCCTGAAATTGCGTTGGTCACCGACATTAATGGCGTATGAAGCGCATGAGACACGTTCCACACCACGTAATAACCAACCACGCAGGCGAGCGCAAACACGGTAAAATGGCCGAGGAACTCTTTTGGCGCGACATCGGCCAGCCAGCCAAAAAGAATGATCGCCAGCGCCATTAACGCATACTTCCGCCAGGGTGAAGCGGGCTTTTCCGGCTCTTTTGGCGCAGGTGCTGCTTTAGGCGCGGCCTGTGGCTGCGCGGAAACCTGGATTGGCGGCGCAGGCCAGGTAATGTCGCCGTCGCGAATCACCGTCACGCCACGGATCACGACATCGTCAAAATCCACGTCAATATTGCCGTCTTTCTCTTTGCACAGCAGCTTCAGCAGGTTAACCAGGTTGGTGCCATAAAGCTGGGATGACTGCGTCGGCAAACGCCCCGGTAGATCGGTGTAGCCAATCACTTTTACGCCATTGTCCGTCGTCACAACCTGATTGGCGACGGTATATTCGCAGTTACCGCCATTCTGCGCGGCCAGGTCGACAATCACGCTGCCAGCCTTCATAGAATCGACCATATCGCGGGTAATCAGCTTCGGCGCTGGTTTGCCCGGAATCAACGCGGTGGTAACAATGATATCGACTTCTTTGGCTTGGGCGGCAAAGAGCGCCATTTCCGCTTTGATAAACGCCTCGGACATCACTTTGGCGTAACCATCGCCGCTACCGGCTTCCTCTTTAAAATCCAGTTCGAGGAACTCAGCCCCCATACTCTGGACCTGCTCTTTGACTTCAGGACGAGTGTCAAACGCGCGGACAATCGCCCCCAGGCTGTTTGCCGCGCCGATAGCCGCAAGACCGGCAACGCCCGCGCCAATCACCATCACCTTCGCCGGCGGCACTTTCCCGGCGGCGGTGATTTGGCCGGTAAAGAAGCGCCCAAATTCATGCGCGGCCTCTACAATGGCGCGATAACCCGCGATATTCGCCATTGAGCTTAACGCGTCGAGCGACTGCGCGCGGGAAATACGCGGCACGGAGTCCATCGCCATCACCGTGACCTTACGTTCGGCAAGTTTCTCCATTAACCCAGGATTTTGCGCAGGCCATATAAAACTGACCAGCGTAGTCCCGGGGTTCAGTAAAGCGATTTCATCTTCTTCAGGCGCATTAACCTTGAGAATAATTTCCGACTGCCAGATAGCATTGCCGTCTACAATATCCGCGCCAGCCTGCGCAAACGCTTTGTCGTCAAAACTTGCCAGTTGACCCGCCCCGCTTTCGATAGCGACGCTAAACCCCAGCTTCAGTAGCTGCTCTACCGTTTTCGGCGTCGCAGCGACACGGGTTTCATTGGGTAACCGCTCTTTTGGTATGCCAATTCGCATAAATGTTCCCTTCCATCGGTATTTTTGATGATGGTTTGTCAGTAAGCGCGAGAAGCGTATGCCTGCCCGCGTTTGAGGTAAATGTTACCCCAGCAGAATAAAACCGTTACAAACTCTCTATAACCTACTGAAAATAACGCCTGTGATCTAGCGCCAAAAAACAGAATTTTTTATCAAATTTGCAAAACATGAACGATTCAGCCGCTAAGCAGCCATAATGCCTTGAAAATGGCCTGCGAGGGCTGATAATTCGCTCAAATTTGACAGCAAAACATCATTAAACCTCTGCCGGGATCAAGAAATTAACATTAAATTAACTTATTAAATTTATGTGCTTCATTAGCTTAGCCGCCCGGACGCCGTTTTTTTCGACATATCGGTAAATGTTATCATCAAAGATAGGATACATGACACGATGCGTGAAAAATCCCGCAGACATCCATATGGTTTAAATGCAATAATCAGCCACGTTTCTAGTCAATAACAATACCAGTACCTGGTTTGCGCAAGGCGAAGGATTATTTTTATGAAGCTTAAGAACACTCTCCTGGCGTCGGCTCTGCTTTCTGCGGCTGCTTTTTCTGTCCATGCAGCAACAGAACTGACGCCGGAGCAAGCGGCTGCACTAAAACCTTATGACCGCATCGTTATTACCGGTCGTTTTAATGCTATTGGCGATGCGGTCTCCGCCGTGTCCCGCCGCGCAGATAAAGAAGGCGCAGCCTCCTTCTATGTTGTCGACACCTCGGAGTTCGGCAACAGTGGTAACTGGCGTGTTGTGGCGGACGTGTATAAAGCCGACGCGCCGAAAGCCGACGCGCCCAAAAATCGTGTCATTAATGGCATCGTGGAATTACCGAAAGACCAGGCCGTACAATTAGAACCGTATGACACCGTCACCGTTCAGGGCTTCTACCGTAGCCAGCCGGAAGTTAACGATGCCATTACGAAAGCGGCGAAACAAAAAGGCGCATACGCTTTCTATATTGTTCGTCAGATAGATGCGAATCAGGGCGGAAACCAACGCATCACTGCATTTATCTATAAACAAGATGCGAAAAAACGCATCGTCCAGAGCCCGGACGCTATTCCGGCAGACTCTGAAGCTGGCCGCGCCGCGCTGGCTCAGGGCGGCGAAGCTGCGAAGAAAGTCGAAATTCCAGGCGTTGCCACGTCAGCCTCGCCGAGCGCCGAAGTAGGCCGTTTCTTCGAAACACAATCCACCAAAGGCGGGCGTTACACTGTCACACTTCCGGATGGCACAAAAGTTGAGGAACTGAATAAAGCGACGGCTGCGATGATGGTGCCTTTCGACAGCGTTAAGTTCACCGGCAACTACGGCAATATGACAGAAATCTCCCACCAGGTCGCCAAACGCGCGGCGAAGAAAGGCGCGAAGTATTATCATATTACGCGTCAGTGGCAGGAGCGCGGCAATAACATCACTATCAGCGCCGACCTCTATAAATAAGGCGCGCGTCGCCATCAGGCTTTCTCGCCGGATGGCGGCATACCTGCTTTATCAGGCCTACACGATCGTTCAACGGCAGGCCTGATAAGCCGCCATCCGGCACTTTCTCGCGGGATGCCAGTTCCGTCAAATATCGCGATGAATCTCACTTTTCGCTTTTTTGGCGATAAATCTTATCCAGGCCGTTGCATGCGGTCCTTTCTCTCCGTAAAATCCCGCGCCTTAGTGGCTTTCACCATTTTTATGCGTTTTGCCATAATAATTATTCTTCCAATTTCATTTTTATAGCTGGATACCAATGGAAAAAAAACTGGGACTGAGCGCGCTGACCGCGCTGGTTTTAAGCTCAATGCTTGGCGCAGGTGTTTTCAGTCTGCCCCAGAATATGGCCGCCGTTGCCAGTCCGGCTGCGTTGTTAATTGGCTGGGCCATTACCGGCGTGGGGATACTCTTACTGGCATTCGCGATGTTAATCCTTACGCGCATTCGCTCCGAGCTTGACGGCGGTATCTTTACTTACGCCCGCGAAGGCTTCGGCGAACTGATTGGCTTTTGTTCTGCCTGGGGCTATTGGCTGTGCGCGGTCATCGCCAACGTATCCTATTTGGTTATCGTCTTTTCAGCGCTGAGTTTCTTTACCGATACGCCTGCCCTGCGTCTGTTTGGCGACGGTAATACCTGGCAGGCTATTGTCGGCGCTTCAGTCCTGCTCTGGATTGTCCATTTCCTCATCCTGCGCGGCGTACAAACGGCAGCCAGCATCAATCTGGTTGCGACTCTGGCGAAACTGTTGCCGCTCTGCGCGTTTATTGTGCTGGCTATCATGATGTTCAAACTGGATACCTTCACACTGGACTTCACCGGTGTTGAACTCGGTATTCCCGTATGGGAACAGGTCAAGAACACCATGCTTATTACGCTGTGGGTGTTTATTGGCGTTGAAGGCGCCGTCGTCGTCTCGGCCCGAGCGAAAAATAAACGCGATGTAGGCCGCGCCACGCTACTGGCAGTACTCGCAGCGCTGGGAATATATCTCCTGGTCACGCTGCTTTCTCTTGGCGTTCTTGCGCGTCCGGAACTGGCGGAGATGCGCAACCCGTCGATGGCCGGTCTGATGGTGAAAATGATGGGGCCGTGGGGAGAAATTATTATTGCAGCGGGACTGATTGTGTCTGTCTGCGGGGCTTATCTAAGCTGGACTATCATGGCGGCGGAGGTGCCGTTTCTGGCGGCAGCCTATAAATCCTTCCCGGGCATCTTCGCGCGACAAAATGCGCAAGGTGCGCCTTCTGCGTCGTTATGGCTCACCAATATCTGTGTGCAAATCTGTCTGGTGCTGATCTGGCTGACCTGTTCGGACTACAACACGCTATTGACGATTGCGTCAGAAATGATTCTGGTGCCCTACTTTCTGGTCGGCGCATTTCTGCTGAAGATTGCAGCACGTCCCCTCCATCGGGCGGTCGGTATCGGAGCCTGTATTTATGGCTTATGGTTATTATATGCGTCGGGCCCTATGCACCTGCTGCTGTCCGTCGTACTGTACGCGCCTGGATTACTGGTTTTCCTGTATGCGCGTCGGACGCACAAGCATGACAATGTATTAAATCGTCAGGAAGTCGTGCTGATTGGTTTATTGCTGGTCGCGGCGGTTCCGGCTACGTGGATGCTGGTGGGTTAACCACCTCCCCATCGTAATATCCGTCTGTATTACGATGGGGAAACCACGGTCTTTGCCAATATTAATGCCATTTAATCCAGCAAAAAATCAGCAGCCACGCGCTTAGCCCCCAGCAGACCACCGCACCGCCAAGCGCGACGGGCAGACGCATCACGCCGCTGAAATACCATAGCGTTGCAAGATAAATGAAATAAGGAATGATCGACCACATGCTAAAGACGATGGTGGTACGCATCGCGTCGATGCCCCGCTCGCTGGCCACGATATAGTGCGCGATAAGCGCAAACGTTGGAAACAGAGGAATTAATCCGGCGATATAATAATTTTTTGTTTTTGACAGCAGACCAATCAATACGACGACCAGCGCCCCCAGGGCAGCTTTAATCACGAGTCCCATTCCTTGCCTTAACATGCTAATAACAACAGCGTGTAGCATAACGGAACCGCTCTCGTTTAGAAAAGATTTATGGAAGGGAAAACAGAGGCGGTGTATGTTGGCGTTTTCTATTCTCCATTTATAATATGAACCGCATTGTATTTGTTGAAGACGACGCTGAAGTGGGTTCTCTCATTGCCGCTTATCTGGCGAAACATGATATTGATGTCATTGTTGAGCCGCGTGGTGACCGGGCGGAGGATCTTATCCTCACCACTCAGCCCGATCTGGTTTTACTGGATATTATGCTTCCAGGTAAAGATGGCATGACGATATGCCGCGATTTACGCCACCGCTGGCAAGGCCCGATTGTCCTGCTCACCTCGCTGGACAGTGATATGAATCATATTCTGGCGCTGGAGATGGGCGCCTGCGACTACATCCTCAAAACCACGCCTCCGGCCGTTTTGCTGGCGCGTCTGCGCTTACACCTGCGGCAAAGCGAACAAACGCAACAGGCAAAAAGTCTTCAGGAGAGCGCGCTTACGCCGCATAAAGCGCTGCGTTTTGGCGCGTTAACCATCGATCCCCTTAACCGGGCGGTCCAGCTCAACGGCGATTTCATATCGCTCTCCACCGCCGATTTTGAATTGCTCTGGGAACTGGCGACACACGCCGGACAAATTATGGATCGCGACGCGTTGCTAAAAACGCTGCGCGGCGTTAATTATGATGGTCTGGATCGCAGCGTGGATGTAGCGATTTCCCGCCTGCGTAAGAAACTGCTGGATAGCGCTGCTGAGCCCTATCGTATAAAGACCATTCGCAATAAAGGCTATCTTTTTGCCCCTCATGCCTGGGACGAAACGACGGGATAAGTGAGCCGACAGATTTTACCTGCCTTTATCAAGTCATAATGGCGATGCTCATCACCGCCACTGTTCAAAAAACAAACATTGCATACATGGATGCTATTTTTATTAGTCGGAACAGCCCCTTTATTACCGTTTTATCTGCTTTGCGGTTCATCATTACGTCTTTTTCGCCAAAAAAATTAAATTAAAAAAACTCGAAGCCAGTTCACAAAATTGATAACAGAATGTCTTCCCGGCGCTATATTGCCGTCTTTTTTCGCAAATTGTGAAATCAAACAAATCATGATCATGAATATATAATAATAAATATATTCACGATAAATATATACATTTCCGATAGTAACTTTTGTATTAATTAATAACATATAAGAAAAGTTAGTATTTGCTGAAATAATATTATTCAGATTAGGATGCCTTTGATTCAACGAATCTGTAGAAGTTCAATCTTTTACAAATAAGTTAAGTTTTTAAGGATAAAAAAATGAAAAGAAAAGTATTGGCACTTGTCATCCCGGCTCTGCTGGCTGCTGGCGCGGCACACGCCGCTGAAATTTATAACAAAGACGGCAACAAACTGGACCTTTACGGGAAAGTAGACGGCCTGCACTATTTCTCTGATGACTCTTCTAAAGATGGCGACCAGACTTATATGCGTTTCGGCTTTAAAGGCGAAACACAGATTAATGACCAACTGACCGGTTACGGCCAGTGGGAATATAACGTTCAGGCTAACACTACCGAAGGCGAAGGCGCGAACTCCTGGACTCGTCTGGCATTCGCCGGTCTGAAATTCGGCGACTACGGCTCATTCGACTATGGTCGTAACTACGGCGTCCTGTACGACGTAGAAGGCTGGACCGATATGCTGCCTGAGTTCGGCGGCGACTCCTATACTTACGCTGACAACTACATGACCGGTCGTGCTAACGGTGTGGCCACCTACCGTAACACTGATTTCTTCGGTCTGGTAGACGGTCTGAACTTCGCGTTGCAATATCAGGGTAAAAATGAAAGCCAAAGCGCTGACGATGTAAATATCGGTACCAATAACCGTAATGATGGCGACGATATTCGTTACGATAACGGTGATGGCTTCGGTATTTCTACTACCTATGATATTGGCATGGGCTTCAGCGCAGGCGCTGCGTATACCACTTCCGATCGTACTAATGAGCAAGTCAATGCAGGCGGTACCATTGCTGGCGGCGACAAAGCGGATGCATGGACAGCTGGCTTGAAATATGATGCCAACAACATCTATTTAGCGACTATGTATTCTGAAACCCGTAATATGACGCCTTATGGTAAAACGGACAAGGATTATGCTGGCGGCGTAGCAAACAAAACGCAAAACTTCGAAGTTACAGCCCAATATCAATTTGACTTCGGTCTGCGCCCGGCGGTTTCTTTCCTGATGTCTAAAGGTAAAGATCTGACCTATAACAACGTTAATGGTGATGATAAAGACCTGGTTAAATATGCTGATGTAGGTGCTACCTACTATTTCAACAAAAACTTCTCCACCTATGTTGATTATAAAATCAACCTGCTGGATGATGACGACCCGTTCTATAAAGATGCCGGTATCAGCACTGATGATATCGTCGCGCTGGGTATGGTTTACCAGTTCTAATTATTCATTAATTCTTCTCAAGCCCGCCGTTTCGGCGGGCTTTTCTTTTTTTATTACCACCGTTCTAAAAACAGAACGCACTGTTCCCTGGGCACAGATTGAACAATTCTTGTTCGCTCTCTATCGTTTGCTTATCGCCCGACATAAAGGAACATGCTAATGATTAGTCTCGTCCCGTCTCTGATTTCCAGAACCGCGCTTCTCTTTCTGCTCACGGCCACAGGCGCAGCCACCGCCGCCCGCCCGGCAGCGGATATTATTTTGCATAACGGTAATATCATCACTCTGAATGATGCCCAGCCGCAGGCCAGCGCGCTGGCGATTTCCGGCTCGCGGATTGTGGCGATTGGCGATGATACGGCGACAAATGACTGGCGCGGCGACCATACCCGTACCATCGATTTACAGGGTAAAACCGTGATACCCGGCCTGACCGATACCCACATTCATGCCATTCGCGGCGGACAAACCTGGACATTCGAAACCTACTGGTACGACAGCCCTTCGCTTAAAGACGCGCTGGATAAATTACGCGCCGACGCTAACCGTCGTCCCCACGATCAATGGGTAGCCGTAGTGGGATCGTGGATACCGGCGCAATTTGCAGAAAACCGGGCGCCGACGGTAGCCGAACTGAGCCACGCCCTTCCCGATCATCCGGCTTATATTCAGTATCTTTACGACTATGCGTTAGTGAATCAGCGCGGTATAGACGTACTTGGCCTTAACAACACCCCTCCTCCTGATTTAGCGGGAATCCGCGTAGAGCGCGACGCAAAAGGTAGCGCCACGGGGAAATTATTTGGTGACATCGCCGCGTTCAATCAGCTTTTTGCCAGCATAAGTCGTAACGCCGATCGCGAGGGCGGTCTGCGGCAATTTTTCGCTGATATGAACGCTCGCGGCGTGACCGGCATCATTGACCCCTCTGCCGGGCCTGCCGCCGCTTATGAGCCTTTATTTGCAATGCGAAACCAGGGGGATTTACCGCTGCGCGTGGGGTGTCGCATTCCGGTACAGCCAGAAGCGAAAGGTCATGAAGCGCAGTGGTTCAGCAACCTGATGGCCTTTCGCCCGGCGCGTGCCGATGACGGGCAACTGGCTTTTCTTGGCCTGGGGGAAAGCCTGGTGGCCGGTATGAATGACGGCGTGCGGATGGCCCCAGGGTTTTCTTCCTCAGAGCAAGACAAAACCGCGCTTCGCCAGGTCGCGACATTTGCGGCAAAACGGGGAATACCGCTTGAGATCCACGCCTATACCGATGACAGCGCCGACGCGATATTGACGATTTTTGAGCAGGTAGCGCAGCAGTACGATCTGCGCCCTCTCCGCTGGTCTATTGCGCATCTGAATACCGGTTCACCACAGACGCTTGAGCGAATGCGTAAGCTGGGTCTGGCATACACTGTGCAAATGGGGCCTTACTTTGAGGGGCTTGCCATCCGTGACGCCAACCCACCCGGTGCGACGGACAATTCGCCGCCGGTTCGACTGGCGCTGGATAAAGGGCTTGTCGTAGCTGGCGGTACCGATTCGACGCGTATTGGCATTGCTGGTGTCTGGCACGCTATCGAATATCATATCACCGGTATAGCGTCAGGCGGTTCCGTGCGTAAACCCGCCAGCGAGCGACTCACGCGTCTGGAAGCGCTAGCGTTATATACACGTCATGCCGCCTGGCTCGCCTTTGCCGAACAACACCGGGGCCAGCTTAGCGTCGGAAAACAGGCCGATCTGGCGGTACTCAATCAACCATTTATGACGATGCCCGAAGACAGAATTGATACCATTCGCGCTGTTTTGACACTTGTCGATGGACGCATTGTTCACGAAAGTCCGGACCTTAACGCCGGACAATGAGGTTGTCAGTTGACGCAAAGCCTGCTTTTATAACCCACCAGCGGCGCTGACGGGAAATCTTTTCCGTCAGCGCGCGATAGAGCTAATGTATTGAGATCCGGTGGGCGTTGATGAAAAAGCTGTTTGTGCAGTTTTACCTTTTGCTGTTCGTCTGTTTTCTGGTCATGACCTTATTGGTCGGACTGGTGTACAAATTCACCGCCGAACGCGCGGGCAGGCAATCGCTCGACGATCTGATGAAAAGTTCGCTCTATCTGATGCGCAGCGAACTGCGGGAAATCCCGCCGCGTGAATGGGGGAAAACGTTAAAAGAGATGGACCTGAACCTCTCTTTCGATTTACGCGTTGAACCGTTAAATCACTATAAGCTTGATGCCACCACCACGCAGCGACTGCGTGAAGGCGATATTGTCGCGCTTGACGATCAATACACCTTTATTCAGCGTATCCCGCGCAGCCATTACGTCCTGGCGGTTGGCCCGGTTCCCTATCTCTATTTCCTGCATCAAATGCGACTGCTGGATATCGCCTTAATGGCGCTCATTGCCTTTTCTCTCGCCTTTCCTGTGTTTATCTGGATGCGCCCGCACTGGCAAGAAATGCTCAGGCTCGAATCCGCCGCGCAGCGCTTTGGCGAGGGTCATTTGACTGAACGCCTGCACTTCGATAATGGCTCCAGTTTCGAACGTCTGGGCGTCGCGTTCAACCAGATGGCGGATAACATTAATGCCCTGATCGCCAGTAAAAAACAGCTGATTGACGGTATCGCCCATGAGCTTCGCACGCCGCTGGTACGTTTACGCTATCGGCTTGAAATGAGTGAAAATCTGACACCGCCGGAATCACAGGCGCTCAATCGCGATATTGGTCAACTGGAAGCGCTGATTGAAGAACTGCTCACCTATGCGCGCCTTGACCGACCACAAAATGAACTGATGTTGACCGAACCCGACCTCCCCGCCTGGTTGCTCGCGCATTTGCAGGATGTGCAGAGCGTGACCCCGGAACGCGCCGTAAACCTTGTCACATGTGTAATCGGCGATTATGGCGCGCTTGATATGCGGTTAATGTCGCGAGTGCTGGATAACCTGCTGAATAATGCGTTGCGCTACAGTCATACCACCGTTCAGGTCAGTCTGTTACTCGACGGCAGTCAGGCAACGCTGATAGTCGAAGATGATGGCCCCGGCATTGAAGCGGATGCGCGAGAGCGCGTATTTGAACCTTTTGTCAGACTCGACCCCAGTAGAGACCGGGCGACAGGCGGCTGCGGGCTTGGACTCGCCATCGTACACTCTATCGCCCTGGCGATGGGCGGTAGCGTCGCCTGTGACGAGAGCGAACTGGGCGGCGCAAAATTTAGCTTTCACTGGCCGGTCTGGCACGCGATGCCCGACATGGCCGCTGCCTGACGTATTTTGCACGCTGGTTGAGCGGCGGGAACTGTGCTATACAGATAGTATGTTGTAACTAAAGTGAGTGATACCATGTCCCGCTACGATCTCGTTGAACGCCTGAATGGCACTTTTCGCCAGATAGAACAACACCTGGCGGCGCTGACGGATAATCTACAGCAGCATTCGCTACTTATCGCCCGTATCTTTTCACTGCCGCAGGTGACCAAAGAGGCGGAACATGCGCCGCTGGATACTATCGAGGTAACGCAACATCTGGGGAAAGAGGCCGAAGCGCTGGCGCTACGTCACTATCGCCATTTGTTTATTCAACAGCAGTCCGAAAACCGCAGCAGTAAAGCCGCCGTCCGCCTGCCTGGCGTCTTATGCTATCAAGTGGATAATGCGACACAGTTAGATCTGGAAAATCAGATACAGCGCATTAACCAGTTGAAAACCACCTTCGAGCAGATGGTTACGGTAGAGTCCGGTCTTCCCTCAGCGGCACGTTTTGAGTGGGTGCATCGGCATCTACCCGGCTTAATTACGCTGAACGCTTACCGCACGCTGACGCTTATCAATAACCCCGCCACCATACGTTTCGGCTGGGCAAATAAACATATTATTAAAAATTTAAGCCGGGATGAGGTTCTGAGCCAGTTGAAAAAAAGCCTCGCGTCGCCGCGCAGCGTCCCGCCGTGGACGCGCGAACAATGGCAATTCAAGCTGGAACGGGAATATCAGGATATCGCTGCCTTACCGCAGCAGGCCCGACTCAAGATTAAGCGTCCGGTTAAAGTACAGCCGATCGCCCGCATCTGGTATAAAGGCCAGCAGAAACAGGTGCAACACGCCTGCCCCACGCCGATTATCGCATTAATCAACACGGACAACGGCGCAGGCGTGCCGGATATTGGCGGGCTGGAAAACTATGACGCCGATAATATTCAGCACCGTTTTAAACCACAGGCGCAGCCGCTGCGACTGATTATTCCGCGACTGCACCTGTATGTGGCGGATTAACGTCCCGGCGTCATACTGCCAACCATCAACTCCGGACGTACCCAGGCGTCGAACTCCTCGTCGCTAAGGTATCCTAATGCCACGGCTGAGGCTTTGAGCGTCAGCCCTTCTTTATGCGCCTTCTTCGCAATCTCCGCCGCTTTATCGTAACCGATGTGCGTATTGAGCGCAGTGACCAGCATCAGCGACTCATTCAGCAACTGCGTAATACGCTCGCGGTTTGGCTCGATTCCTGACGCACAGTGTTGATTGAAACTCGCCATGCCATCGGCCAGCAGGCGCACCGTTTGCAGAAAATTATGAATAACCATCGGACGATAGACGTTGAGCTCAAAGTTGCCCGATGCGCCCCCCATATTGATGGCCACATCGTTACCCATCACCTGGCAACATAGCATCGTTACCGCTTCACACTGGGTCGGGTTCACTTTACCAGGCATAATGGAACTGCCTGGCTCATTCTCCGGGATAGCAATCTCGCCAATGCCGCAGCGCGGGCCGGACGCCAGCCAGCGAACATCATTGGCGATTTTCATCAGCGAGGCCGCCAGTCCTTTTAATGCGCCATGCGCCTGTACCAACGCGTCACAGGTCGCCAGCGCTTCGAATTTATTCGGGGCGGTAACAAACGGCGCTGCGGTAATCGTCGCCAGTTCCTCGGCCACGCGCCGGGCATATTCCGGGTGGGTATTAAGCCCTGTCCCCACTGCGGTTCCGCCAAGCGCCAGTTCCGCGATGTGCGGTAAACTGTGCTCAATGTGCCTGAGGTTATGTTCCAACATGGCTACCCAACCGGAAATCTCCTGGCCTAAGGTGAGCGGCGTCGCGTCCTGCAGGTGAGTACGCCCAATTTTGACAATATCGGCGAAAGCGTGGGATTTATCGCGAAGCGTATCCGTTAATGCGGATAATTGCGGGATAAGGTGTTCGCGTAACGCCAGTAACGCCGCCACGTGCATGGCGGTTGGGAACACATCGTTTGAGCTTTGACTCTTATTGACGTCATCATTGGGATGCACTTTGCGTTCCATACCGCGAACGCCGCCCAAAATTTCACTGGCGCGGTTCGCTAACACTTCATTCATATTCATGTTGCTTTGCGTACCGGACCCGGTCTGCCAAATCGCCAGCGGAAACTCATCAGCATGTTTTCCCGCCAGCACTTCATCAGCTGCCTCGATAATCGCGCTGGCTTTTTCCGCCGCCAACAACCCTAAGTCCTGGTTGACCTTCGCAGCGGCGCGCTTGGTCAACGCCAGAGCGTGAATGAGCGAGACGGGCATTTTCTCCGTGGAAATCCGAAAATGCTCCAGCGAACGTTGCGTTTGCGCCCCCCACAGTTTATCTGCCGGGACTTCAATCACGCCCATTGAATCTTTCTCGCGGCGTACCGTTACCATTACCTGCTCCTTACTCAAGTTGATGAGATCATGTGTCGACATTGCTCACATGTTTACGGTCTTATGAGTATTAACGATAACAACACAACGGTGTAGACCGGATAAGGCGCTTGCGCCGTTCTCCGGCAAAATAGCGAATCATGTTACCGCCCCGCAGGGCGGCGACATTACTTAACGCAGCGCGCGCACTGCGATGACTGAATCTGCTGGAAGAAATCGTTACCTTTATCATCCACCAGAATAAAGGCCGGAAAATCCTCCACTTCAATTTTCCAGATAGCCTCCATACCCAGTTCAGGATATTCCACACACTCCAGGCGCTTGATACTGCCCTGCGCCAGAACGGCTGCCGGGCCGCCGATACTGCCCAGGTAGAAGCCGCCATGTTTCTTACAGGCATCGGTCACCTGCTGGCTGCGGTTGCCTTTCGCCAGCATGATCATACTGCCGCCCTGCGACTGGAGCTGATCAACATAAGAGTCCATCCGTCCTGCGGTAGTCGGCCCAAGCGACCCGGAGGCGTACCCTTCCGGCGTTTTTGCCGGCCCCGCATAATAGATAGGATGATCTTTGATGTACTGCGGCAAACCTTCGCCTCTGTCCATCCGTTCTTTCAGTTTAGCGTGCGCGATATCGCGGCCCACAATAATCGTGCCGTTCAGCGACAAGCGCGTTGATACCGGATACTGCGACAGTTGTTGCAGTATCTCGCTCATGGGACGGTTAAGATCAACGCGCACCGCCTCGCCCTCTCCCGCCTGGCGCAGCGCCTCTGGAATATATTTACCGGGATTGCGCTCCAGCTTCTCGATCCAGATCCCTTCCCGGTTGATCTTCGCTTTAATGTTTCGATCCGCGGAGCAGGACACGCCCATACCTACCGGACACGATGCCCCATGGCGCGGCAATCGGATGACACGAATATCGTGAGCGAAATATTTGCCGCCGAACTGCGCGCCTAAGCCAAGATTTTGCGCCTCAAGCAACAATTCTTTTTCCAGCTCAATATCGCGGAAGGCCTGCCCGTGTTCATTGCCTTCGGTCGGTAGCGCATCATAGTATTTTGCCGAGGCCAGCTTAACGGTCTTCAGGTTCGCTTCCGCCGAGGTACCGCCAATGACAAACGCAATGTGATACGGCGGACAGGCGGCGGTGCCCAGCGTACGCATCTTATCGACGAGATAATTTTTGAGCTTACCCGGCGTCAGTAGCGCTTTTGTCTCCTGATAGAGGTAGGTTTTATTCGCCGAACCGCCGCCTTTAGCGATACAGAGGAATTTATATTCATCGCCATCGACGCTGTAGAGATCGATCTGCGCCGGCAGGTTAGTACCGGTATTGACCTCTTTGTACATATCCAGCGCCGCGTTCTGCGAATAGCGCAGGTTATCTTCGATATAGGTGTTATATACGCCGCGAGCCAGCGCCGCTTCATCACCTCCACCAGTCCAGACGCGTTGGCCTTTTTTGCCGACAATAATGGCCGTACCGGTATCCTGGCAGGTGGGCAACACGCCCTTGGCCGCGATATCGGAGTTTCGCAGGAATTGCAGCGCGACATATTTGTCGTTTTCACTGGCCTGCGGATCGCGCAGAATATCCGACACCTGCTGCTGATGCGCGGGACGTAGCATAAAAGACGCATCGTGGAAGGCCTGACGCGCCAACAACGTTAGCGCTTCCGGCGCGACTTTCAGGATCTCTTGTCCTTCGAACTCGGCGACGGAAACATGTTCGCTGGTCAACAAGTAGTACTCGGTATCGTCCTTTTTGAGGGGAAAAGGGTCTTGATAAAAGAAGGGTTTGTTTGACATTGTGCTCTCACTTACCGCTCGGTATGGTTATTCTCTGGGCAGGTGTTCCATTGCCCGACTCAAAGCGAGTTACACTATCCTACACAATTTTTTAACAAAAACTGAGACAAGTACGACTTTTTACGCCCGGAGGTTACTTCATGCGGGTTTCTTGGTTTAATACCTCCCATTGATCTCCACATTGAAACAGGGCTTGATAATGCAAAAACTCATTAACTCAGTGCAAAACTATGCCTGGGGAAGTAAAACTGCGTTAACGGAACTTTATGGCATCGCCAATCCGCAGCAGCAGCCAATGGCTGAACTCTGGATGGGCGCGCATCCCAAAAACAGCTCGCGAATCACCACCGCCAACGGCGAAACCGTCTCCCTGCGTGACGCCATCGAAAAGAATAAAACCGCCATGCTGGGCGAAGCGGTAGCCAACCGTTTCGGCGAACTGCCGTTTCTGTTTAAAGTACTGTGCGCCGCGCAGCCGCTCTCTATTCAGGTGCACCCGAATAAGCGCAATTCCGAAATCGGTTTCGCGAAAGAAAATGCGGCGGGTATCCCCATGGATGCCGCAGAGCGGAACTATAAAGATCCTAACCATAAACCAGAGCTGGTTTTTGCCCTGACGCCTTTCCTGGCGATGAACGCGTTCCGCGAATTTTCTGACATTGTCTCTTTACTGCAACCTGTCGCCGGCGCGCATTCCGCTATCGCCCACTTTTTGCAGGCGCCGAATGCTGAACGTCTGAGCCAGCTTTTCGCCAGCCTGTTGAATATGCAAGGCGAAGAAAAATCCCGCGCGTTAGCCGTACTCAAAGCGGCGCTTAACAGCCAGCAAGGCGAACCGTGGCAAACGATCCGCGTGATTTCAGAGTATTATCCTGACGACAGCGGGCTTTTCTCTCCTTTGTTGCTGAATGTGGTCAAACTGAATCCCGGCGAGGCGATGTTCCTGTTTGCCGAAACGCCTCATGCTTATCTGCAGGGCGTTGCGCTGGAAGTCATGGCGAACTCCGATAACGTTCTGCGCGCTGGCCTTACGCCCAAATATATCGACATCCCTGAGCTGGTCGCGAACGTGAAGTTCGAACCTAAACCTGCCGGCGAGTTGCTGACTGCCCCGGTGAAAAGCGGCTCGGAGCTGGACTTCCCCATTCCGGTTGACGATTTTGCTTTTTCACTGCACGACCTGGCGCTTCAGGAGACGAGCATCGGCCAACACAGCGCCGCGATTCTGTTCTGCGTTGAGGGTGAGGCGGTGTTACGTAAAGATGAACAGCGTCTGGTACTGAAGCCGGGTGAATCGGCCTTTATCGGCGCGGATGAGTCTCCGGTTTACGCCAGCGGCACGGGCCGTTTAGCGCGTGTTTATAACAAGCTGTAGCAACGTACTGAATTTTTTAACAACTCTTGCTAAGCTTATAACAGACGTAAAACTCCTCCAGGCGGTTTAATCCGCCTGGTTTCATTTTTATGGACAATTGATATGAAAAAAACACTGGTAGCTGCAGGTGTAGTGATTGCACTTGGCATCGTCTGGACAGGCGGCGCCTGGTATACGGGGAAAAAGCTGGAGAACCATCTTGCAGAAATGGTGACTCAGGCCAATGAACAGCTCAAGCGTACTGCGCCGGAGGCCGGTGTCGAATTAAGTTATCAAAACTACCAGCGCGGCGTGTTCAGTAGCCATCTGCAACTGGTTGTCAAACCGGTTGCCGGCGCAGACACTACCTGGTTGAAGCCCGGGCAAAGCATTGTGCTGGACGAGTCCGTTTCACATGGCCCCTTCCCGCTCGCCCAGCTCAAAACGCTCAATCTGATCCCTTCTATGGCGTCGGTAAAAACCACGCTGGTGAATAACGATGCGGCAAAACCCCTCTTTGATATCGCGAAAGGCGACACGCCCTTTGTCATCAATACCCGCATTGGTTATGGCGGCGATACCCGCTCCGATATCTCTCTCAAGCCGTTAAACTACGAGAATGCCGGTGAAAAAGTCGCCTTTAGCGGCGGCGAGTTCCAGCTTAACGCTGATAAAGACGGTAATGTGGTTTCGCTGTCGGGCGAAGCGCAGAGCGGCCTGGTCGATGCCGTTAACGAATATAATCAGAAGGTACAACTCACCTTTAATAATTTGAAAACAGACGGTACCAGTAAGCTGGCAAGCTTTGGCGAGCGTGTAGGCGACCAAAAGTTAACGCTGGATAAACTGTCCATCGCCATTGAGGGTAAAGAGATGGCGGTGCTGGAAAGGATGGAAATTGCCGGCAAGTCCGATCTCGTCAACGACGGAAAAACCATTAACAGCCAGTTGGATTACTCGCTTAACAGCCTGAAAGTGCAGAATCAGGATTTGGGCAGCGGTAAATTAACGCTGAAAGTCGGTCAAATCGACGGCGAAGCCTGGCACCAGTTTAGTCAGCAATATCATGCGCAAACGCAGGCGCTGCTGAATCAGCCGGACGTGGCGCAGAATCCTGAGCTTTATCAGCAAAAAGTCACTGAAGCGTTCTTTAGCGCTCTCCCCGTGCTGTTAAAAGGCGATCCGGTTCTGACCCTGGCGCCGCTTAGCTGGAAAAACGCCAAAGGGGAAACCACGCTGAATCTGTCGCTGTTCCTCAAAGATCCGGCAACCACAACGGCACAACCGCAAACGCTGGCACAGGAAGTCGACCGCTCCGTGAAATCGCTGGATGCGAAACTGGCAATTCCGATGGACATGGCGGTCGAGTTTATGACGCAGATAGCAAAACTGGAAGGCTATCAGCAGGATGATGCGGAAAAACTGGCAAAACAGCAGGTGCAGGGGCTGTCCGCAATGGGCCAGATGTTCCGACTGACAACGCTGAAGGATAATACTATCGCCTCCAGTTTGCAGTACGCCAATGGCCAGATCACGCTCAACGGACAAAAAATGCCGTTGGAAGACTTTGTCGGCCTATTTGGGATGCCGGCGCTTTCCGTTCCGGACGTTCCGGCGCTGCCTCAACAATAATCGCCTTGCCGGGTGTCGCGACGCTGCACCCGGTCTGCGCCGAACGACGCGCAGCCTCTACTTTTGCGTTACCAGGCGAGCGGCTATCGTTTGACTCCGCACATGGTGCTCGTCGTGAGCATTAGGCGGCACGGAAAACATCGTGAGTCTGGACAACTGCATCCCCCCCTACGCCTGTCAGTGAAAGATATGTCGTTTGTCGATGTCCAGGCATTGAAGGACAATCACGCGACAGGCATCGTACAGCTCAATCAGCATAATTTGCAGGTAATTATCGGCCCGCAGGTTCAGTCGGTAAAAGATGAAATGGTTGGCCTGATGAATACCGTTCAGGCATAAGGAAGGGATATGTTCGATTTTTCACAGGAAGTTGACCGACGCGGGACATGGTGTACGTAGTGGGATTATGTCGCCGATCGTTTTGGCGAAGCCGATCTGCTCCCCTTTACGATCTCGGATATGGATTTTGCCACCGCGCCGTTCGCTGATACCGTCTACAAGCGGGGGGTTGACCCTTTATCCTGAGAGGCGATAACAGAGACAACCCCCGTGAGCTGACCGGGGGCGCGTTACAGAGAATGATACAAAATTTCTCCCGCGCTCTCGCGAAGTTGCAACGTAATGACTCCGTTTTTGCAAAATTTCCAGAGCATTATCAATTTGTAGTATAATGGTGCGCACTTTTATTAAAAATTGAGTGCGCCCATGATTGATATTACGCTTCCTTTGACTGACATCCACCGCCACCTTGATGGCAACATTCGCGCCCAAACAATTCTGGATCTTGGTCGGCAGTTCAACATCGCCCTTCTCGCCCAAACGCTGGAAACGCTGATTCCGCATGTCCAGGTCACCTCAACCGAACCTGATTTAGTAAGCTTTCTCACTAAACTCGATTGGGGGGTAAAAGTCCTGGCATCGCTTGACGCCTGCCGCCGTGTGGCCTTTGAAAATATTGAAGATGCGGCACGTAACGGCCTGCATTACGTCGAGCTTCGCTTTTCGCCCGGCTATATGGCGATGGCGCATCAGTTACCGATCGCAGGCGTGGTTGAAGCCGTTATCGACGGTGTACGCGACGGCTGTAACACGTTTGGCGTCGAGGCATGACTCATTGGCATTATGAGCCGTACCTTCGGCGAGGCGGCATGTTTACAGGAGCTTGATGCGCTGCTGGCGCACAGAGAGAAAATCACCGCGCTGGATTTAGCCGGTGATGAGCTGGGCTTTCCCGGCAGTCTGTTTTTGTCGCACTTTAATCGGGCGCGCGATGCGGGCTGGCATATTACCGTTCACGCTGGAGAAGCCGCAGGGCCGGAAAGTATCTGGCAGGCGATTCGCGAACTGGGGGCCGAGCGTATCGGACATGGCGTAAAAGCTGTCGAAGATCGCGCGTTAATGGATTTTCTTGCACAGCAGCGTATCGGTATTGAATCCTGTCTGACCTCGAATATTCAGACCAGTACCGTCGCATCGCTGGCGGATCATCCACTCAAAACCTTCCTTGAGCATGGCGTTCTCGCCAGTCTTAATACGGACGATCCGGCTGTTCAGGGCGTAGATATTATCCATGAATATCACGTCGCCGCGCCAGCGGCAGGATTGAGCCGCGAACAGATTCGCCAGGCGCAGATTAACGGTCTGGAAATCGCCTTTCTGAGCGATAGCGAAAAACGTGCGCTACGCGAAAAAGTGGCCGCGGCGTAAGATTGCTTTATTGACACTAACGCTCTTCTCCGCCTGCGGTTTAATGCTATCCCAGGCGGAGAAATGCGACATCTCAGGCAAGACACAGCGTCGCGCGATGTTTTGCCGATTCCATGCCCAGTTCAATCAACTCCATAATTTGAATCGCCTGGCTTGCCGGCACGGGATTTTCACCGTTACCGTTTAACGCATCGCGGATGGCGGCATAATATGCCGGATAGTTACCCGGCAACGTAAGCCAGTTCTCTTCTTTGCGCGTCTCTCCCTCAACCAGGGTCAATACGCCGTCACGCATGTCGTATCCCCAGTCTTCCTGCGGTAAACGCTCGCCGTTTTTTAACCGTTCTTCCTGGGGATCGAGGCCATATTTAACATAGCTACCGCGCGAACCATGAACGATGTATCGCGCGGATTCCGCCGCGGCCAGCATCGTACCGTGCAAAATCACGCGGCGCTGGGGGTAGGATAAAATCGCGTGGAAATAATCTGTAGATTGCGCGCCCGGACGCAGTTGCGCTAAATCCACCGTCATGCTGACCGGCAGGCCAAAAAGTTGAATGGCCTGATCCAACAAGTGCGGCGCCAGATCGTACCAGATACCACTTCCCGGCCCGCCTTGCTCGCGCCAGCGGTCGCGCACCTGGGGACGGAAGCGATCAAAGTGGGATTCAAACAAGGACACCTCGCCGAGCACGCCATCCGCCAGCAAGGCCTTCAGCGTCAAAAAATCGCTGTCCCAGCGTCGGTTGTGGAAGACGGAAAGTACCCGACCAGTGCTCCGCGCAAGCGCATCCAATTCTCGCGCCTGTGACAGTGTCACGGTAAAGGGTTTATCAACCACCACATGCTTACCGGCTTCCAGCGCAGCTTTCGCCAGCGGGAAATGGGTATCGTTGGGCGTCGGGATCACGATCAGGTCGATATGCGGATCGTTAAATAAATGTCGGGGCTCAGAGACCACGGAGACCGCCGGCCAGTCTGCTTTCACTTTTGTTTCATCGCTGCTGGATACCGCCGCAAGCTCTAACCCTGGCGTTCCCATAATTAAGGGCGCATGAAAGGTTTTACTGGCGTAGCCATAACCGATTAACCCAACGCGGATTTTGTCATTCATCTCACTGCCTCCGGTTTTAGATATCGCTATTCCACACCATCGTGCGACTAGCCGCAATAGCGTCCTGACCATCAACGTAGCATCAAATGATTAACTTGTTACAGAACAGAGGCTGAAATCGTTCCCCTCCCTCTTGCCGACCGTTCGCCAGGAAAGTAACATTTACTCTCTGTGTTTATGGATAAATCAAAGCAAATGTCGTCAATAATGAATCGTCTTATTGAATTAACTGGGTGGATAGTTCTCATTATCTCAGTCATTCTTTTAGGTATTGCCAACCATATTGACAATTACCAACCACCTGAGCCCACGGCTTCCGTTCAGAAGAAGTAAGCGTCAGATAATGTAAAGGCATTTTCGCGCGGTACGGTAAGCAGCGCCCCGGGGCGTGCAAAGAAAAGTCAAAAACCGGCAAAAAAAACGAAATATGTTCTATCTGGTCTGACGTTTATTGCCTGTTGTAGTAAAGCGCGTTAACCTTTCGCCCCAGGCGCCATGTGGCGCCTGACTCTTTACCGGTAAGAATATTCCCTTTTTACCTGCACCCCTGACCTCTCACTGGTGCAATTTTGTTTATTTTTTTATCAGTGACTACTCCGTTGGCATTATATTTAATATGGATCAACTTTATATGACTGTTCAGGATTATCTATTAAAATTCCGCAAAATTAGTTCGCTCGAAAGTCTGGAAAAACTGTTCGACCACCTTAACTATACCCTTACTGATGACATGGACATCGTTAATATGTATCGCGCTGCAGATCACCGCCGTGCCGAGCTGGTTTCCGGAGGACGCCTGTTTGATGTAGGTCAGGTTCCGCAATCCGTCTGGCGCTATGTGCAATAAAGAAAGTAGCGTTTAACATCAAAAACCTTATAATATTTGCCCCAAAATGAGCGGCATGACCGTTAACGCGCGTAACCCCGGAGAAGATATGACTACAACACCGCCACAACGAATTGGAGGCTGGCTTCTTGGCCCGTTAGCCTGGCTGTTAGTCGCGTTGTTGAGCGCCTCGCTGGCGTTATTACTCTACGTTATGGCGCTTGCCACACCGCAAACGTTCAAGACGCTTAGCGGACAGGAAACCGGTAATTTACTGCTATGGGGCATTTCATTTATTACCGCTATCGCCATGTGGTACTATACCTTGTGGTTGACGATCGCATTCTTCAAGCGCAGACGCTGCGTGCCAAAGCATTACATTATCTGGCTGCTGGTGTCGGTGTTACTGGCGGTTAAAGCATTTGCCTTTTCGCCCGTCTCAGATGCCTTTGCCGTGCGTCAGTTACTCTTCCCACTGTTGGCGACGGCGCTCATTGTGCCTTATCTCAAACGTTCAGCGCGCGTTAAAACAACGTTTGTTAATCCGTAATAACCCTACAGTTAACCTGTTGTCGCCTGTGGTAGTTTGACAGATAATAGGCGGCTTTTTTATTTCAGGCCGAAACATGACTGATTACCTGCTGCTCTTTGTCGGAACTGTACTGGTCAATAACTTTGTACTGGTCAAATTCCTGGGCCTTTGTCCCTTTATGGGCGTATCCAAAAAACTGGAAACCGCCATGGGGATGGGCCTCGCGACGACCTTTGTCATGACGCTGGCGTCGATATGCGCCTGGCTTATCGACACCTGGATACTTATTCCGCTGGATCTGATTTATCTGCGGACGCTGGCCTTTATCCTCGTCATTGCTGTGGTCGTGCAATTTACCGAAATGGTTGTGCGGAAAACCAGCCCGGCGTTATACCGCTTGTTAGGCATCTTCTTACCACTGATTACCACTAACTGTGCGGTTCTGGGCGTAGCGTTACTGAATATTAATCTCGGTCATCACTTTCTTCAGTCGGCGCTATACGGATTTTCCGCCGCCGTCGGCTTTTCATTAGTGATGGTTCTGTTTGCCGCCATCCGCGAACGCCTTGCCGTGGCGGATGTGCCCGCCCCTTTTCGTGGTAACGCGATAGCATTGATTACCGCAGGATTAATGTCTTTAGCCTTTATGGGCTTTAGTGGTTTGGTGAAGTTGTAATGAATACTATCTGGATTGCCGTTGGCGCCCTGACCCTTCTGGGTCTGGTGTTCGGCGCCATTCTGGGTTATGCCTCCCGCCGATTCGCGGTTGAAGATGATCCGGTTGTTGAAAAAATCGATGCGATTTTGCCGCAGAGTCAGTGTGGTCAGTGCGGCTATCCCGGCTGTCGCCCCTACGCCGAAGCCGTGGGTCTCCAGGGCGAGAAAATCAATCGTTGCGCGCCCGGCGGCGAAGCCGTCATGCTGAAAATGGCAGAGTTGCTAAACGTAGAGCCGCAACCATGCGATGGTGAAGAACAGCAGGCCGCGCCAGTACGTATGCTGGCAGTTATTGATGAAAATAACTGCATTGGCTGCACAAAATGCATTCAGGCCTGCCCGGTTGACGCCATCGTTGGCGCAACGCGCGCCATGCACACGGTCATGAGCGATCTCTGTACTGGCTGTAATCTGTGCGTCGATCCGTGTCCGACGCACTGCATCGAATTACGTCCGGTGAATGAGACGCCCGACAGTTGGAAATGGGATTTGAACACCATTCCCGTTCGCATCATTCCCGTGGAACAACATGCTTAAACTATTTTCCGCTTTCAGAAAAGATAAAATCTGGGATTTCGACGGAGGTATTCATCCGCCCGAAATGAAGTCCCAGTCAAACGGCACGCCGCTGCGCCAGGTGCCTTTGGCGCCGCGCTTTGTTATCCCTTTAAAACAGCACATTGGCGCTGAGGGCGAGCTGTGCGTTAGCGTCGGCGATCGCGTGCTACGCGGCCAGGCGCTTACCCGTGGACGTGGGAGAATGCTGCCGGTACACGCGCCCACCTCCGGGACGGTTATCGCTATTGCCCCCCACTCGACGGCACATCCTTCGGCGCTGGCGGAGTTAAGCGTCATCATTGATGCCGACGGCGAGGACCGCTGGATTGAACGCGAGGGCTGGTCTGATTACCGCGCCCACAGCCGTGAAGCGCTCATTGAACGCATTCATCAGTATGGCGTTGCCGGGCTTGGCGGCGCAGGGTTTCCCACCGGCGTTAAATTGCAGGGTGGCGGCGATAAAATCACCACGCTTATTATCAATGCCGCAGAGTGCGAACCTTACATTACGGCGGACGATCGTCTGATGCAGGACTGCGCCGCGCAGATTGTGGAAGGTATTCGCATCCTGGCGCATATTCTGCAACCGCGTGAGGTATTAATCGGCATTGAAGATAACAAACCGCAGGCTATTTCCATGCTGCGCGCCGTACTGGCTGACGCCCACGATATTTCGTTACGTGTGATCCCAACCAAATACCCTTCCGGCGGCGCAAAACAGCTCACCCAAATACTGACGGGAAAACAGGTTCCCCACGGCGGGCGCTCCTCTGATATTGGCGTGCTGATGCAAAACGTCGGTACGGCATATGCCGTGAAACGCGCCGTGGTTGACGGCGAACCGATCACAGAACGCGTCGTCACCTTAACGGGTGAAGCGATAAGCCGTCCGGGTAACGTCTGGGCGCGGCTCGGCACTCCCGTTCGTCATTTGCTTAACGATGCCGGGTTCTGCCCCTCTGCTGACCAGATGGTCATCATGGGCGGCCCGTTGATGGGATTCACCCTTCCCTGGCTTGACGTACCGGTCGTAAAAATCACCAACTGCCTGCTGGCGCCATCCGTGACTGAAATGGGGGCGCCTCAGGAAGAGAAAAGCTGTATTCGTTGCAGCGCTTGCGCTGACGCCTGCCCTGCCGACCTTTTACCGCAGCAGCTTTATTGGTTCAGCAAAGGGCAGCAGCATGACAAGGCTACCGCTCACCATATTGCTGATTGTATAGAATGCGGCGCCTGCGCCTGGGTCTGCCCGAGTAATATTCCGCTCGTCCAATATTTCCGTCAGGAAAAAGCGGAGATTAATGCGATCAGGCTTGAAGAAAAACGCGCCGCCGAAGCCAAAGCGCGTTTTGAGGCTCGTCAGGCAAGACTGGAGCGCGAAAAAGCCGCCCGCCTTGCACGTCACAAGAGCGCAGCGGTACAACCAGCGGCAAAAGATCAGGATGCCATTGCCGCTGCGCTGGCGCGGGTAAAAGAGAAACAGGCGCAGGCCACGCAACCGGTGGTTATTCAGGCGGGTAGTCTGCCAGACAATAGCGCCGTCATCGCGGCCCGTGAAGCGCGTAAAGCGCAAGCGCGCGCTAAACAAGCCGCTCATCCGATGGCTGACAGCGCGATATCCGGCGACGATCCGCGTAAAGCCGCAGTGGAAGCGGCTATCGCCCGCGCCAAAGCTCGTAAGCAGGAGCAGCAGGCCGGAAGCGAACCTGCCGAGCCGGTCGACCCGCGTAAAGCCGCAGTGGAAGCGGCTATCGCCCGCGCCAAAGCCCGTAAGCAGGAGCAGCAGGCCGGAAGCGAACCTGCCGAACCGGTCGATCCGCGTAAAGCCGCGGTGGAAGCGGCCATCGCCCGCGCCAAAGCCCGTAAGCAGGAGCAGCAGGCCGGAAGCGAACCTGCCGAACCGGTAGACCCGCGTAAAGCCGCGGTGGAAGCGGCTATCGCCCGCGCCAAAGCCCGCAAACAGGAGCAGCAGGCCGGAAGCGAACCCGCCGAACCGGTCGATCCGCGTAAAGCCGCGGTGGAAGCGGCGATCGCCCGTGCCAAAGCCCGTAAGCAGGAGCAGCAGACCGTAAGCGAACCTGTCGAACCGGCCGACCCGCGTAAAGCCGCGGTTGCTGCGGCTATCGCTCGCGTTCAGGCAAAAAAAGCAGCACAGCAGCAGGTTGTTAACGAGGATTAAATGGTATTCAGAATCGCAAGCTCGCCTTATACCCATAACCAGCGCCAGACATCGCGAATCATGTTGCTGGTATTAATCGCCGCTCTGCCGGGGATTGCCGCGCAGACGTGGTTTTTTGGTTGGGGAACGCTTTTCCAGATCGTTCTGGCTGCTATCACGGCGCTCGTCGCGGAAGCCATTGTCCTTAGACTGCGCAAACAATCGGTCGCCAGTCACCTGCAGGATTATTCCGCGTTATTGACGGGGCTTTTGCTGGCGGTCAGCATCCCTCCGCTCGCGCCCTGGTGGATAGTCGTGCTGGGAACCGGATTCGCCATTATTATCGCTAAACAGTTATATGGCGGGCTGGGACAAAACCCCTTTAATCCGGCCATGATCGGCTACGTGGTGCTATTAATTTCCTTTCCGGTGCAAATGACAAGCTGGTTGCCGCCTTATGAAATAGCCGCAACAACGCCCGATATACTGGACACGTTACGGATGATTTTTAGCGGGCATACCGCCAGCGGCGGCGATATGACGCTGCTACGTACCGGTATTGACGGTATCAGCCAGGCGACGCCGCTGGATACGTTTAAAACGTCCTTGCGCGCCGGGCACTCCGTTGAGCAAATCATGCAGTACCCGATATACAGCGGTGCGCTGGCTGGCGTGGGCTGGCAGTGGGTTAACCTCGCCTGGCTTGTCGGCGGCGTATTCCTGCTGTGGCAAAAAGCCATCCGCTGGCATATCCCGGTCAGTTTTCTGCTCACGCTGGCGCTATGCGCCGCGTTAGGTTGGCTTTTCTCGCCCGCTACGCTGGCCTCGCCGCAGCTTCATCTGCTGTCAGGCGCCACCATGCTGGGCGCATTTTTTATCTTGACGGATCCGGTTACCGCCTCCACGACCAACCGTGGACGTTTAATTTTCGGCGCGCTGGCTGGGGTATTAGTGTGGCTGATTCGTAGCTTCGGCGGCTATCCGGACGGCGTTGCTTTTGCTGTCCTGTTGGCGAATATCACGGTTCCTCTGATCGACTACTACACGCGCCCCCGCGTCTATGGACATCGCAAAGGATAAACCATGCTGAAAACGATTCGTAAACACGGTATTACGCTGGCGCTTTTTGCCGCAGGCTCTACGGGATTGACCGCGGTGATTAATCAGATGACAAAATCAACCATCCACGAACAAGCGCTGCAACAACAACATGCCCTGTTCGATCAGGTATTGCCGCCAGATCGTTACAATAATAATCTGCAAGAGAGCTGTTATCTGGTCGATGCGCCCGCCCTCGGCAAAGGCACACACCGTGTTTTTATCGCTCGCAAGGATGATAAACCCGTAGCGGCCATCATTGAGGCCACCGCGCCAGATGGCTATTCCGGCGCTATCCAGCTTATTGTTGGCGCAGATTTCAACGGTACTATCCTGGGGACGCGCGTGACGGAACATCATGAGACGCCAGGGTTAGGTGATAAAATTGAGCGCCGTTTGTCTGACTGGATTACCCACTTTAGCGGTAAAACCATCAGCGGTGAAAATGATACGCACTGGGCGGTGAAAAAAGATGGCGGTGATTTTGATCAATTTACCGGGGCGACAATAACGCCGCGCGCCGTAGTGAATGCGGTTAAACGCGCCGGGCTGTACGCCGAATCACTGCCCGCTCAGCTCCCCCATTTAACCGCCTGTGGAGAATAGCCATGAGCGAAATAAAAGACATTGTTGTTCAGGGGTTATGGAAAAATAACTCTGCTCTGGTGCAGCTACTTGGCCTGTGCCCTTTACTGGCAGTGACGTCTACGGCAACCAACGCTCTGGGGCTGGGTCTCGCCACAACGCTGGTATTAACGCTGACCAACCTTACGGTGTCCACACTACGTCGCTGGACGCCGGCAGAAATCCGTATCCCGATTTACGTTATGATCATTGCTTCGGTGGTCAGCGCAGTACAGATGCTGATCAATGCATATGCGTTCGGTCTGTATCAGTCTTTAGGGATTTTTATTCCGCTGATTGTAACGAACTGCATAGTTGTTGGTCGCGCCGAAGCGTTTGCCGCGAAAAAAGGACCGTGGCTTTCCGCGTTGGACGGTTTTTCCATCGGCATGGGCGCGACAGGCGCGATGTTCGTGCTGGGCTCACTGCGCGAGATCCTCGGGAATGGTACGCTTTTCGATGGCGCGGATAGCCTGCTGGGAGGCTGGGCAAAAGTATTACGGGTCGAGATATTTCACACCGACTCGCCTTTCCTGCTGGCGATGCTGCCGCCAGGCGCGTTTATCGGTCTGGGACTCATGCTGGCGGTAAAATATCTTATTGATGAAAAAATGAAGAAACGCCGCGCCGAAACCGCGCCTTCCGCTGTTCCGGCCGGTGAAACAGGGAAAGTCTGATGAACAAAGCAAAAAGGCTGGAAATTCTGACGCGCCTGCGCGACAGCAATCCGCACCCCACAACGGAACTCAATTTCACGTCGCCGTTTGAGTTGCTGATTGCCGTGTTGCTTTCCGCGCAGGCAACCGACGTCAGCGTGAACAAGGCGACCGCCAAACTTTACCCGGTCGCCAATACGCCAGCCGCGATGCTGGAACTGGGCGTAGAAGGCGTGAAATCCTATATCAAAACCATCGGCTTATTTAACAGTAAAGCGGAAAACGTGATTAAGACCTGCCGTATTTTAATGGACAAGCATAATGGCGAAGTGCCGGAGGATCGGGCGGCGCTGGAAGCGCTTCCCGGCGTGGGGCGTAAAACCGCTAACGTGGTGCTAAATACCGCCTTCGGCTGGCCGACCATCGCCGTTGATACGCATATATTTCGTGTATGCAACCGAACACAGTTCGCGCCGGGTAAAAATGTCGAACAGGTAGAAGAGAAGTTGCTGAAAGTGGTGCCGAATGAGTTCAAAGTGGACTGCCATCACTGGTTAATTTTGCATGGTCGCTATACCTGTATCGCCCGAAAACCCCGCTGCGGCTCCTGCCTCATTGAAGACCTTTGCGAATACAAAGAAAAAGTCGATATTTGATATGGTCGGAGCGCGTCCGTCACGCCAGCGCGCTCCCACCTTCGGCCTGGATCTATTTTAGCCATCAATCATTCCAGTCTCTGTCCTTTTTCTGATGTAATGTGCTTTCGTTTTCCCTCCACGTCAGGTTAATCATTTTTTTAATCGCAAAAATTTCTATCTATCCGTGATCAGGATCACTTTGATAACTTCATGTAAAATTTAATGACACCTAAGGTTACATTTACAACCGGATAGACTGACGCCCCGTTTTCACTACAAAACATTACTCTGCCATTTTTTCAGATAATGGCCTATATCACTGCTTTTCACCTTAAATAGCAGAAGATATCGCCTTTCACCCAAACTAATGGCCTTTTTGCAGTGTAAAAATCTGCCATTCTTCAAATGAAGAAATTTAACGCTGGATAACATTTCTGACATCGGACGATTCAACCAGAAGAGTTATATGTAACAGATTATTACAAAGCTCTTGTCTGGAGAGGAAAGATAGTGAACATTACCTGCCGTTTCCCCTCCAATATAACAATCGGACGGATGAGTCTGACTCATCACGCGCCAGACAATCCCTGTTAATACGGGGCGTAAAAAAGAGGTAAAAGTGTCTACTGCAAACAAAAAACCAACTGAAAGCGTCAGTTTGAACGCTTTCAAACAACCGAAGGCGTTCTATCTCATCTTCTCGATAGAGTTATGGGAGCGTTTTGGTTATTACGGCCTGCAAGGCATTATGGCCGTCTACCTGGTAAAACAACTGGGTATGTCAGAAGCGGATTCCATCACCCTTTTCTCTTCCTTCAGTGCGCTGGTGTACGGCCTGGTCGCCATTGGCGGTTGGTTAGGTGATAAAATTCTGGGCACCAAACGCGTTATTATGCTGGGTGCCGTGGTGCTGGCTATCGGTTATGCGCTGGTCGCATGGTCTGGTCATGACGCTGGCATCGTCTATATGGGCATGGCGGCTATCGCTGTGGGTAACGGTCTGTTTAAAGCTAACCCGTCTTCCCTGCTGTCTACCTGTTACGCGAAGGACGATCCGCGTCTCGACGGCGCATTTACGATGTATTATATGTCCGTCAACATCGGCTCCTTCTTCTCTATGCTGGCGACGCCGTGGCTGGCGGCGCGTTATGGCTGGAGCACCGCGTTTGCGCTTAGCGTCGTCGGTATGCTGATAACCGTCGTTAACTTTGCTTTCTGCCAGCGCTGGGTGAAAAGCTACGGTTCCAAACCCGACTTTGAACCGATCAACTTCCGTAATCTGCTGCTGACAATCGTGGGTATTGTCGTTCTGATTGCGGTCGCCACCTGGCTGCTGCACAACCAGGATATCGCGCGTATGGTGCTGGGCGTAATCGCTCTTGGCATCGTCATTATTTTCGGTAAAGAAGCGTTTTCCATGCACGGCGCGGCTCGCCGTAAAATGATCGTCGCCTTTATTTTGATGCTGCAGGCGATTATCTTCTTCGTACTGTACAGCCAGATGCCGACGTCGCTGAACTTCTTTGCCATTCGTAACGTCGAGCACTCTATTCTCGGTATCGCGTTCGAACCGGAACAGTATCAGGCGCTGAACCCATTCTGGATCATTATCGGCAGCCCGATTCTGGCCGCTATTTATAACAGGATGGGCGATACGCTGCCGATGCCGATGAAATTCGCCATTGGTATGGTGCTGTGTTCCGGCGCGTTCCTGATTCTGCCGCTGGGCGCCAAATTTGCGAACGATGCCGGCATCGTATCCGTAAACTGGCTGATCGCAAGCTACGGCCTGCAAAGTATCGGTGAGCTGATGATCTCTGGTCTGTGCCTGGCAATGGTCGCACAGTTGGTTCCGCAGCGTCTGATGGGCTTCATCATGGGTAGCTGGTTCCTGACAACGGCAGGCGCTAACATCATCGGCGGTTATGTCGCCAACCTGATGGCTGTGCCGAGCGACGTGACTGACCCACTGATGTCCCTGGAAGTCTATGGTCGCGTATTTATGCAGATTGGCATAGCAACCGCCGTTATCGCCGTCCTGATGCTGCTGACAGCGCCTAAGCTGAACCGTATGACCCAGGACGATGATACCGCTGAAAAAGGCTCTAAAGCCGCTACAGTTTAATTTTCCGGGAAACAACATTCAGGCCGCTAACTGTGCGTTAGCGGCTTTTTTTTTGCTCGTCCCCGCACTACCATACTTTAAACCTCAGCAAAAAGGAGTTACTGATGAAACTGTTCTGCAAACCGGGTGCCTGCTCTCTTGCTTCCCATATTATCCTGCGCGAAATTGGCAAAGACTTTACGCTTGATGGCGTCGATCTCGCGAAAAAACGCCTGGAAAACGGTGATGATTACCTGGCAGTCAACCCTAAAGGACAGGTTCCGGCTCTGCTGCTGGATGACGGCACACTGTTGACTGAAGGCGTCGCCATTATGCAGTACCTCGCCGACTGCGTTCCCGACCGCCAGCTTCTGGCGCCGGTAAGTAGTCTTGCTCGCTATCATACGCTGGAATGGCTCAACTATATTGCAACGGAACTGCATAAAGGCTTTACCCCGCTGTTCCGCCCTGACACGCCGGAAACACTTAAACCCGCCGTTCGCGCCGGTCTGGAAAAGAAATTTCAGTATGTGGATGAGTCGCTTTCAGACGACCAGTGGATTTGCGGCCAGCGTTTTACCATTGCAGACGCTTATCTGTTTACCGTATTGCGTTGGGCCTATGGCGTAAAACTGAATATGGACGGGTTAACGCATATTGAAAGTTATATGCAGCGTGTCGCAAAAAGACCGACCGTTGCGGCAGCGCTTAAAGCGGAAGGACTGAATTAATGTCATGTTGCCGGATAGCTCGCTGTAGCGCCATCCGGCCTCTTTTTAGCAGCAATAATTACAGCCGCGTTGCGCTGAAGTAATGTTCAGGGTTAGCGATCCTGTCCTGGGCCGCCACGACCTGCAGTTCGTACTCCTGCATCGTTTTGGTGGCGATCATAATCTCATAGACTGCCGCCGTAACGTGCTCCAGCGCCTGCTGCAACGTCGCGCCCTGCAAAAGTTTGACCAGCAATAAACCACTGGTGACATCGCCAACGCCAACCGGCTGACGTGAGCCGAAATCCACCAGCGGACGGCTAATATGCCAGGCTTCCTGCGCTGTCACCAGCAGCATTTCAAAGCGTTCTGAACTGTAACCGGCGCGGGCGAGATGTTTTACCAGTACAATTTCTGGCCCCTGAGCAATCAGTTCTCGCGCCGCCTGCACGGCGTCATTCACATTATTCACGCTATGTTTGCTGAGAATTTCCAGTTCAATCAGGTTAGGCGCGATAATATCGCTGGCGGGTAGCGCATAACGCACATGGAACTCTGCGACGCCAGGCGCCACGATACAACCCTTTTCCGGATGCCCCATCACGGGATCGCAGAAATATTTTGCCTGCGGATTTGCTGCTTTAACCTGGCGCACAATACCGAGAATGTGTTCTCCCTGCTCGGCAGATCCCAGGTAACCGCTAAGTACGGCGTCGCAGTGCGCTAACTGGCCAATGTCCGCAATCCCCTGGACAATCTCAGTCAGATGGCTGGGCGGCATGACACAGCCGGTCCATTTACCATATTGCGTGTGGTTAGAAAACTGAACGGTATTCAGCGGCCAAACATTCGCGCCAAGACGGCGCATGGGAAATTCGGCGGCGCTGTTGCCCGCATGTCCGAAAACAACATGGGACTGGATAGCGAGGATATTCTTCATTTTTTTACCTGAACATCAAAAATAAGGGAGTGATTTCTCACTCCCTGTTACTTAATGCCTTATTTCCAGCAAATCAGACAATAGTTCTTTTTGCCGCGACGTAATAAGGTATAGCGGCCAAACAGACGGTCCTCATCGTTAAAGATGTATTCAGGATCGGATTGTTTTTCACCATTGATAGTGACAGCGTTGGAGGCGATAGTCTTACGCGCCTGACCACGTGACGGCTGGAGTTCGGCGTCTACCAGCGCCTGCATCAGGTCGGCGCCTTTTTCCATTTCAACCATCGGTACGCCGTCCTGGGCCAACTGCTCAAAGTCAGCTTCGCTCAGCGCGCTCAGTGAACCGCTGAACAGGCATTCAGTGATCCGTTTCGCCGCGACCAGCCCCTCTTCACCATGAACCAGGCGCGTCACCTGCTCGGCCAGTACATACTGCGCGCGCGGCGCTTTACCGCTGTTTTTATCTTCTTCTTCCAGGGCATTGATCTCCTCAATGTCCATAAAAGTGAAGAATTTCAGGAAGCGATAAACATCGGCATCTGCGGTGTTAATCCAGAACTGGTAGAATTTGTACGGACTGGTTTTCTTCGGATCCAGCCAGACAGCGCCGCCTTCGGTTTTACCGAATTTCGTGCCGTCAGCTTTGGTGATCAGCGGAACGGTCAAACCAAATACCTGATTCTGGTGCAGGCGACGGGTCAGGTCGATACCGGAAGTGATGTTCCCCCACTGGTCAGAACCGCCAATCTGTAAGGCAACGCCGTGCAGTTTATTCAGACAAGCGAAATCGTACCCCTGTAGCAGGTTATAAGAGAACTCCGTGAAAGAGATACCCTGATCGTCACGGTTCAGACGCTGCTTCACCGCTTCTTTGTTGATCATCTGATTAACGGAAAAATGTTTACCGATATCGCGCAGGAAAGTCAGCACATTCATGCTGCCGAACCAGTCATAGTTATTGGCCGCGATGGCGGAGTTTTCGCCGCAATCAAAGTCCAGGAATGGGGCAACCTGTTTACGAATTTTCGCCACCCACTCCTGAACGGTCTCTTCAGTGTTCAGTTTACGCTCGGCGGCTTTAAAGCTCGGGTCGCCAATCAGACCGGTCGCGCCGCCTACCAGCGCAACAGGTTTGTGCCCTGCCTGCTGGAAGCGTTTCAGGCATAACAATGGAACCAGATGCCCCAAATGCAAGCTGTCAGCGGTAGGATCGAAGCCGCAATAGAGCGCGATCGGGCCTTGCGCCAGTCGCTCTGCCAACGCGTCTTCGTCCGTCACCTGGGCTACCAGCCCCCGCTCTTGCAATTGTTTAATCAAGTTACTGCTTGCCATCAAAATCTCCATGTATAAAACGACTGCACCTTTGCCGGTACACGACTTTTCGCCAGACGCGAAAGAGACATAGCATAAAACGGCGGATTCATCCGCACCAGTGCTTAAAACAAGATTTTTGCATCTTTAGGGCGCAAGACGGTCGATTTTCCATGCGCCGTCGTCGCGTTGGTATAAAAAGCGATCGTGCAGACGATGTTCGCCGCCCTGCCAGAACTCCATCTGTTCGATACTCACGCGAAAACCACCCCAGAAGCTGGGTAACGGCACTTCGCCCTGTTGAAACTTCTGCTTGAGCTCCAGGAATTTGCTTTCGAGGATACCGCGCGCGGAAATGCGGCTGGATTGTTTAGAGACCCATGCGCCGATCTGGCTGTCGCGCGGACGGCTGTGGAAATACCTCACCACCTCAAGTGTGGAGAGACGCTCGGCTTTGCCTGTCACCATCACCTGGCGTTCAAGCATATGCCAGGGAAATAACAGACTGATACGCGGATTGTGCTCAATTTGATGCGCCTTGCGGCTTCCCAGGTTGGTATAAAAGACCAGGCCTTTTTCATCATAATGTTTGAGCAATACGATACGCTGGTACGGTTGCCCCTTGTCATCTACGGTCGCCACGACCATTGCCGTTGGATCGGCCAGTCTGGCGTCACACGCTTGCCCAAGCCAGCGCTCAAATAAGGTTAACGGTTCAGCGGGTAAATCGCGGCGACGCAAGCCGCCTTTCGTGTATTCACGGCGCAGATGCGCGATCTGCTGCAATTGGTCGTTATCAGACATGGCGTTGATCAGAAATAATCAGTGGGTGGCGCTATTGTGCGCCCCCATACTGAAAATCTCAACGCTTCGGATTTTGTAACTGACAGTTATTAAGCACAATTCTGTCTCGTTTATAGACCGTGGCGCTCTCGCCTTGCGACCAGAAAACATAAATCCCGTCGGTATAACGCGCGCCCGAGGCCGAGATTCCTTGCTTCAGGGTCAGCAGCTTATTGTCATAGACAAAACTGACCTCTTCACGCGGGTTATTGACTTTAACGGTAAGCGGCTTCTCATCACACTGGTATTCCAGCGTATCCGTTTGCATACGTTCAACAAATTGTTGATAAACGCTACAGCCGGTCAGCAGCACAGGTAAACACATTATTGCGATCTTTTTCATAGGCATATCCCGAAAGCTCTCCTGCTTCTGGAAGGGCAAACGCCCCTTCCTGACCTTGCTAGTTTACCGATATAGGGTCCGGGAAAAATTCAGTTAACTCTGAGTTATTGGGTTAGCCGGGTAAATAGCGCCTAAAACACTGGCTTCTGTAGCCCCCGTCACGGAAGGTAAATTTCCCGGCAGGCCCGCGAGCGTTCGCCAGGCAAGCCATGCAAAGGCCAGCGCTTCCATATCATCGCCGCTGATCCCCGCCTTATCGGTGGTCGAAACCTCGATACCGGTCAACAGCGCCGCCAGACGGGCCATCACTAACGGATTCCGGCCACCGCCGCCACAGACCATCAGCCGCTCGCAGCCGCCGTTGAGCAGCACCTGTTGGGCGATGGAGACCGCCGTCAGCTCCGCCAGCGTGGCCTGTACATCGCGCGCGTCTGCGCCAGGGAAAGCCGCAAGATGGCGCTCTAACCAGCCATAGTTGAAATATTCGCGTCCTGTACTTTTGGGCGCCGACGCAGCAAAGTACGGATCGCGCAACATCTTTTGCAGCAATGGAAGAATAACCTGACCTTCTTTCGCCCATGCCGCGTCTTTGTCGTAGGGCTGCGCGCATTGTCGCCAAATCCACGCATCCATCAACATATTGCCCGGCCCCGTGTCGTACCCGCGCACCGCCTGTCCGGGGAAAAGCAGAGATAAATTGGCGATGCCGCCGATATTCAGGACCATACGTTTTTCCGTCGGATGTCCCAACAGCGCGTGATGGAAAGCGGGCACCAGCGGCGCGCCTTGTCCGCCCAGCGCAATATCCCGCCGCCGAAAATCGCCGACCACTGTAATCCCCGTATGGGCGACGATGTGATTATTATCGCCAATTTGCAGCGTATGCGGGGCCTCGCCGGTCGGTTCATGCCAGACCGTTTGCCCATGACAACCAATAGCGACGATATCCCGCGGCTGCAAACGTTGTTGCGCTAACAGCGCATTAACCGCCTGTGCAAAAAGCCGGCCTAACTGGGTATCCAGCTGGCCGAGTTGCGAGAGCGTAAGCGGCTGTCCCTGGCAAATATCGAGAATGCCTTTTTTCAGATGAACGGGAATGGGCCAGGTGAGACTTGCCTGTTGCGCAACCATGGTTTCATCAATTGCCGCCAGTACAACATCAACGCCATCAAGGCTGGTTCCGGACATAACGCCAATAAAACGGCCCGATTTCATACCTCTTCCTTTTAAGCTGGGTTAAGCCTTAATACTCGGCATAACGTATTTTGTAATGCTATGCCCACGTCACGTTTTTTGCCGTGTCGTCCACGGATATCAATGACCTATCTTTTCTTGCTTCCGACTTCGTTTAAGATTGGTTAATTAACTTCTGATTATGATTTTTACATTCTTTCAGCAGAAGATATGACCTTAACTGCATAAATGCCATATAATTTAGCTATAGGGATGCTGACATAGCGTTTCGTGAAGAACAGGAGATGGGTAAATGATTAAACGTGTACTGGCCGTTTCACTGATGGGGTTATCCTTAGCTGGGTGTGTTAACAATGATAGCCTTTCGGGTGATGTTTATACCGCATCCGAGGCTAAACAAGTTCAGAATGTAACGTACGGTACTATCGTTAACGTTCGTCCGGTTCAAATTCAGGGCGGTGATGATTCTAACGTGATTGGCGCTATCGGCGGCGCGGTGTTGGGCGGATTCCTCGGCAACACTATCGGCGGTGGTACGGGTCGTTCACTGGCGACCGCGGCAGGCGCGGTGGCTGGCGGCGTAGCGGGCCAGGGCGTCCAGAGCGCAATGAATAAAACCCAGGGTGTGGAACTGGAAATTCGTAAAGACGATGGCAACACCATTATGGTTGTGCAGAAACAAGGAAATACGCGTTTCTCGGCAGGTCAGCGTGTCGTGCTGGCCAGCAACGGCAGCCAGGTTACTGTCTCTCCACGCTAAACCAGGCTTTACGTGTGGTCACATGGCCACACGTATGCCCCTGCACCTCAATCGTGAGAGTGCAATTCCATAATGTTGTGTTCAAGTTTAGCGACAAGTTTAATCAGAAGCTCAATCTCCTCTGAAGAAATCCCAGCCAAAATTTCACCGCGCGTTTTATGAATGACCTCTTCCATCTCAGCGATCAGCGGCTCCGCTTTTTCGGTCAGTTTAATCCGCTTAGCGCGACGATCGCTGGCGCAGGTTTGCCGCGAAATTAGCCCCTTATCTTCAAGTTGATCCAACGTGCGTACCAGCGATGGCTGCTCAATGCCTATCGCTTTAGCCAATTGAATCTGCGACTGGTCAGGCGGCAATTGATGAATATTGTGCAACGTGACCCAATGTGTCTGCGTCAATTCCAGAGGCTTGAGGCGATGGTCAATCAGAGCACGCCAAATGCGCACCAACCGTGCCAGATCAGAACCTAGTGGCGATTCCAATTTCACCTCCTTATAATTAGCTTGCTAAGTTATTATGCTGATTTTAGAATAGTGTGCAGTATTTGTATTCTCAAAACAAATGTATTGCTAAATTTGCTTACCAATAGACATTTTTTCAGACATAGTGCGCACCTGGCACCTGTAGCTTCAGTTTTGGCTAAAACTAAAGCATCGATGTCTGACGCAAAGGAACATTGCTTGTGAAGTGTATACTCAACGCCACAGGATTGCCCTTACAAGATCTCATGTTGGGAGCATCTGTTTACTTTCCGCCATTCTTTAAAGCCTTTGCGCTTGGGTTCGTTATCTGGTTGTTTATTCACCGACTCCTGCGTGACCGGATATACTCTGATGAAATCTGGCATCCCCTGTTAATGGATCTCTCCCTCTTTACGCTTTGCGTATGTCTGGGCCTCGTTTTACTGATCGCGTGGTAAATATGTCGTTAAAAACAATAAAATATTTTTCTACTCTCATTGTCGCCGTTCTGGCCGCGTGGTGGTTATGGAATTACTATATGCAGTCACCGTGGACGCGCGATGGTAAAATCCGCGCGGAACAGGTCAGCGTAACGCCGCAGGTTTCTGGCAGCATTACCCAACTCAATATCAAAGATAATCAGTTCGTCAACGCCGGGGACGTTCTCTTTGTCATTGATAAAACGCCCTTCCATATTGCAGAACTTAACGCGCAGGCGCAGTTGGCCAAAGCGCAGTCCGATCTGGCAAAAGCGAATAATGAAGCCGATCGACGTCGACATTTATCGCGTAACTACATCTCTGCTGAAGATCTGGATAGCGCCAATCTGAATGTTAAAGCGATGCAGGCCAGCGTAGATGTCGCACTGGCAACGTTAAAACAGGCGCAGTGGCAGCTTAGCCAAACGGAAGTAAAAGCGCCGGTATCCGGCTGGGTGACCAACCTTTCCACGCGTACCGGTGATTATGCCAGCACCGGTAAGCCACTTTTCGCCCTGGTAGATAGCCATTCATTTTATGTAATGGGATATTTCGAAGAAACCAAACTACGCCATATCCGCGAAGGTGAGCCTGCATTAATAACACTGTATAGTGGCAATGTTAAGTTACAGGGTCACGTTGGCAGTATCGGGCGCGCTATTTACGACCAAAGCGTGGAAAGCGACTCCGGTTTAGTGCCCGATATCAAACCCAACGTACCGTGGGTACGTCTGGCGCAACGCGTACCGGTACGTATCGAATTTGACGCTTTGCCGCAGGATATCACGCTCGTCTCCGGCACTACCTGCAGCGTAGCCATTGGACAGCGGTAATGAAACTCTCCCTGCCGGCCCTGCGAAATACGCCTTGGTTTAAAGCGACCTCCGGCCAGTGGCGTTACGCGTTGCGCAATACCATTGCCATGTGTCTCGCGCTGACATTCGCTTATTATCTCAATCTGGATGAGCCCTACTGGGCGATGACTTCGGCCGCAGTGGTGAGCTTTCCGACCGTAGGCGGCGTAATCAGTAAAAGTCTGGGGCGTATTGCCGGGAGTTTACTCGGCGCGACCGCCGCATTAATTATTGCCGGCCATACGCTGAATGAACCCTGGTTGTTCTTATTTAGCATGGCCGCCTGGATCGGTTTTTGTACCTGGGCCTGCGCGCATTTTACCAATAATGCCGCTTATGCTTTCCAGTTGTCCGGCTACACGGCGGCGATCATCGCGTTCCCGATGGTTAATATTGTAGAAATCACGCAGTTGTGGGATATCGCCCAGGCACGTGTATGTGAAGTTATCGTCGGCATCCTCTGTGGCGGCATGATGATGATGATCCTACCCAGCACATCGGATGGTACCGCCCTGCTCACCGCGTTGAAAAACATGCATGCGCGCTTGCTGGAACATGCCAGTCTACTGTGGCAGCCGGAGACTACCGACGCTATCCGCTCCGCGCATGAGGGGGTCATTGGGCAAATCCTGACCATGAACCTGCTGCGTATTCAGGCCTTCTGGAGTCACTACCGTTTTCGCCGCCAGAATGCATTGCTAAATGCATTGTTACACCAGCAATTACGGCTAACCAGCGTGATCTCCAGTCTGCGTAGAATGCTTTTAAACTGGCCGACGCCGCCGGAAAACAGCCGCGAAGTCATTGAACAACTCTTAGCTGAGTTGGCAAAACCGCGCGCGGACAGCTACACCGTGGCGCGGATTATTGCGCCGCTACGCCCGCAGGATGAACAGGATTATCGTCACCTCGCGTTCTGGCAGCGATTACGCTATTTTTGCCAGCTATATCTGCGCAGCAGCCGTCAGTTATATCTGATCGAAAGCGGCGCGCCGGTAGATCAAATCCATATCCGCCGCACTCCCGGCCTTGCGCGGCATACGGATAACGCAGAGGCCATCTGGAGCGGCGTGCGTACCTTTTGCACGCTCACGGTAATTGGCGCCTGGAGTATTGGCGCGCAATGGGAATCCGGGCCCGGCGCATTAACCCTGGCGGCGATCAGTTGCGTCCTCTACTCCATCGTCGCCACGCCGTTTAAGTCGCTTTCCTTATTGATGCGTACTTTAGTGCTGCTGTCCTTATTCAGCTTCGTGGTGAAATTTGGCCTGATGGTGCAAATCACCGATCTGTGGCAATTCTTGCTTTTCCTTTTTCCGCTGTTCGTCACGATGCAACTGCTTAAACTGCAGATGCCTAAGCTGGCGGGACTGTGGGGGCAGCTTATCGTTTTTATGGGCTCATTCATCGCCGTGACCAATCCACCGGTGTACGACTTCGCCGACTTCCTTAACGATAATACCGCCAAGATCGTCGGCGTCGCGATTTCCTGGCTGGCGTTTGCGATTTTGCGCCCCGGTTCCGATGCCGTAAAAAGCCGCCGCCATATCCGCGCGCTACGCCGGGATTTCGTCGATCAGCTTAGCCGTCACCCTTCCCATAGCGAAAGCGAGTTTGAATCGCTGACCTATCATCACGTCAGTCAGCTCAGCAATAGTCAGGATGCGCTGGCGCGCCGGTGGTTATTACGTTGGGGAGTGGTGCTGCTGAACTGCTCGCATGTGGTGTGGCAGCTGCGCGCCTGGGAGTCGCGTTCCGATCCGCTTTCCCGGGTGCGGGATATTTGTATATCCCTGCTGCGCGATGTGATGAGCGAGCGCGGCGTGCAGCAACGCCCGCTTGCCGTCACGCTACAGGAACTACAGCGTATCTGCGACACGCTCGCACATCATCATCAACCCGCCGCGCATGAACTGGCGGCGATTATCTGGCGTTTACACTGTTCGCTGTCGCAGCTGGAACAGGCTCCAGCGCAGGGAACACTGTCTCCGGGTTATTTAATGACGCCGCAGGCGTAACGCGTTCCGCCGCCGCCGAGCGGTTTCGGCTGATCGGACATGTTATCGCCGCCCACATGGATCATGAGCGCTTTATCTTTCACTTCATCAAGAGACTTCAGACGCGGCGCAGTAACCGGTTCGGTGGCGATGCCATCATTATTAACGACTAACACCGGGAGGTCGCCCAGATGCCCCTGGCCTTCCGGTCCTTCATGCTTGCCGGTATTTTGTGGGTCCAGATGACCACCAGCGGCTTCTGCGGCAACCGCTTTGCCGTCTTTAATCGCGGGCTGGCAGCTACCGTTGGCATGAATGTGAAAACCATGCTCGCCCGGCGGCAACGCTTTAAGGTGTGGGGTAAATTTTAAGCCGCCTTCGGTTTCATCGATGACGACGGTGCCGATAGACTGTCCTACGCCTTGCGCCGTCACCAGATTCATCTCTACTTTCTCGCTGGCAGCCTGCGCACCCGCACAGGCCAACAGCGTTACTATCGCTAAACTTAATCGCTTCATAAAACCTCCGTTACATGTGGTCGCCTGTTAAGTGTAAACCACTGGCGAAAACATGAACGGAAAGTCAACGAGTTGGCGATTACGGCACGTCATAACCCAGTGCCGCCTTGCGGATTCGGAACCACTGTTGACGCGACAATGACAGCGTTTCCGCTTCTAGTGCGGCGCGTACGCGTTCGATTTTACCCGAGCCAATAATCGGCAGCGGCTGCGACGGCAAACGTAAAATCCAGGCATAGACCACCTGTTCAATAGAACTAGCGTTGAGTTCTTGCGCGATAACGGAAAGTTCCTGGCGCAACGGCTGATAAGCCTCATCATTAAACAGCCGACCGCCGCCAAGACATGACCAGGCCATCGGACGAATACGCAGTTGCTGTAATTGATCTAATGTGCCGTCCAGCAACAAAGGCTGGTGAACCGGCGAGATCTCCACCTGGTTGGTCGCCAGGGTGAACGGCAGGCGCGATTGCAGCAACGTAAATTGCGCTGGCGTAAAATTAGAAACGCCAAAATGGCGCACTTTGCCGCTTTGATGTAGATGTTGAAACGCCTCGGCGACGTCATCCGCATCCATTAACGGATCGGGACGGTGAATTAACAACATATCCAGATAATCTGTCGCCAGATTTTTTAATGACTGTTCGGCGCTCAGAATAATATGGCGGCGATCGGTAATATAATGACCGAGCCTATTTTCCGCTCTGGCGGTGGTCGCAATACCGCATTTGGTAACGATTTGCAGTTTTTCCCGCAAATGCGGCGCCAGCGTTAGCGCCTCGCCAAACGCCGCTTCGCACTGATAACCGCCATAAATGTCCGCATGGTCAACGGTAGTGACGCCCAAATCCAGATGTTCTTCGATAAAACTCACTAACTGACGCGCGGACATATTCCAGTCCATCAAACGCCAGTAACCCATGACAAAACGCGAAAACTCCGGGCCTTGTGGAGCGATAGTGACACGCTGAACCATAACAGATTCCTCATAGAGAATAATGAGGTTGAGTATACGCAATTCCGCGTTTAAAAGAGTGAAGGTTGTTGAGGATCTTCCGATGGGAGAGGCTTGTTTGCGCGTATTTTACGCAAGAAACGCTGGCGACAAAGCCGCAGTACATTTTGTTTCTCGGCATCACTCATTTTTTGCCAGTTAAACCGTTCGTCGCGGCTACGCATACAGCCCCGACAAAAGCCACGCTCATCAGACTGGCAGATACCGCGACATGGGCTTGCTACAGGAAAAAACTCCAACTGCTCGGCCACATCCCCTCCTCAACGTTTGGCGCTTATGACTATTGAAGACGCTAACTGACATTATGGCAACTCTGCTTGCAGTAGACCGACTGGTCTACTATACTGCCTGTCATGAATAAGCAAACCGAACACGATACCCGCGAACATCTGCTGGCCACCGGCGAGCAGCTTTGTATGCAACGGGGTTTTACCGGCATGGGGCTTAGCGAGTTGCTCAAAACCGCCCAGGTGCCTAAAGGGTCGTTTTATCACTACTTTCGCTCGAAAGAAGCCTTCGGCGTCGCCATGCTTGAGCGACATTACGCCTGCTATCATCAGCGTCTTACGGCGCACTTCACCTCCGGTCCCGGTAATCATCGCGATCGTCTTCTCGCCTGGTATCAGGAAACGTTAAAGCAGTTTTGCCAGCAAGGCGCCATTAGCGGTTGCCTGACGGTGAAACTGTCAGCGGAGGTCTGCGATCTGTCGGAGGATATGCGCTCTACGATGGATAAAGGGGCGCAGGAGATCATGGCACTGCTTGCACGCGCGCTGGAAGATGGCCGTAATAGCCACTGTTTACATTTCACCGGCCAGCCGTTGCCACAGGCGCAGGTACTTTATGCCCTGTGGCTGGGCGCCAATTTGCAGGCCAAAATATCCCGTAGCGCCGCGCCGCTGGAAAATGCGTTGGCGCATGTTAAGACCATCATTGCAACGCCTGAGCAGTAACGGGCGTTTTTATTTCCTTTATTACAAGACGACCGGTCTACTTATATCAGGAGCCACTATGTCATCAGCAAAACTGTTTACCCCCCTCAAGGTGGGTGCCATCACGGCGACAAATCGCGTATTTATGGCGCCTTTGACGCGTTTGCGGAGTATTGAACCGGGCGACATTCCTACGCCGTTAATGGCGGAATATTACCGTCAACGCGCCAGCGCCGGATTGATCATCAGCGAAGCCACACAAATCTCCGCACAGGCGAAAGGCTATGCCGGCGCACCGGGATTACACAGCGATGAGCAGATCGCCGCCTGGAAAAAAATCACTCAGGGAGTCCATACCCAGGGCGGCCATATGGCGGTGCAACTGTGGCATACGGGCCGTATTTCACACGCCAGCCTGCAACCAGGCGGACAAGCGCCCGTCGCGCCATCCGCTATCAATGCGGGAACCCGCACCTCTTTGCGTGACGAAAACGGTCAGGCCATCCGCGTAGAGACTTCCACGCCGCGCGCGCTGGATACTCACGAGATCCCAGGGATCGTCAACGATTTCCGCCAGGCTATCGCCAATGCCCGAGAGGCAGGCTTCGATCTGGTGGAGCTGCACTCCGCGCACGGTTATCTGCTGCACCAGTTCCTCTCACCGTCTTCTAATCACCGTACCGATCAGTACGGCGGCAGCGTAGAGAATCGCGCCCGTCTGGTGCTGGAGGTGGTTGATGCCGGCATTAAGGAATGGGGCGCGGACCGTATCGGCATCCGCCTTTCTCCTGTCGGCACTTTCCAGAATGTCGATAACGGCCCGAATGAAGAAGCTGACGCCCTTTATCTGATTGAAGCGTTAGGCAAACGCGGCATCGCTTATCTGCATATGTCTGAACCAGACTGGGCGGGCGGCGAACCGTACAGCGACGCGTTCCGTGAAAAAGTGCGCGCGCGTTTCCACGGTCCCATCATCGGCGCTGGCGCCTATACGCCAGAAAAAGCGGAAGATCTGATCGAAAAAGGGCTGATTGACGCCGTGGCGTTTGGTCGCGATTACATCGCTAACCCGGATCTGGTGGCGCGTCTGCAACGTAAAGCGGAACTTAATCCACAGCGTCCCGAAAGTTTTTATGGCGGCGGCGCGGAAGGCTACACTGACTACCCTACTCTGTAATTTCATTGATAGCGGCCTCACATCGCCGCTATACTTTGAATATCTTGACTATTTTAAGGACAACGAAAATGCGTTTATTGCATACTATGCTGCGCGTCGGCGATTTGCAGCGTTCCATCGCTTTTTACACCAACGTTCTGGGCATGAAATTGCTGCGTACCAGTGAGAATCCGGAATACAAATACTCGCTGGCCTTTGTGGGATATGGTCCGGAAACGGAAGAAGCGGTCATCGAACTAACCTATAACTGGGGCGTTGAGAGCTACGACATGGGCAATGCGTATGGGCACATCGCGCTGAGCGTTGATAATGCCGCTGAAGCCTGTGAACGTATTCGTCAGAACGGCGGCAACGTGACCCGTGAAGCGGGGCCGGTAAAAGGCGGTTCGACCATCATCGCCTTCGTTGAAGATCCGGATGGCTATAAAATCGAATTGATTGAAGCTAAAGACGCAGGCCGCGGTCTGGGTAACTGATCCCCCGCCGGGCGCAGGTCACTGCGCCCGTTGTTTTACTGCATCCCGGCGTAAAATTTGCTATAATACGCGCTGCATTTTTTCGTATTAAGAGACTCAGATGTCCGATAACGCTCAACTTTCCGGTCTGTGCGACCGTTTTCGTGGTTTTTATCCTGTCGTCATCGACGTTGAAACTGCAGGATTTAACGCTAAAACCGATGCGCTGCTCGAAATCGCCGCCATCACGCTGAAAATGGATGAACAAGGCTGGCTGATGCCGGACATGACGCTGCATTTCCATGTGGAGCCGTTCGCTGGAGCCAACTTACAGCCGGAAGCGCTCGCGTTTAACGGTATCGATCCCTCTAACCCGCTACGCGGCGCGGTGAGTGAATATGAGGCGCTACACGCTATTTTCAAAATGGTGCGTAAAGGTATCAAAGACAGCGGTTGTAGCCGCGCCATTATGGTCGCGCATAACGCCACTTTTGATCACAGTTTTATGATGGCCGCCGCAGAGCGCGCCTCGCTGAAACGTAACCCGTTTCATCCGTTCGTCACCTTTGATACCGCGGCATTGAGCGGACTGGCGCTGGGGCAAACGGTGTTATCAAAAGCGTGCCTGGCGGCAGGTATGGAGTTTGATGGTGAAAAGGCCCATTCCGCTTTGTATGATACCGAGCGGACAGCGGTGCTGTTTTGTGAAATCGTCAATCGCTGGAAGCGCCTGGGCGGCTGGCCGTTACCTTTGCCGACGGACAAATAACGTGGCTAACGACGCCGCTTTTGCTCACGATGACGGTAAAAAAGCGACCTTTACAGGTCGCTTTCCCCTTTCACAGATTACTCTGCGTCCGGCTCCTGAGTTTTATATTTTGCCGCAGTTTCTTTAATAAGCTGCTGCAGCTCGCCACGCTGATACATTTCAATCACAATATCACACCCGCCGACCAGCTCGCCGTCCACCCACAGTTGTGGGAATGTCGGCCAGTTGGCGTATTTCGGTAATTCAGCGCGAATATCCGGGTTTTGCAGGATATCAACATAGGCAAAACGTTCCCCGCAGGCTGAAAGCGCCTGAACGGCCTGCGCAGAGAAACCACAGCTTGGCAGTTTCGGTGAACCTTTCATATACAGGAGAATCGGGTTTTCAGCGATCTGGCGCTGAATTTTTTCGATAGTGGTGCTCATTGTCTCGCTTCCTTAAACTACTTTTACGACTGAAGCCTGGCATTGTAACGGGTCAGGCTGGCAACGGAAAATAACATTTTCATCATGCCTTATTATTTTACCGTCTGCGGGAATAAGTTGTATACAAAATATCTTTTAAGCGGGTTGCCATGCAGTGATTCGTCGATAACGCATTCGTGTTTAGCATTAATTGCTATTTTTTTTACATCTGTTAACGAAACACAGCTTCAGAAACCAAAAGCAATTACCAATCTGTGCTTTTGTAGATTAGAATTATCAGGTTTTGTAAATCATACGCAGGCATGAATCGCCTGCCTTTAACAGAGGATTGCTCAGTGGCGCGGATAAACAAAATCTCGATCACGCTCTGTGCTTTACTTTTTACTACTCTCCCTTTTACGCCAATGGCTCATGCTTCCAGGCAAGCCAAAGCGACGCCTGCTGTTTCTCATGTCACGAAAACGGCAGATAAAAAGAAAAGCACAACGAAAAAAATCAGTAAAACCAGCAAAAAAAACGTAAAAAAAACCTCAAAAACCAGCCGTTCTTCTTCCGCTTCTACGCCAAAACGTACCACCGCCGCCACGAAATCTCGTCATACCACACATCGTCGTAACAGAACCGCGCCCACGTCAATCGCCGCCCTCGACGTAACGGAAAAATGCACGACGCGTAAAGGCCGTAAGCCGCACTGCGTGAAGGGGAAAGGAACATTGCCGGTCTCTATTGCCGATGCGCATCGTGCAAAAGTACAAAAAGCGACGAAGACCGCGATGTCCAAACTCATGAATCAGATTGGTAAACCGTATCACTGGGGAGGCGCGTCGCCGCGCACCGGTTTTGATTGCAGCGGTCTTGTTTATTATGCCTATAAAGATTTAGTGAAGATCCGTATCCCCCGAACGGCGAATGAGATGTATCACCTGCGTGACGCGGCGCCCATTGAGCGTAGCGAGTTGAAAAGCGGCGATCTGGTGTTCTTTCGTACGCAGGGGCGCGGCACCGCCGATCACGTTGGCGTCTATGTCGGCAACGGTAAGTTTATCCAGTCTCCGCGCAGCGGTCAGGAAATTAAGATCACCTCACTGAACGAAGAGTACTGGCAGCGTCATTATGTCGGCGCCCGCCGGGTGATGACGCCTAAAACAATTCGCTAATATTTTATCCTGTCGTTTAACGACAGGATAACTTCTTCTTTTGCGCCACCTCTCAATTTGCTACCCTATCCTTACGCGCACCAGGGTTATTGTGCGTGCGCAATATTAATAATAAGGAGAGAAGCAATGTCGTTCGAATTACCTGCATTACCGTATGCCAAAGATGCTCTGGCGCCGCATATTTCTGCTGAGACGCTGGAATATCACTATGGCAAACATCATCAGACTTACGTGACCAATCTTAACAATTTGATCAAAGGCACGGCGTTTGAAGGCAAATCGCTGGAAGAGATCGTGCGCACTTCCGAAGGCGGTATCTTTAATAACGCCGCTCAGGTATGGAACCACACCTTCTACTGGAACTGCCTGGCGCCAAACGCTGGCGGCGAACCGACCGGGAAACTGGCTGATGCTATCGCGGCATCTTTTGGCAGCTTCGCGGAATTTAAAGCGCAGTTCACCGATGCCGCTATCAAAAACTTTGGTTCCGGATGGACATGGCTAGTAAAAAGCGCTGATGGCAAACTGGCTATCGTTTCTACCTCAAATGCCGGTACGCCGCTGACTACGGATGCAATGCCGTTGCTGACGGTTGATGTGTGGGAACATGCGTATTACATCGACTACCGCAACGCCCGTCCAAACTATCTGGAGCATTTCTGGGCGCTGGTTAACTGGGAATTTGTTGCGAAAAATCTCGCCGCATAAGTCTGAGTACGCAGAAGGTACGCCTTCTGCGTTTTAGAGAGGGATAGAATAGAGGAGACGCCCACCCTCAGAAGAGAGGAAATCAGTGCAGAGCGGCCGTTAATCCACCTGCGACAATCACGCCCAGAACAATCAGCGTAGTAATCAACGAAAATTTCAGGTCGGTACTCATCAAGTTTTCTCCTTTTTATTCCCACACAAAAAGTGATATAGCGCATTTTTGCACATTCCCGTACAAAAATCTCTCATGTTTTATATTGATAACTGTTTTTAACGCTTCCCCTTTTCCTCAAGATCAGACAAAATTCCAGGCTTACTGAATTAGCGTAACGGCCATTGACCCCTTCCTGACGTTCCGTGTCGTTTTTCCGGCGTGCCGCAACCCTGATGTTGCGATTAGGGTGTGTGTAGGCAAACGTTTACCTGGCGTTTCTCAGGAGCTTAGCGAGGGTCTGGAGTGAAATGTAATGGCAACAATTAAAGATGTAGCGAAACGAGCAAACGTTTCCACTACAACTGTATCACACGTAATCAACAAAACGCGTTTTGTCGCTGAAGAAACGCGTAACGCGGTCTGGACAGCAATTAAAGAGCTGCACTACTCTCCCAGCGCCGTCGCGCGTAGCCTGAAGGTTAACCATACCAAGTCGATAGGCTTACTGGCGACCAGCAGCGAAGCGGCCTATTTTGCCGAAATTATCGAGGCGGTTGAAAAAAACTGTTTCCAGAAAGGCTATACGCTGATTTTAGGCAACGCCTGGAATAACCTGGAAAAACAGCGCGCCTACCTGTCTATGATGGCGCAAAAGCGCGTGGATGGCCTGCTGGTGATGTGTTCTGAGTATCCAGAACCTCTGCTTTCCATGCTGGAAGAGTATCGCCATATTCCGATGGTGGTGATGGACTGGGGTGAAGCGAAGGCCGATTTTACCGACACGGTGATTGATAACGCCTTTGCAGGCGGCTATATGGCGGGTCGTTATCTGGTTGAGCGCGGCCACCGGGATATCGGCGTTATTCCCGGCCCGCTGGAGCGCAACACCGGCGCGGGGCGGCTGGCAGGCTTTATGAAAGCCATGGAGGAGGCGCTGATCAACGTGCCGGACAACTGGATTGTTCAGGGCGACTTCGAGCCGGAGTCCGGTTACCACGCGATGCAGCAAATCTTATCGCAGTCACATCGCCCTACCGCCGTTTTCTGCGGCGGCGATATTATGGCGATGGGCGCGCTTTGCGCGGCTGACGAAATGGGGCTTCGCGTACCGCAGGACGTTTCGGTGATCGGTTATGACAATGTGCGTAACGCCCGTTACTTTACCCCGGCACTGACGACGATTCACCAGCCCAAAGACTCTTTAGGCGAAACCGCATTTAATATGCTATTGGATCGCATCGTCAATAAGCGCGAAGAGTCACAGTCTATTGAAGTTCATCCACGCCTGGTTGAGCGTCGCTCGGTCGCTGACGGCCCGTTCCGCGACTATCGGCGTTAATCCCCGCTGTCGGGAGCCTCTTCTGGCTCCCGCAGCCACTCCCGATTCAACGTTTCGCTATCGCCCAAATAGTCCAGCAGCCATGCCAGCGCGGGCGAGGCTTCGTTTTGCTGCCACGTCACGCAACAGGCCGCATCGGGAAACGGATTCTCTAACGTCAGCGCCACCCATTTTCCGCTGTCTATCCACTGTCGGGCAAAATGCGTCGGCACCATTCCCACGCATAGTCCTGCCGACAGGCAGGTTGCCGATGACTCCCAGTCCGGTACGACGACCCTTTTTTGGTTATCCAGCAGCCAGGTAATCCGTTTCGGTAAGGTTCGCGAAGTGTCTTCCCTGACCAGCGACGGCCAGTTGCGCAGGATATCATCGCTTAACGGCCCAGGCATCGACGCCAGCGGGTGATCGCTTGCCACTACGCAGCTCCAGCTCAGGGTCCCCATATCCCGAAAAGCGTAACGCCCCCCTACCGGAATCGCCTGCGTCGCCCCAATCGCCAGTTCGACACGCCCGTCGGAGAGCGCGTCCCAGACGCCGTTAAACACCTCCTGAAAAACCAGCAGTTCCACATCGTCAAAATGACGATAAAAATCGACGATCATCTGCCGGGTACGTTCTGGTCTGACGATATTGTCCACCGCAATAGCTAACTGCCCGCGCCAGCCATTAGCAATTTGCTGACACTGTTGGCGAGTGATCTGCATTTTTTTGATAACAGAACGCCCTTCTTTTAAAAACCAGACGCCAGCAGGCGTTAGTTCAACATCACGGTGACGTCGTACAAAAAGCGGTACGGCCAGCCACTCCTCTAACTGACGAACGGTGTAACTGACTGCTGAAGGCACACGGTGCAGTTCTTGCGCCGCCGCGCTAAAACTGCCATTGCGCGCCACGGCGTCAACCACTTCAAGCGAGTATTCCGACCACATAATTTGCCTACAAAAATTTTGAATTCACTGGACAAATATTAACGTTTCACAACCGTAATTTCACTCCCTACACTCTGCGACAATGTCTGTCTGATAAGAAAGAGAAACAAATATGCAACCTGGAAAAGGTTTTTTAGTCTGGTTAGCCGGCCTTAGCGTGCTGGGATTTCTGGCTACGGACATGTACCTGCCCGCGTTTGCCGCCATACAGGCGGATTTACAAACGCCTGCCGCCGCTGTCAGCGCCAGCCTAAGCCTGTTTTTAGCTGGCTTTGCCGTCGCGCAACTACTTTGGGGACCGCTATCGGATCGTTATGGCCGTAAACCGATTTTACTGCTGGGGTTATCTATCTTTGCACTCGGAAGTCTGGGGATGCTGTGGGTAGAAAGCGCGGCAGCACTGCTGACGCTGCGCTTTGTGCAGGCCGTCGGCGTTTGTGCGGCAACGGTAATCTGGCAAGCGCTGGTGACCGATTATTATCCTTCGCAAAAAATTAACCGTATCTTCGCCACGATCATGCCACTGGTGGGATTATCCCCGGCGCTTGCGCCCTTACTGGGAAGCTGGATACTGACGCATTTCTCATGGCAGGCGATTTTCGCCACTCTGTTCGTGATTACGTTGTTGCTGATGTTGCCGGCGCTGCGCTTAAAACCATCGGTAAAAGCGCGTACCGAAGGACAGGATAAACTCACTTTCGCGACGTTGTTACGCTCTAAAACCTATCGCGGTAATGTGCTGATTTATGCCGCCTGTTCCGCCAGCTTTTTTGCGTGGCTAACAGGGTCCCCGTTTATTCTCAGCGCGATGGGTTACAGCCCGGCAGTGATTGGCCTGAGCTATGTTCCTCAAACCATCGCTTTTCTGATTGGCGGATATGGTTGCCGCGCGGCGCTACAAAAATGGCAGGGCTACCAATTGCTTCCGTGGCTGTTAGGGCTGTATGCGCTGAGCGTTATCGCCACCTGGGGAGCGGGCCTTCTGAATAATGCCTCACTGGTGGAGATCCTGATTCCTTTCTGCGTAATGGCGATTGCTAATGGCGCAATCTACCCTATCGTCGTCGCGCAAGCGTTACGCCCTTTCCCTCAAGCCACGGGGCGCGCTGCGGCGCTACAAAATACGCTGCAACTGGGGTTATGTTTCCTGGCAAGCCTGGTGGTTTCATGGCTCATCAGCACGCCGCTGCTGACCACCACCAGCGTAATGCTCTCTACCGTTGTTCTGGCGGCGTTAGGTTACAAAATGCAGTCTCATGCAGATTGCGCTGAGACCGGATTTCCCCATGCCAATGTCGCCCACGACAAGTCTCACTAAAGACTTGTTAACCGCTTGTAATTAGCACGCTAACAATTTTCGGTTGAATCATCAAAAATTGCGGCCTATACTGATTCCCGGTTGTTTATATTACGATAATTATTAGGCATTAACGGGAACCGGAGCGTTCCCGATTCACCATGGATGGCCTTTTCGGCAAGGGCTCCTCCCTTCCTCTGTTCTACGTCGGATAACTGGCTCACGGAATTGTCCGTGGGATTTCTCACAAAGCCAAAAAAGCGTCTACGCTGTTTTAAGGTTCTGATCATCGTCCAGTGATGGAGAAACTATGAGTTCATCGTGTATAGAAGAAGTCAGCGTACCGGATGATAACTGGTACCGAATCGCCAACGAATTGTTTAGTCGTGCGGATATTACAATTAATGGTTCCGCCCCGTCTGACATTCGTGTTAAGAATCCCGATTTTTTTAAACGCGTCCTCCAGGAAGGATCGTTGGGGTTAGGTGAGAGTTACATGGATGGCTGGTGGGAATGCGAGCGTCTGGATATTTTCTTCAGCAAAGTCTTACGTGCCGGTCTTGAAAATCAACTCCCCCACCATGTCAAAGATACGCTCCGTATCCTCGGCGCGCGTCTGATTAATCTACAAAGTAAAAAACGCGCCTGGATTGTCGGCAAGGAACATTACGATCTTGGTAATGACCTTTTTTCCCGTATGCTCGATCCCTATATGCAATATTCTTGCGCCTACTGGAAAGATGCCGATACGCTGGAAGCGGCACAGCAAGCCAAGCTGAAATTAATTTGCGAAAAGCTACAGCTACAACCGGGGATGCGTGTGCTGGATATCGGCTGCGGCTGGGGCGGCCTGTCGCAATATATGGCGACCCATTATGGCGTTAGCGTGGTGGGCGTAACGATCTCCGCTGAACAACAAAAAATGGCGCAGACGCGTTGCGAAGGTCTGGATGTCTCCATTCTCCTGGAAGATTATCGCGACCTTAACGATCAGTTTGACCGAATCGTCTCCGTCGGCATGTTCGAACATGTCGGGCCAAAAAACTACAACACCTATTTTGAAGTTGTTGACAGGAATTTAAAACCGGATGGTCTTTTCCTGCTCCATACTATTGGTTCTAAAAAAACCGATCATAATGTCGATCCGTGGATCAATAAGTATATTTTCCCCAACGGTTGCTTGCCGTCTGTTCGTCAAATCGCCGAGGCCAGCGAATCACACTTTGTAATGGAAGACTGGCATAACTTTGGCGCCGACTATGACACGACTCTGATGGCGTGGCATGAGCGCTTTATCAATGCCTGGCCAGAGATTGCGGGCAATTATAACGAGCGCTTTAAACGTATGTTCAGCTATTATCTCAACGCCTGCGCGGGTGCGTTTCGCGCGCGTGATATCCAGCTTTGGCAGGTGGTATTTACGCGCGGCGTTGAAAACGGTCTGCGCGTTCCTCGCTAATCATCTCCCCCGCATTTCATGCGGGGGAATCTTATTTTCCGTTAGCCAATGTCGGCCTGATTTCTGACCACATTTTCTCGTGTAGCCAGTACGCGTTCTACGGTATCGACAACCGCCTGCGTTTGCGGATCGATCTCGATATTCACACGCTCACCCAGTTTTTTTCTGCCAAACGTAGTACGTTCCAGCGTTTCCGGAATGAGATGCACGCAGAAGCGCGTTGGCGTTACCTCGCCGACGGTCAAACTGATGCCGTCGACGCCGATAAAGCCTTTGTACAGGATATACTTCATCAGGGACGCATCCTGCACTTTAAACCACACCTGATGGTTATTTTCAGAGGTCAGGATTTTCGCGATCTCCGCCGTCGTAATAATATGCCCCGACATCAGATGTCCACCGATTTCATCGCTGAATTTGGCGGCGCGCTCTACGTTGACCTCATCACCTACCCTCAACGCGCCCAGATTGGTGATGCGCAACGTTTCTTTCATCAGATCAAAGCTTATCTGATTGCCGTTTATTTCAGTTACCGTCAAACAGCATCCGTTATGCGCTACCGACGCCCCCGTCTCCAGCCCCTCCAGCATGTAGTCCGGTAACGTCACCACATGGGTGCGAAAGTTGGGTTTTTCATCAATCGATACCAGTTTCGCGGTACCCTGTACGATCCCCGTAAACATATCTTCAACTCCTGAAATAAATAAAAGCAGAACTGTTCAGCACAATAGCAGGTGGAAAAACAGCTTGCCAGCAATGCGCCGTTAACAACTGTTTTTTCACTGGAGAAATAGTAATACCCCGCTACAATAGACTGAAATTTCCCCTGCTATTTCTTTTGGCTGCCACTACGGCGGCTTTTTAGTCTTTCATATAACAACAAAATAAAAGGTGAATACGTGCAGAAGTATACCAGTGAAGCGCGTCAGTTATTAGCGTTAGCGATACCGGTGATCCTTGCGCAAGTGGCACAGACCGCAATGGGATTCGTCGATACCGTCATGGCGGGAGGCTATAGCGCTACGGACATGGCTGCCGTCGCTATCGGCACCTCTATCTGGCTTCCCGCCATTTTGTTTGGTCACGGCTTACTGCTGGCCTTGACGCCTGTGATTGCGCAACTCAATGGCTCCGGCCGTCGTGAGCGTATCGCGCATCAGGTTCGACAAGGGTTCTGGCTGGCGGGCTTTGTCTCCGTGCTGGTGATGATCGTCCTGTGGAATGCCGGATACATTATCCGCTCTATGCATAATATTGATCCGGCGCTGGCCGATAAAGCCGTGGGTTATCTTCGCGCGCTGCTGTGGGGCGCGCCAGGATACCTTTTCTTTCAGGTAGCGCGAAACCAGTGCGAAGGTCTGGCCAAAACCAAACCGGGTATGGTGATGGGATTTTTGGGCCTGCTGGTGAATATTCCGGTGAACTATATTTTTATCTATGGCCATTTTGGTATGCCGGAACTCGGCGGTATCGGCTGCGGCGTTGCGACTGCGGCGGTCTATTGGGTGATGTTTATCGCCATGCTTTCTTACATTAAACACGCGCGTTCAATGCGTGATATTCGTAATGAAAAAGGCTTTGGCAAACCTGATAGCGTCGTCATGAAGCGCCTGATTCAACTGGGGTTGCCGATTGCGCTGGCGCTGTTCTTTGAAGTGACGTTGTTTGCGGTCGTTGCGCTGCTGGTTTCGCCATTAGGTATTGTGGATGTCGCCGGTCATCAGATTGCGCTTAACTTTAGCTCGCTGATGTTCGTACTGCCGATGTCGCTGGCTGCGGCGGTAACGATTCGAGTGGGTTATCGTCTGGGCCAGGGCTCAACGCTGGATGCGCAAACCGCAGCGCGTACCGGTTTAGGCGTCGGCATTTGTATGGCTGTGGTTACCGCTATTTTTACCGTTACTCTGCGTAAGCATATTGCTTTGCTCTACAATGACAACCCTGAGGTCGTGGCGCTTGCCGCGCAATTAATGCTGCTCGCTGCGGTTTACCAGATTTCCGACTCTATACAGATTATCGGCAGCGGTATTCTGCGCGGTTATAAAGATACGCGTTCCATCTTTTTTATCACCTTTACCGCCTACTGGGTGTTAGGTTTACCCAGCGGTTATATCCTGGCGTTAACGGATTTGGTGGTGGATCGTATGGGACCGGCAGGCTTCTGGATGGGGTTCATCATCGGCCTGACCTCGGCGGCGGTGTTAATGATGCTACGGATGCGCTATCTACAACGTCAGCCGTCCGCCATCATTTTGCAGCGCGCTGCGCGATAATACGACGATAGCCGTCGCATGGCGGCTATTTTCTCGACATGTTGCATATTTCCACCGCAATCAGGTGATTTCAGGAAGAAAATTGCGATTTCCCTCTTGCCTCATTGCGGTTGTGACGCTAATATTCGTCCCCGTTGTCACCTACAACGTTGCGTTCATAGCTCAGTTGGTTAGAGCACCACCTTGACATGGTGGGGGTCGTTGGTTCGAGTCCAATTGAACGCACCATCATTTTAATGCGTCTGTAGCTCAGTTGGTTAGAGCACCACCTTGACATGGTGGGGGTCGATGGTTCGAGTCCATTCAGACGCACCAATCCATTATCTTGTTTAATTTTATAATACGCTATCTGGTGCTTGTGCTAGGCTAAAAGCGATTATTTTCAGTCTCTCACCTTTATCGTCAAGCACTGCTCTATACGCTATTACCCTCTTAACCTTCGCAGTGGCCTGAAGAAGCATACCAAAAGCATTTATGGTGTTTCGGTAGAATGCGCATAATCTATCTTCATCACCATACGTAACAAGGCTGCAACGGGTTCAAATAACGTTTCAGGAATTTTATCTCCGCGTTCCACTTCAAAAAATAATGAGCGGGCCAGCTCAACATTTTCAACAACGGGGATGCAGTTGCGTTCAGCGATGTTAACAATATAGTTAGCTTGAGCATCACTGCCTTTTTCCAGGACGCGTGGTATTGGCATATCGGTGGGATGATAGCCAAGACAAACCGCAATATGCGTTGGATTACGCACTACCGCAACAGATTGTTTAACAGATTGAGCTAAACTCCCACTTTGTATTTCACTCTGCATTTCCCGACGCCGTGTCTTCATTTGAGGATCGCCCTCCAGATCTTTATGCTCCTGTTTTACGTCATCTTTACTCATTTTTAGATCTTTTCTAATCTTATAATATTGAAAAGAATAGTCCAGTATGCCAACGACGATATAAAAAGCCATCACCCCTACCCATAACCATTTTATTAAAGAAGAAACCACAAGCACGCCACAGGCTAACCCACAGTACGGTAGCGCCCGAAAAGTACTGGCATAATAATAAAAGAAAAAGGCAAAGATAAGAGATAACATGATAACTTTTAGGCTGGATTTACATAATTCTACTACGCTATGTAAAGAGAATATCTGCTTAAAATTACTTACCGGATTTATATGCTCGCTTTTAAAACCAATGGCCTTGCTGGCAATAACCACCCCCACCTGAAGAAACACGCTACCCACAGTAGCAACTATTACCCCAGCGCCCAGAAACAGCAGTGCAGAAGTCAGTGACTCTATTAAAGCATGACTCAATTGCGTTAGTGCATAAGAAAATGGTTTATTTACTAATTGTAATGTGAACGTTATTGACTCAATCAGTATCAAAATCATCTTTTCAGTAAAGAAATGAAAATACAAATAAAGCGCAATCAGCTGAAATAATGATGTTATTTCAATACTTTTGACAACCTGCCCTTCCTTACGGCCATCACGTAATTTCTTTTCTGTAGGCTGTTCTGTTTTCTCGCTCATACAGATGGAAACCAGTCTTTTAGATAAATATAAAACTTATCGCTTTCAACCAAATAGTGATGAAGAGCATAAGGGAATGAGATCAGGAGCGTTAGTAGAACTAATATACTTTTGAGCGGCATTGAGAAGAAAAACACATTCAATTGTTGTGCCGACCGATTTAAAAGACCTAAAGCCAGATCGGCTAATACCATACATATTATGGCAGGAAGAGAGAAGCTGATGCATAATTGATAAAGCGTTCTCCACTCTGCCTGGATATATTTTAAAAATTGCCGATCAAATAATAAAGTACGCCCTGGCGGTAAATATTGGTATGACTCATACAGAATGTTTAATATAAACTCCACGCCGCCGCTTATAAAGAAAATAACACACAAAAATTGGCTGAAAAGCAAGCCAAAAAGTGAGGTTTCAGCTTCCATTGTAGAATTGAATATCGTACCCATTGTCGCGCCACGTAAAGTATCAAGCAGAAACCCCGCCATATCAACGGCCCAAAAGGGAACCGCCGCACAAAACCCAATTAAAAAACCAATAATCACCTCTCCGGTGACTAACCCTAACCAGCTGTAATCTTTACCAATATGCATCATAATCTTCTGCTGGTAAATGATTGGTAATATGGGAAAGGTAAGTGACATAAGCACGCCATTACGTAAAATCGCGGACCCTAAACTGCCACTTTTTAATAGGGGAAGTAATAAAGAGAGGCTCAATGGTCGAATAAAAGCCACAGCCAATGCAATAAGCCACTCATTTACCTGTTGTGCCATTCAACCATGCTCTCCAATTCGTAACATTATCTGCCGGGTATAATTCAACAGGATACCGCTAAGCCATGGGTAGCTGACCATTAAGGTTATTGCAATTGCCAATAATTTAATCATGAACTGTAGCGTTTGGTCCTGTATTTGAGTCAAGGCCTGAACAAGGCTTACGATGACACCAACTACCGATGCCACCAACACCACCGGCATAGACGTAAAAAGGACGATCCATAAAAGTTGCGTTACAAATTGCGTCAATTCAGAATCATTCATGAAAAGCTCTGTACCAATTGCGCCAGTGTCAGATCCCAACCGCCTGCCAGTAAAAATATTAGCAGCTTAAACGGTAATGAAATGGTCATTGGCGACACCATCATCATTCCCATAGCCAGCAGTATATTTGAAATAAGCAGGTCAATAGCCAGAAAGGGAAGATAAATAAGTAATCCAATCCGAAATGCCTGCGTTAACTGACTCACCGTAAATGCCGGAATTAATATGAGCAAAGAATCAGGTTTTATCTTTCTTTTTATGTCTTCAGGCCAGGTTCGTTTTATCAAATTCCGAAAATAATTGGCTTCCTTCTCTTCAGAGTTTTTTTGCAAAAACTGTCGATAAGGCGCTAATGCTTTACTGTCCCACTCAGACGTCCAGAAAGGAGCGCCAGCGACCTGAACCGGATGCCAGCGCTCTTTTACAGCTAATAGCGTCGGCCCCATAATGAATAAGGAAAGTACAAGCGCGAGGCCATACAGTGCGATATTGGGGGGAACTTGTTGAATACCCAGAGCATTTCGTAAAATCGAAAATACCACCGCCAGTTTAAGGAAAGAGGTTCCCATGACGATAATGAGAGGCAGTATTGAAAGCAGAAACAATATACCAATCAGTTGCAAAGGCGAATCGGGTAAAGACATACTGTATCTCTCATGACACGACCTGGAACGCTATTATATTGTTCGCATATTATTTTTCTTATCAGGTTTACGCTGTATTTTTGCAAAGATACCAACGTGTAATACGCACCATAAATTCATTGCCACAGGCAATCAACTCACCTTGCCCAATAATACGGTCATTTACTCTTATCGTCACCTCTGGCGCAAAACATCCACCTACAGGCAAAACGTCCCCCGTTTTAAGTTGTCGTAATTGTCCAATTTCCAGACTCGCACGTCCGATCTCAAAGAGCACCTGTTGTGGTATCTGCTCAAGTTCTACTGAAGATGTTCCGTCACTCTTTGACATTGGACTCCCTGACGCAAGTAGCGTTTCGATATCCTGGACTAATTCATCAAATTTCATCGTGTTATCCTCTGTCAGCAACACCCTCGCGTAGATCCCCCCAGGTAGTTGAATAGCAAAAAAACCGAGTCTGATGTCGCCAAAGCAATGAATCCGAACGCCCATGCCGATTTCGATAGACTCAAGTTCAATTAACGTAAGCTGGCACCAGCCTAAATATACAGGGACTACTACAGGAGGGGCAGGATAAATCTGTTGTCGCTCAGCAGAAAGCTCTCCGACTATATTGCGCAAAAAACCCGTTGGCCATGTAAAAATAATGCTATGGAACTCATGTTCTTCAACTGTCCATTTAATATGCAACGCTAGCTGATGTGGTAGATTACTGCAGGATGTTGGCGGTTCGTTCTGACAGAGGGTGGCATCACTGGCTTGCAATAACGGCGCCACCCCCCATTCAGCTATTCCATATAGCAATTCAGGATCGATAGCCGATCGATTAGCGGTGCCAATTAGCCCTTCACACCAGCGCTGCCAGCATTGTTCTGCAATCCACACCCTACCCAGCTCATTATGATAATTTATGGTAAATAATGTCCCTTGCTGTACTGGATATTGTTGCATACTCAATGTCAGCTCACCAATGGTAGCGCCTTGCGTTGGAAGCATCTCCATCCACGGACGCTCTTCATTCGCTATTCTTAACATAGAATATCTCCAGGGAAATTATATACCCCATATGCAGCAACTGAGACTCCAGCCACTGCTTTAGCGCTTTCATCGAACGGTAAATTTCATGATGAGGGACATTGATTCTTAACTGGATTAGCCCTCCTGACTCACAGACTTCACACTCTACACCGTCAAGATAACCACCACTAACACGATAACGTTGCGTGAAAACCACGTTCTTGTTCAATGCTACAGGAGGATTATTCTCACCAATGGGTAATGCCTGGTGCATGAGTTGTTCAAAGTCCATACGTTCCGCCTCCGCCTCGTTATCATCCTGATAAGACTGGCATGGCAACCCAAGACTTCCCTCAACTTTGGTAATACGCATCGCTTAATACCATAGTAATTTTTTCTTTCTTTTTCATAAGCGCATTAAAATTCTTCTGTAATTCGCTTCGCCGGGAGACAAGCTGCTGATACTGATTCTCTAACTGCTGCCGTTGCGTCAAAAAGCTCTGCGCCTGAGTGAATAACCCGGCCATTTGTTGTTTCTTATCCAACAATAAATGACAAGATAACGTACCTTGCCAGCCCATTAATTCTTTCAGTCTGGTAGACACTGCTAAAGCGCGCGTCTGGCAAATCTGCTGTTCCGTAATAATCGCCTGTTGCTGCTGATCAAGTACGGTAAGTTTGCCGCGTAATTGCTTTTCACGCCGCGCGATTATCTCCAGCAAAGTTTCCATGATCACTCGGTGAGTATTTGGTGTAATTTTTCTATGAGTAGCTCGGGTCCGCATACTTCATCCTTACTTTGTCGCAAAAATGTACAAATATCCGGATAGGCATCAATGGCTTTGTCAGTATCAGTATCAACTCCTCGCTGGTATTCCCCAATGCGTATTAACAGTTCAACCTCCTGGTAAAGCGCCAGGCACCGTCGCAATATCGCCGCCAGTTGACGATGCTCATGGCTGGTAACGACTGGAAAAACGCGGCTGAGCGTTGCCAACACGTCAATGGCAGGATAATGCCCCCTCTCTGCAAGCCGTCGGGATAGTACAATATGTCCATCAAGCAGTGAACGGACTTCATCCGCCAACGGCTCATTCATATCATCGCCTTCCACCAGTACCGTATAAAATGCGGTAATACTGCCTTTTTCTCCCATTCCCGTACGTTCTAAAAGTCGTGGCAATGCACTAAATACGCCTGGCGGATATTCTCCAGAAACCGCGGTCTCTCCGGCGGCCAGAGCGATTTCCCGTGCGGCCCTGGCATAACGCGTCAGTGAGTCGGCAAGCAAGACGACTCGCTTTCCATTATCGCGAAAAAATTCTGCTATCGTGGTGGCCACAAACAGCGCCCTCACGCGCTCTAAGGCGGGTCTGTCAGAGGTTGCGACAACAATGACACAACGTTTTCGGGTCTCTTCAGACAGTGTAAAATCGATGAATTCGCGGACTTCTCGTCCACGCTCACCAATTAACACCAGAACATTGCTGTCTGCGTCTGGCGCATTACACAGCATCGCCAGAAGCGTGCTTTTCCCCACGCCAGGAGCAGAAAAAATACCCACTCGTTGCCCTTCGCCACAGGTCGCAACGCTATCAATAGCGCGAATCCCCGTCATTAATGGTTGAGTGATAGGCTGTCGAACCATTGCGGGAGGAGGCATTGCATCATAGTCTTTCCAGCAGACTTCGGGCAGTTCGCGGCCATCAAGGGGACGACCAAAGCCATCAATGACTCGCCCTAATAACGCTTCGCCCACGGGAACCTGATGGCGTCGCCTTAAGGCCATCACTTGCTGCCCGCAGTGAAGTCCGATAGTACTCGTAAAAGGAGATAGCAAAGCTTTGCTGCCATTAATCCCCACGACTTCAGCAAGTTCTTCTCCAGGCTTTATACAGCACAACTCACCCATAAATACCCCAGGCAACCACGCATTTAACAACGTTGCGCTGACATCCTGAATTCGGCCCCATCGACAATAACCATCGGGGGGCGGATATTTCAGCCTCAGACGTTGCATCAATTCATTCTTCATTGTCCGCCAACTCCTCTTCGCTAAGGTCAATACTTTCTACCACTTGTATAAGGCTCTCCTCTCCTAATTCCTGCCATGACAAAATCGGTACGTCGAACAAGGTGGCTTCTGTAATTTTTCGCAAGAAACGTCGGGTGTCGACAGAAGTGACAATGAATAATTTGGCTGACTGCTTCAGCGCCTGCTCGATAAGTTGCAGGATCTGCGTCTTATGACGAGACGACAGCGCAGTATAGGTCCCCATTGCCGTCTGGCGAATGGATTCACGCACGAGGTTCTCAATACCTTCGCCGATCCGCAAAATCGGCAGCGGTTTTCCTTCCGGATTAAGACGACGCAGAATATGACGGCGAAGCGCGATACGGACATATTCTGTCAACATCAGGACATCTTTTTCACGTGGCGCCCAATCAATTAAGGTGCCGAAAATAAGACGTAAATCTCTAATAGAAACCCGTTCTGATACAAGCCGTTGCAAAGTTTCAGCGATTTTATTAATGGGTAACTGGCGCTGAAGCTCTTTCACCAGCTCAGAGTAGTTTTTTTCCATCGCATTCATTAGATAACGCGTTTCCTGAACACCAATAAACTCTCCCATATGGCGAAGCAGGACACATTTTAATAAGGCAGAGATACGTTGGCTGCCCGCGAAAACGTCCAGTCCAAAACCTTGCGCCTTATGGGCCATGTCTTTTGTAAGCCAACAGATCTGCCCCATCCCGTTCGGTAACGTCTGGCTGTCACCCACCACACTAGCGTCCGCGCCTATCAATAAATAATCCGCCTGGGCGGGAATAGATAAACTAAATACGGGTTCCTGATATAGCAGTACCGTCAATTTTTCGGTGGGTTCAGGCAAAACCTCAATATTCACCTCAGGGAGAGGGACGCCGGTATCCTCAAATAAAAACCATCGCATGGCGTCAATATCACGAATCAGGTCGGCAGAATGTAACGTCGGGGTAAGACGTAAGATTAGAGGACATGCGCCGGGAACCATACTATCTTTTTCCGGCGCTTCGACGCCATTTGCGGAAACCACAGACTTTTTGCGGCGAATGAGGATAATTGGCAATGCTAACAACGCTGAAAAGAAAGCAAAAGTGATAAAAGGAAAGCCAGGAATTAAAGCGAGGAGCATTAAAACCACAGCGGTTAATATGAGCGACTGAGGTTGTCTGGCAATTTGAGAACTCAACTCTGTCGCCAGGTTCTGGCGTTTCTCACCCGGAACACGGGTGACAATAATTCCCGCGCTAAGGGAAATCAGCAGCGATGGAATTTGCCCACATAAACCATCTCCGATTGACAGTACGCTATAAGTGTGAACAGCCTCACTCATCGACATATCATATTGCACGATAGCGATAATGATACCGCCGATAATGTTCACCAGAACAACAATAATACCGGCAATCGTATCGCCTTTAACAAATTTCATCGCACCGTCCATCGCACCGAGAAAACGGCTTTCCTGCTGGACGTGCTGTCTTAATGTACGGGCATGGTCTGCATCGATAACTCCGGCACGCAAATCGCCATCGATACTCATTTGTTTGCCTGGCATCCCATCAAGCGAGAAACGTGCGCTAACTTCCGCCACCCTCTCGATACCTTTTGTAATGACAATAAACTGCACGATAGTAATGATGGTAAATACGACCAACCCAACGGTGAGATTTCCTCCTACGACAAACTTACCGAAAGCATCCACAATATTACCGGCATTATGTTGTAACAGTACCAGCCGTGATGTGCTGATTGTGAGTGACAAACGATATAATGTAGTAATAAGTAATAAAGACGGAAATACCGATAAATCGAGAGGGTCACTAAGATAAATAGCAATTAAGAGCAGGATCACTGAAAACATAAGGTTGATAGTAATCAGGATATCAACCATCCAGGTCGGTAAAGGTAACAGCATCATCACAATAGCGATTAATAACACCGTCGCCAGAACCATATCCTGCCGACCCGCGCATACACTGAGCCACTGTTGCGCCCTGATTCCCTCACCTAACCATGAACGCATTGCGACTCCAGAAATTTTATTTGTCGATGATGTAATCGTAACCAGAGCTCGGCGGAGCTGGAAAGAGGAGGAGAACAGCTCATTGCAAGCCCATCGCGCAACAAAAATAATCGCTGAGGAATACCCTGGAACGCTGCAGGTTTCCAGTGAGTTAAGGCTTTAAAAAGCAGATCTTCGTCTAAGAAGGTTTGCTTGAGTATCTGACATAAGTGAATACGACCGTTATGATAGTTTAGATAGGTTTCATATTGTCCTTGCCGCCAGAACATATTGGTTGCTAAAGGCCGTTCAGCTAATCCTGCTAATTGAATAAAAAGCTGAATATTACGTTCAGTAATGAGATCCCAATCCATCCTGCCGCCTCATGATGAGCCAGAACGCCAATTTACCTAAATATTGAAAGCCAGGTATCAGAATAAAACCTGATTTACCTTTACTTCACGAAGCGTTTCGAGAATTTGTTCACGTTGATCTTCGTCGTTAAAACAGTTATCGGGTATCAGCATAAACTGCGCATCAAGTTGTTGGAGTAACCGATTGAACATCTTCGATGAAGAAATTATAGCGGTAAGTCTATCAAGCAACCAATCACTGAAAAGCCAACGCTCACAAATGATATCGAGTAGTAGCGGCAGTAATGTATTAGGCGGCAACTGGCAAATCCACTCCTCACGCTGGCACTCTTTTTCAAGGCCAAGGAATAACAACAAACGACGCAAACGTACTAATGCTGCGGCCAAACGACTTTGCTCCGAGGGTTCGATGCATATGCTAAGTTCAAAGGCTATTGCTCTTAGCAAAATACGGACCCGTTCACAGCGATCCGGCCAGTCTGCCACGCGTCTGAACCACTGCGATAAGGGCATTTCATCGTTGTCTATCGCCTGTTGCATAAAACGCTTCAGCGAGGACAGCGTAGCGGTATCCACTTCGCCAAGTTCCAGTAAACTAAAAACGGCAAGTTCCCATCCCTCCTCCGCTGTAAGCGTATCCAGTTGCGATTGCAAATCGCGTTTTTTCTTTTTTGACAACCCGCCGGCAGTAAGCGCCATTGCAAGAGCGATAATTTGATACGCATTCTGTAAATCAGGATCACTATTCTCTTCGGTAAGCGGACGCAACGTTGCCCCATTATCCTCCTGTATTTGTTTTATCAAACGCAGCAAAGCCTGCTGTCTGCGCTCCAGTTTCTCAGCATCAATGAATTTATTACTTTCGCGCAGTTTACCACTCAGCGCCATTCCTATTTCTTCCATCGTCTCATAGAGCGCTGCCCCCGTCGTTTCCTGTAACTCCTGGAGAGCTAACATTGAAGGCGAAATAACCTCTTGTTCCTCTATAACCTGGCCAGGGGTAAATGCTGTAGGGGGCGTCATTTTTATCTCATTAATTTTAATATTCATCGCGACCTCTTTTATCTTCACCATTACGTAACCATTTCAGTAACGCGTTGAAATGACGAGAAAGTGAAAACTCAACGGCATATCGTATTGAGGAAAGTTCAGCCTGATCGGGAGAGAAACCAGGCTCGATAATCAACGTAAACCGCTTGCCAAAAGTTTCACGCATCAATGCCTCTTTTTCAGGATGAATACGCAAATAAAGCGCTCCCTCTTCCGCCATAGCCGTGGCCTGGCGTGCCAGACGATGGCACATAACACTGTCTACCGACTGTTGGTCGAACCAGGCCAACAGAACCTGTTCTATACTATTTTTAATATGATGCGCTGCGTGATCGACCAATGAACGAAATTGATTTTCATCTTCTTGTAAATGTTTTACATGCTGTTCCAGCCATTCCACTTCCATTTTTTCCAGCGTATTTTTACGCAAGCACGCTAGTTCTTGTTGCTGCTCAACTTTCTGTTCACGCTGATAACGATAGGCGTCTCGGATGATTTTTTCAGCCTTACGGTAAGCGGAGCTCACAATAGCATGTGAAACTCTCTTAGCTTGTTGCTCTTGCGCAAATAAAGTTAATTGTAATGTTATCCACTGTGACTCAATAATATTTCGAGCGGGTAGCTTATGGTTAATTTCCGTCAGAGGAAGTGAAGTAAAACTCATAGCAAATGCTCCATGAAGATAATCTCGGTAAGAGAAGTCTTCGGCCAAAGTATACGCTGCGGAGGGGGTAATAATACTAATAGCGCATGTAAAACCGCATCGTCATGCGCTTCCCGATTAAGAATAGCGGTACCGATCTGCAATGCAGTTTGTTGCATCACTTGCGGAGGAAGTAATTTGCCATCTCTTTGCCCCAACCAACCATATAGCTGCCAGATCTCATCCTCGCTAAACCACTGTAGAAGCAATTGCCGATACTCTGGTAGCATAAAATAGTCACTACACCTGAGTTTGAATAATCCCAGCCCAAAGGCAAATGCCGATATACGCGGGGCAAGACGAACCTGCCGTTTTTGCCTGTCATTTAAACAGGCTGGAATAACAGAGCTTCCTCTTAGTCTATTTAACGCTCTGTCAAGAAGACGATCCAATTCGGGCCGATCGCCATAACGCCAGCAGTTTGAAAGATGAAAGCCCAGCTTATCCAGCCATTCCGGTACAGCGTAACGAGCAGGTTGCCAAAAATAACGATAAAGTTGCAACACCTCGGGATCAGGTCGGCTCAAAAACGGCGTCTCAGGCAAAAATAGCCGATCAGGATGCCCACTCCTAATAACAGTCCTGTCAACGATAACATCAACTGATAAGGGTATTTCATCAACCACTTCACCACCTTCCCTTTATTGGCGTTGATAACGTCCATAATCCAGAATGTTTGTCTCGCGGGTACGTCAGCTACCATTCTGAATTCAGCAGGCTGCATCAAGATACTAATCTTACTGTATTGCAACCCAGGGATTGACATCTCTATTAAATCCTTAATTTTTACCCGAAAGGCCTCCATATTGACCTGTGGTGAATATTTTATAAATACGGCAACTGAGCTCGGAGAAGCGTTACTTCCCTCATCATAAGTCGGTAGCGCAATGGTCACTTTTGCATTAATCACGCCCTCCATCTGACTCAGCATTCCTTCAATTCTTTGTTCTTTTAAAAAATTAATCTTCTGCTGTTCTTCCTGGGGTGATACCACTAACTGATTAGCCGGAAACATCTTATCCGCCGTTGTAAACTGACGATGCGGATAACCGTTAAGTCTAAGTAGCTCAACCGCATTAATAAACTGCGACTGCTCGACACGTAAGGTTACACCATCCTCTTCCTGTTTTTTTTCCGCATCAATATGATGCTGCATAAGTAATGCCAGCATTTGATTCGCCTCATCCTCTGGCAATGAGCGATAAAGATCCACATCACATGCCGTAAGAAAGAACGTAAGGACAGTAAGAAATACTATACGATGAACCTTCATGCCATGTTATCCAGCTTATTAAGCGCTTGCGATGCTGCGCCTGATATTCTGGCAAGATAATCGACGCCTACCGTTAACTGCATATAATCCATTTGTCTGGTCAACATAACCTGCGGTAATAAAGCACTGGCGTTACTGGTGGATGCTTCATCTTTCAGCAATTGTTCAAAAAAATTAATTTGCTCCTGGCTCGGTTCTGCAGAGGACTTTACATAAGATTGAGTGCTTACAGGCACTACGCTCATATCAGAAATATTCAATTTTCAAACCCCTCATTTGGTGCAGGAAATAACAGACGCAGCGCCATAGCCTCTGGCAAATCAATATCCGATAAAATTTTCGCGGCTTTTAGCGGCTCATTTAAACCCGCCAACAATAATGCCAGACATACCAACTGTAATTTTTTATCCGGAACAATAACCGTTAGCGCTGGTAACATCGCATGTACCTGGGAAATCAGGCTATGGTTAACGCCCGCAAACATGATTTCCAGCAGCAACCGTCGAACATCGTCGCTAATAACTTCAGATTTTAGCAATGATTCCACTAAGCATATCCTTGATCATTTTGATCAGTGAACTTTCGTAATTAATAAATGTAGAATACTGCTGTAAGGCAAATTGCGCTTTAATCATCGATTCTGGGTTGAGCAAATCATTACCATTCATTTTGTCATTAATGGCCTGGCCTGCCTGGTGCGCCATGTGGGAGAGCATATCCACTAATTGTGCAATATCCATAATGCTTTTCCTTAAAATAAATACATCGTAAGGATACTGGCAACATAGCAAAATTTAGAAAGCAATGAACATCCGGTATATACCTGAAAACGATTACTCCGGCGCACGTTGTTCTGGCGTCACCTGAGCCAGCAAACGATATAATGGGCTGCTGACCTGCATACCGGTCATTGCCATCCCATCCATACCGAAGCGAGTAAAACTCATTAGTCCGTAGGTAATATCATTAAGATGCTCTAATAAGTGAGGCTGTAGTCCCAAACTCCCACTCCAGTATGAATGCGTCATTACCGTCGCGGTTAAGGCTAATCTACCGCCCAGGGAGACGGCTTTAGCAATCGCCATACTTTTGCGTTGATTGGCGAAACAATTAGCAATATAAAAAACGGCATTGCCTATACTGTCGTGAGCCATAGGCAAATGATGTTTATGGTGGTAGATAAGACAGGCGACATCCGCGATGGCAATAGCAAGGCCAATTCCTGCCAGGGCTACGAGCGGTGCGCCTCCACCACTTAGCACTGTTAATGCTATTCCAGCGGAACAGCATAAAATCTGTCCGCCCAAAATGACCGTTTGCCAACTAAAAATTTCTTTTGGAAAACACTCTATCACTCGTTTCGCAAGTCCGGCCAATAACCGCTCTTTTCCTTGTTGAGGTCCAATTCTACCACTCTCCATATTGGTTTCCGGATGTGGCAATGAGGGACATGGAGGTGATTCCTCAGGCGCGTTAACAGGACGTTGCCCTCCTACCTGAGCATTTGGGCTAACAGGTTTCATGGTTCTCCCCGAGATGTATGACCAGAACTGTCCATTAATGCAGGTGTAGTAGCAGATTGACAGAGCGCTGCCATTTGTTCTGCCAATAACACACTGGGATCGGCATGAAGTTCATCAACAGAATTTTCCTGATCGTCGCCAGAGGGGCGGGCAAGGCAATAATCCAGTACCGCACCTATCGCCGTCAGGCTAACGGAGGTAATTACACTCCCCATGTCCAAAGAGGCCGCTATATTTTCAGCGGCGGGCAGTGGAAACTGTAGGGGTAAAACCAACATAGAAATAGCGATTCCTGAACGTATTAATAAAGAAAGACAATTAGCAAGGGTGTTAGCGCAGTTAAGACTTGCCCCACATTTTAAGGCCAGCGCACTGACCACAAGAGCAACGCTATCACTGGCGGTTTGTAACGGCTCCTTTTGCTGACATATCAATTGATAATTATGATACGCACAGCAAGCATCCCCAATAGCAATCACGAGCGCCGCCCCCGCAAGAATAGCAATGGGTAATCCTGCCCCGCCAGAAATTACCGCTGCAGCAACCGATAATCCAAACACGACTGTCGCCCCCAGCGCACGAATCGTGTATTGCATAAAATGTATAGCATAATCCCTCTGCTGCCTTATTTGTTCAGGCGTAAGCACCACAGGAACTGTAGGGGTGCCAGGGGCTGGAATTTCAGGGGGAGGAAACGATGCCTCCTTCGCTTGTATACCGGAAGGAGGACTATTACCATCGACTATATTGCTTGCCGCTGACGGAATATGAATTTTCATATTTCGTTCTGTTATTTAAGCAATAAGAGTATCAACCATTTTTTGCGCATTCTGGCGAATCTCACTCCATGAGGCATCCGCATAGCTCATCTTGATTGCGGTTTGAAAAGCCTCTCTCGCCAACCCGGGTTCCCCCATCATTTTGAGACAGACGCCCGTTTGGTAAACCGGTTCTGGATGGCTGGCATCCAGCATCAAGGCATGTCCATAGAAATTAATGGCCGTCGTGTATTCTTTAAGCATCATCCAGGTGCCAGCCAATGCAATATGGGCACGCCAACTCCATGGCTGGGCCATCACCAGCCAGCTAAAATCGATTACGGCGCGCGAATAATCCCCCTCCTGCCATGAGGCGTAACCACTGGCATAAACGGTTTCCGGATCAACGGATAATAGCTGTTTCAGAATGTCTTCGGGTATTTTATTTTTCTGATCTTCTTTCATCATCATACCTATTGATTGTTATTTTCACGTGATAATGATTTACGCCAGGAAGGTCATTTAAAAACGTCGCTGGATAAGATGCTCGGCGGATAAAATTGTCCAGTTATCGCCATCAAGCTGTGTAAAGGTCGCTCCCATTACTGTCAGGATGCGCAATAATTTCCTGCGTAGCATAGCTTTTTTTTCATCCAGAACGTCGGTGATTATCAACATCTTTAAACATGTTAACTGCGGATGATGCACAAATATCCCGCGTAAAAGTCCCAGTAAGTGAAACAATTGCTGTGGTCGAGGTTGCCCGGGCGTCAGGCGTCTAAACTCACAAATAATCATTTCTTTTGCCTCAATACGATAGATCACCAGGTAAGGCGATAATATAAACTGCTGCCCAAGTAATATGGCGGTCTCCCCTAAATATGCAGGCTCAGTAAACACCTGATGTCGACGCAACCATTGCTCTATTTCTTGCACCATATTTACCTCGTTAATGCCCGGAGTATTTCAGCAAGAACCGTGACCAGTGACGACCCCACGCCGATGATTTGCTGCATAATTTCAGTTGCTTTCTCCATAATGTCCGTCAGGGATTTATTATAAGATTGGGCCCCATTTTGTTGCAGGTCGGCAATCGCTTTATCTTGATCACTTTGACGTTGCGCTACACCGGACCCCAGGCCCATGACTCCCCCAGCGGTGTGTCCTACGGCTTGACCCGCTATAAGACCGGTTTCCCCGCCTACAGCCCCTAATCCTATCGTCAGCACTCCCGACAACATGGCGCCACCCGCAGTAATCATTGATGCTCTAAACGCTTCATCAATTGTTTTCATTTGCGTCTGCAAAACATTGACTTGCAGTTCCCAGGACAGTCGTTGTTTTTCTACGTTATAGCTGCGCATGATATCGCGCAGCTTTTTGGCAAGCTCCATTAGCTTCATCCAGATATCATCAAATAACAGAAGCATTGATTCAGTACCCATTCCCTCCCCGGAGGGAGATGGAGTGGAAGAAGGCGTTAACAAGGAAGGCGCTGGTAATACCAGTGCTACGTTACTCGCTTCCATATTTTTATCCTCAGATTAAGCGCGCCAGCCAGCTATTCTCGCCTGAACGCTACTATAGTGATCAATGGTATCTAATACATCTCTAAGCGCGGCACCGCTACCCTTATAAAGCTCCTCTAAGCGTTTTTGTTCTATCTTTTTTTGGTCATCCGTTTGTTGCATTATGAAATCCAGAAACCGTTGCTGAGTTATTAATTGCTCTATTTTCTTTTCAAGCTTCGCTTTTTCTGTGTTAACCATGCCAGTATTCATCTGATTGGCACCCTCGGTTGCACATCTGATAGCCTGTAAGCCTTTAAATGAACAATCCCTCAGTAAGGCATACAGGATTTTTTTGAACATATTGAAGAGAACTTTATTACGAAAATTTTTTAACAGAAACTTTTCCCCTTCTTGCGCATATTTTTCCAGGGCTTCTTTTACCGCTTCTTTTGCCATGGCTTTCACCCCCTCTTTCGTAAAACTTTTTCCCGCATTTTTTGTCATATTTTTTTCTACGTTACGAGAAAATTCGGCAGACTCCTCTTCCATCTCGCCCGGCGAAACCATTTCACGTTCAAGCGGCTCAAATTGTTTGGAAAAACTTTCGCTCACTTCTTCGCCAAACTTTTCAGCCAACGCCTCTATTTCTGCTTCCCCTGCACCAACCATACGCTCAACCATTTCCTCGCCAAAACCGGAGTCAAGCACTTTTGCAGCTGCGCCAGATAAACCTCTCGTCGCCATAAAAGCACGGCCAATCTGGAAAACATCCAGTGCCAGCGCGACGGCTTCACAACCAAATTGAATCTTACTTGTCACGTCAATAATCGCCTGACAGGTATCGTGGTCAGCACCGCACATCATTGCCGTTTCGGCTCCGGCTTTAACCATTCCTGCACAACCTGCGGCCATATAAGCTACGCCGCTAGCCATTTCTGCGGGATTACCGGACAGAAAACCTTCCACAACTTTTAAGGCGCCAATCACGGTTTCAAATATGCCGGTAATCCAGTCAAAAATAGCGCCAAAAATACCCGCTTTACGCGCTTTATCCTCCTGCTCTATCGCTTTCTGGATCTGCTCCTGATACTCCTTTACCTGCTTATTACGTAATGCATTTTGCACCTCAGTTGCCCGCTCAAGCTGTTGGCATAACGATTGAGCGTTATTACCAAAGACGTTGAGTATTAATGACGTCATCATCATTGATAAAACCGCGGGATTGGTCTGCAAAAAGTCAGGCAATGATGGACGCTTATGATTTCCGGGTACGGCATCAAGCAGTTGCTTCAACGCATTGCTTGCCTCCTGAAGACTAATTTTCCCGGATAGCAGACACGCGGCGTTGCCATCGCCAAAAGTAGAATTCACACGATGCTGGCGCTTTCCCAGCGAACCCGAGGAAACGCAACTGACATTGCTTAAGTGATGATGTGTTAAGGCGGTTACTCCTGCGGCGCTATCGCTATTACTGTGAATTCGATTCATTTTTAGCTCCTGTCAGAAAGCTGCTGTAACATCTTTTCTGCACGTAGTCGGAGGATTTGATGTTCACTGACCTCGCCGCAAATACGCACCACGGCTTTTAACGCTTTTATTGCATAACAGACGTTATCACACGCGAGATAGCATTCCGCTGCGGCCCATGGCGCCTGCGGCGCATCAATCTTAATTTGTGCCGCGCGTCCATAAGCGTATATCGCTTCCCCCCAATGTTTTTGAGCCTGGCAGCATTCCCCTAACCGAAACCAGTAGTCAAATGACCAGGCATCATATATCGTCAGCAATTGAAAAAGTCGCGCTGCGCCGGCGAATTCTTTTACCTCCATAAGCTGCATGGCATAGCGATACACAGTATTAAGCGGCTGTGTAACATCGTCATCCAACAACATACGCAGCGAGCCGCCACGCCGGAAAAATCGCATCGTGTCATGTGCCTGTTGTAGGGTCGGGTCTTTTTTCATGAATACGTTTTCTGCGCTATCATACTGGAAATTTCCCCCCACTTACTGATAAGCCCCGTCAGTTGGGTAAGGACAGCGTTAAGCTCCTGAGACATTTTTTGAATTGTTATCTGCCCTTGACTCATAAGATCGGTATTCCGGTTGGCGTCATTATCCAAAGCCGCTTTGATCGCCTGTAGGCCACCTTTATCCAGCTTCCCATGATCGCCATATTTAGCCATATAATCATCAATGGTCATACCATCGATGAGAATACCATTATCACGCATGTATTTAATTACATCCTCAGGCACCTCCTCTTTGGTTTTAGCATCCCCTTTGGCTGCTTTAGCAATCACCTCATCCATCTCATTTGACTTTTCCTGGGTATTTCTGGCACGTTCAGCGTTCTTCTGGACTTCAATAAATTTATTATTTGCGATAGCCTGAATAACCATAAGGAGAATAAGCAAAACACCATACCCTTCGGCAAACGGATTTTGCTGGGATAAGTCATCCTGCCCCCCGGTATCAGTGTTGCTGACGCCGAAGCTATTTTTAAACACAATAGGGTTTTGACTTCCCCATAAGATGTTTCCTGAAGACATTATGCTTTACCTTTTTGTTTTTCCTGACGGTATCTCCACCGGGGCTTGAGCATTAAGTTGTTTCAGTCGTACTTCAAGTTGTTTAAACAAACTTACTATTTTCTTTAAATCCTTCTCGGCCTCCTGGTTAACCCCGGCAACGCCTTGTGGAAATAGGTTATGAAGAATACTCTCTGTCTCTCTGCTCTTTTTGGGGCTCTCTGCCCTTTCAGCAAGCTGTTGACTCACCTTAGCCCGGATTTGGTGAAATTTTTTAAGACAGTGATTTAGCTGCATGTAACTTTGCTCTAAATCACGATATTCACTAAACGCAGCCTTTTTCTTTATCATCATTCCCCTCCATATACACGATAGATAATTAACGTGCTAACTAAGAGCCTATCCCATTAGGGCTATTTTACTTGCCGTTTTGGACCTGGGCAGTGCTCGCCAAAACGCGTTAGCGTTTTGAACGCCGCTAGCGGCGGCCCGAAGGGCGAGCGTAGCGAGTCAAACCTCACGTATACATGTACGCTCCGGTTTTTGCGCGCTGTCCGTGTCCAGGCTGGCTGCGCCAATTAACGCTTGGTGGGATAGGCTCTAAGATATTTTTACTTTACTCTTGCTCACTCACTACAAGTGCGCTGTTATGGTAACGATAATAAATAATGTTGATGATATTTTCGGCCTGCTCGATCGCTTCAAGCAATAAGGTGTTTTGCTGATATTGCTGCGGATCCTGTAACCTATCGTTGTTCTCTTCTAACTGTTTCCGGGCAGCCCTTAATTGTAAAATTATGCCTTTGGCCTCTTCACGCGAATGAAGCAGCAAATCTTCTAACCGGGTCAGAGTTGTCATTTTCCACTCACTTAAAATCTAATGGATAGTTAATCAAAGTATCATAATGTTTAATCGTTACCACATCGGCACTCAGATGGACAATTTCTCCCCCATTGGGTAACAATGCCCCTACACGTAAACGCTCTTTATTCGTCAGTAATAAGTAATTACCATGGCGACTCTGTACAAAGCCAGCCACTGGCGCAGGCAGATACTTGCTTTCATCATGAGAAGGCGCAATATCCTGATAAATTAAAGAAAGAGCGGGGTCCTTTTTCTTTAATGCTGCTAACGTTTCTTGCAAAATGCGTTGATGAGATTCATCCAGTACACCACTGATAACAAAAGAGCGCCGCATTGGCGTAACATTGACAAGGCCCACTAAACCGTTCTCTATTATCGCAGAAATAATATCATCCCCCTGAGACTGATGAGAATGACTAATCTGCCAGTGCAATAACCCGGGAATATCTGCAAGTAATAGTTGAACCTTACGCCATTGCTGATCCATTTGTATATCATCATGAATTAACACGCTTCCCGGCCCTTCGCTGGATACTTCAGCATGCGGGTAACCCATTTTTATCAAAACATCCTGCACTTCTCGTATCAATAAGTCATCACAGATTACACCATCCCTATACATGACCCCCCATGATTCGAGAGTCGCTCTCACCTTTTGCATCTGTTCGCTTGACGCGCAATAACCGGACAACTGCAGGCTGCCATCTTCTTTCCATTGTGCCCGCACATAATGAATATTGCTTTTGTCTAATAAAAACTTAACCCGCAAAGGTAAATCATTTACCGTTTCAGGCTGACCGCCAATACTTAACAGGACACCCATTCCACCGATGAAAATCAAGAATACGCCAGCCAACCACCAGTACCCTGATCTGGAAACGGGTATTTGATAATCAGCAAGTTCACAATCCTGTTTACCAAACGCGATAGCCACTCCCGCAACCTGCAAAACCCCACTGGATGGTAGCGGCTTATTTGGATTAAATCTGCGGCCATTAACTCTAACTCTGGCTTTCCCGGCATCAACAAATAAACTATCTGCCTGTTCTCTCAGAATAATTTTTTCATTTATAGTAAGCGGAATACAAATATCGCATCCTTTCTCCCCCAGTGACAGGTTACCTTCATTCAGCCATACTTCCCGGCCTTGTAAAACGTGACCTAAAAAACGTATTTTCCAGGAGCTCTTTGGATTAACCATGAGATATGCCATTATTTACTACTGAGGCTTTAATCAAAAACAGCCTGATTACACTATGTACTTGAGTCGTATCATTGCGAAACAAATGGCCTACGACAGGAATATCGCCCAATAAAGGGATTTTGTTTTGCGAGTGGATTTGTTTACCTTGTTTAAATCCTCCCAGCAATAGACTCTGTCCGGCTAATAATGTGGCTTGCGAAGCAATTTCAGAATTTTGCACTTCGGGTAGCGGATCTGTTTCGCTTTGCGTATCACTTTGTTGTCCATCCTGAATATTAAGATTAAGCATTATTTTTTGCGTGCCATTGTCATTTAACAAGCGAGGTGTAACGCGCAACAAAGAACCCGTAGTGATGGATTCAAGTTTAGCCACTTTTTCTCCCTGCAGTTTGGTATAGAAAGTAATATTTTTATCCAGCACAGCCTGGATATTATTTAAAGTCACCACAGATGGCTGGGAAAGTACATAAGCCTGAGAGCTTTTTTCCAGGGCATTCAAACGCACCATAAAGTTTGAGGTATCGCTGATTACCGTTGAAAAACCGCTAGCACCACCGTCATTCAAACCTGTATTGAACGCAATTTTCTTGCCACCCAGCGACACTGCCGTTCCCCAGTCGATGCCTAACTGGTTAATATCTCCAGCATTAACATCGATAATTTTCACCGAAATCTCTATCATCTGCTGGCGTTGATCTAATTCTGTGATAAGTTTCCGATACCCGGCCATATTGGCCGCATAATCACGAACGATCACTGCATTCTGGCGTGGGTCGGCAGCAAACATGGGCAATGCCTGTGTAGCGGGTGAACCATTGGTCGTCGATGACGCCGGTACGCTGGTTTTACTCATCTCACGCAATACACTCACGACCCCTGGAACCACGACGGACTGATCGCGATATTGGTATTGGGTATCCATCGCAGTGGCATACTTAAGCGTGTATATACTTACACTCACCGCACTGTCTTTTCGTTTGATTAACGCATTATCCAACACCGAAGCTAATTGACTAATACGAGTCAGGCAACTGGGAACACCGCTCACCTCCACAGCTTTGGTACCGGTAATTTCTTTAACCTCGCATCCCGGTGATGAAAGGATATTCTGGCTGCGTAAGTAATGAATGAACCGTCCAGTAGATAAAATATTAAAAGTGATAACCTGATGTTTTAATAACGATGCAGGATATACATATAACATGCTGCCATCAAACCAGGTAAGCAAATCATATTGTGCTGCCAGGTTATTCAAAATATCGACCGGTGGTCCAGGCGGAATTTTCCCACTAAATGTAGCTGTTATCAATGGGCTAATAGTAATAGCCGTATCATAGTTCTCTGAGAGCAGATGTAAAACCTCTGCTAATGGCATTTGTCTGGCATAAAGGGTGAAGTCATTACCTTTCCATGATAACTCATCACTCTTTGCCGTATTGAGTATAAATAGTAAAATTAAGATTAAACGTTTATTTACTACCATTTTATACCCCACCCGAATAAAGTTTATGGTGATTGCGTATTACATTTTTTAAAATGCAAGTTAAAGCCAGGTGTTTTTCTATCTCAATAGCAATAAGCTCAGAGCTACTACTTGTGGTATAATAACCGTTTAACCATCCCCCATCCGCTGTGAGCTGTATAGCATAATCATGGACGTCCGGGTGTGCTGCAAGCAGTAGTGTCACATAGGCAAGACAAGGCTTAGGTAAGCTTTCCAGGTCATTTAAGAACAAAGAAATAGAAAATGCTTCTGAGAAAATTTCTCCTCTGGCAGGATGCCCATCAATAGTCATTATCCAGGATCGGCTATTACCTTCGGCCTTGATATCCTGAATTAATGGAATGCCTTTTAAAACTGCCAGCATGAATCCCTCCTCAGACATAAATGGGAGTTTCTATCAAATTCGCTCACAACCACATCCGTAAAAAGCCTGATTCACATTTATTTCGACTATACTCTTCTTGTACAATATCAGGATGCTGTCTACATATACCTTGTCACAGGCGATTCTATCATTCGGATTTTCCGATAAATTCACAATTACACTTTCAGCATTGACATAAAAAATTACAATTTGAAAAATTATTTATTAAATAAACTGTTACGATGTTTTTACATCGCCACCTTATTAAAAAGTAATTGTAGTCATCGACTGGGTTATATATGAAGAAATTTATCTTCCTAATGATAACACCATCGATTAATCTTCTGATGAAACTATATGTACTGCGATAGTGATCAAGTGCCAAAGATTTTGCAACAGGCAACTGGAGGAAAGCATTATGAATTTGCTCAATCTCAAGAATACGCTGCAAACATCTTTAGTAATCAGGCTAACTTTTTTATTTTTATTAACAACAATAATTATTTGGCTGCTATCTGTGCTTACCGCAGCTTATATATCAATGGTTCAGAAACGGCAGCATATAATAGAGGATTTATCCGTTCTATCCGAGATGAATATTGTACTAAGCAATCAACGGTTTGAAGAAACTGAACGTGACGCTAAAAATTTAATGTATCAATGCTCATTAGCGACTGAGATTCATCATAACGATATTTTCCCTGAGGTGAGCCGGCATCTTTCTGTCGGTCCTTCAAATTGCACGCCGACGCTAAACGGAGAGAAGCACCGTCTCTTTCTGCAGTCCTCTGATATCGATGAAAAAAGCTTTCGTCGCGATAGTTTTATTCTTAACCATAAAAATGAGATTTCGTTATTATCTACTGATAACCCTTCAGATTATTCAACTCTACAGCCTTTAACGCGAAAAAGCTTTCCTTTATACCCAACCCATGCCGGGTTTTACTGGAGTGAACCAGAATACATAAACGGCAAAGGATGGCACGCTTCCGTTGCGGTTGCCGATCAGCAAGGCGTATTTTTTGGGGTGACGGTTAAACTTCCCGATCTCATTACTAAGAGCCACCTACCATTAGATGATAGTATTCGAGTATGGCTGGATCAAAACAACCACTTATTGCCGTTTTCATACATCCCGCAAAAAATACGTACACAGTTAGAGAATGTAACGCTGCATGATGGATGGCAGCAAATTCCCGGATTTCTGATATTACGCACAACCTTGCATGGCCCCGGATGGAGTCTGGTTACGCTGTACCCATACGGTAATCTACATAATCGCATCTTAAAAATTATCCTTCAACAAATCCCCTTTACATTAACAGCATTGGTGTTGATGACGTCGGCTTTTTGCTGGTTACTACATCGCTCACTGGCCAAACCGTTATGGCGTTTTGTCGATGTCATTAATAAAACCGCAACTGCACCGCTGAGCACACGTTTACCAGCACAACGACTGGATGAATTAGATAGTATTGCCGGTGCTTTTAACCAACTGCTTGATACTCTACAAGTCCAATACGACAATCTGGAAAACAAAGTCGCAGAGCGCACCCAAGCGCTAAATGAAGCAAAAAAACGCGCTGAGCAAGCTAACAAACGTAAAAGCATTCATCTTACGGTAATAAGTCATGAGTTACGTACTCCGATGAATGGCGTACTCGGTGCGATTGAATTATTACAAACCACCCCTTTAAACATAGAGCAGCAAGGATTAGCTGATACCGCCAGGAATTGTACACTGTCTTTGTTAGCTATTATTAATAATCTGCTGGATTTTTCACGCATCGAGTCTGGTCATTTCACATTACGTATGGAAGAAACAGCGTTACTGCCGTTACTGGACCAGGCAATGCAAACCATCCAGGGGCCGGCGCAAAGCAAAAAACTGTCATTACGTACTTTTGTCGGTCAACATGTCCCTCTCTATTTTCATACCGACAGTATCCGTTTACGGCAAATTTTGGTTAATTTACTCGGGAACGCGGTAAAATTTACCGAAACCGGAGGGATACGTCTGACGGTCAAGCGTCATGAGGAACAATTAATATTTCTGGTTAGCGATAGCGGTAAAGGGATTGAAATACAGCAGCAGTCTCAAATCTTTACTGCTTTTTATCAAGCAGACACAAATTCGCAAGGTACAGGAATTGGACTGACTATTGCGTCAAGCCTAGCTAAAATGATGGGCGGTAATCTGGCACTAAAAAGTGTCCCCGGGGTTGGAACCTGTGTCTCGCTAGTATTACCCTTACAAGAATACCAGCCGCCTCAACCAATTAAAGGGACGCTGTCAGCGCCGTTCTGCCTGCATCGGCAACTGGCTTGCTGGGGAATACGCGGCGAGCCACCCCACCAGCAAAATGCGCTTCTCAACGCAGAGCTTTTGTATTTCCCCGGAAAACTCTACGACCTGGCGCAACAGTTAATATTGTGTACACCAAATATGCCAGTAATAAATAATTTGTTACCACCCTGGCAGTTGCAGATTCTTTTGGTTGATGATGCCGATATTAATCGGGATATCATCGGCAAAATGCTTGTCAGCCAGGGCCAACACGTCACTATTGCCGCCAGTAGTAACGAGGCTCTGACTTTATCACAACAGCAACGATTCGATTTAGTACTGATTGACATTAGAATGCCAGAAATAGATGGTATTGAATGTGTACAATTATGGCACGATGAGCCGAATAATTTAGATCCTGACTGCATGTTTGTGGCGCTATCCGCTAGCGTAGCGACAGAAGATATTCATCGTTGTAAAAAAAATGGGATTCATCATTACATTACCAAACCAGTGACGTTGGCTACCTTAGCTCGCTATATCAGTATTGCCGCAGAATACCAGCTTTTACGAAATATAGAGCTACAGGAGCAGGATCCAAGTCGCTGCTCAGCGCTACTGGCGACAGATGATATGGTCATTAATAGCAAGATTTTCCAATCACTGGACCTCTTGCTGGCTGATATTGAAAATGCCGTATCGGCTGGACAAAAAATCGATCAGTTAATTCACACATTAAAAGGCTGTTTAGGTCAAATAGGGCAGACTGAATTGGTATGCTATGTCATAGACATTGAGAATCGCGTAAAAATGGGGAAAATCATCGCGCTGGAGGAACTAACCGACTTACGCCAGAAAATACGTATGATCTTCAAAAACTACACCATTACTTAATATTATCTTAATTTTCGCGAGGGCAGCAAAATGAAAGAATATAAGATCTTATTAGTAGACGATCATGAAATCATCATTAACGGCATTATGAATGCCTTATTACCCTGGCCTCATTTTAAAATTGTAGAGCATGTTAAAAATGGTCTTGAGGTTTATAATGCCTGTTGCGCATACGAGCCTGACATACTTATCCTTGATCTTAGCTTACCTGGCATCAATGGCCTGGATATCATTCCTCAATTACATCAGCGTTGGCCAGCAATGAATATTCTGGTTTACACAGCATACCAACAAGAGTATATGACCATTAAAACTTTAGCCGCAGGTGCTAATGGCTATGTTTTAAAAAGCAGTAGTCAGCAAGTTCTGTTAGCGGCATTGCAAACAGTCGCAGTAAACAAGCGTTACATTGACCCGACGTTGAATCGGGAAGCTATCCTGGCTGAATTAAAGGCTGACACGACCAATCATCAACTGCTTACTTTACGCGAGCGTCAGGTTCTTAAACTTATTGACGAGGGGTATACCAATCATGGGATCAGCGAAAAGCTACATATCAGTATAAAAACCGTCGAAACACATCGGATGAATATGATGAGAAAGCTACAGGTTCATAAAGTGACAGAGTTACTTAACTGCGCCCGAAGAATGAGGTTAATAGAGTATTAACCAGGGGCATCCGATGGTATTAAGCATTGGTCATATTTTGATGAGCCTTACGCCACGCAGTATTGCTCATCATCGACAAAATCCATACGGATGCCCTGGTATGCCGCACCATTTATCACTACCTTAGTCTTCATTTAATCATGATATAGTAGAATCCCCTTATTTAACGGGCTTTACCATGTCGTATTCTATCGGCGAATTTGCCAGACTATGCGGTATCAATGCCGCCACGCTAAGGGCATGGCAGCGACGCTATGGTTTATTGAAACCGCAACGTACTGATGGCGGGCATCGCTTATACAGCGATGACGATATTCGACAAGCGCTTAGCATCCTCGACTGGGTGAGAAAAGGCGTACCGATAAGCCAGGTCAAACCCTTACTGTCGCGTCCGGTCATTCGCCTGGGCGATAACTGGATAACGATCCAGGAGACGATGCTCCAACATCTCCACGAAGGGCGAATTGACGCGCTGCGGCAGTTGATTTATGACTGTGGCCGGGAATATCCTCGCGCAGAACTGGTGACCCATTTATTGCGTCCGTTGCGCAGCAAAGTGTCCGCGCATCTTCCCGCCGTGATGACGCTGCGCGAAATACTGGATGGCATCATTATTGCCTACACCTCTTTTTGCCTTGAAGGCGACAGAAAAGCGCCTGGCAACAATGCCTTTATTAGCGGATGGCATCTCTCGGATCACTGTGAAATCTGGCTGGAAGCGTTGACTCGTACCGGACAAGAGCTGCGGCTCAATGTGCTTCCCTCTCCACCAGCCATGCTGGCGCCCGAGCTGTTCGCCCAGAAAAAATGGTTCCTGGTGACCACCGGAAAGCTCACTGCCGGGCAGAAAAAACAGCTTGCCCAGTGGCGCAACGTGGTCGCTTCGCTGGAGGTTATCACACTATAAGCGCTGAAATAGATTTCTTCCCCTCATTCTATCTTATTGATATTTAACTACATCAAAAAAATCTCCGCGAAAACTTAGACAAAAAAACAAAGTTGTGTAAGTTTTAAATCAGCGTGAGATAACATTTTGCGCCATTGGCGTCAGTCGTCGTACTTTCAATAAGGGGGAATCATGAATAACAAACCCGTAGTCGGCATTAGCGGATGTCTGACTGGCGCCGCGGTACGCTTTGATGGCGGACATAAGCGTATGGATTTCGTCATGAACTCTCTGGCACCGTGGGTGGCCTACAAACCGAACTGCCCGGAGGTGGCGATCGGCCTGCCCGTGCCCCGCCCTGCGCTGCGTCTTATCCAGACGACCTGTGGCGACATTCGGATGCGCTATAGCCATGCCCCGCACGATGACGTCACCGAGCGAATGAATGCCTTTGCCGATCGGTTTCTGCCAACAATAGGCGAACTGGCGGGGTTTATTGTGTGTGCAAAATCGCCCAGTTGCGGAATGGAGCGCGTTCGCCTGTATGATGAAAAGGGTAACAGGGGCCGCAAAGCTGGCACGGGGCTGTTTACCGCCGCGATGATGGACAAATATCCCTGGCTGCCGATAGAGGAAGATGGTCGCCTGCACGATCCGGTACTACGCGAAAATTTCATCGCACGTATTTTCGCGCTACATGAATTAAATGCGCTACGCGCGCAGGGCTTGAGTCGTCACAGTTTGCTCGCGTTTCATAGCCGATACAAACTTCAGCTTCTCGCCCACCACCAGGCCGGCTACCGCGAAATTGGCCCTTTCGTCGCGCGTCTGCATGAGTGGGACGATCTGGATGCCTTCTTTGTCCGATACAGAGAAAAACTGATGGCTATCCTGCGACACCCCGCTTCACGTAAAAATCACACCAATGTGCTGATGCATATCCAGGGCTATTTTCACCGCGCGTTGAACAGCAGGCAACGCGCGGAATTACGCGAGGTGATTCTCGGCTACCGGGCGGGCCGACTACCTATCCTGGCACCGTTAACGCTGCTGAAGCACTATCTGGCGGAACATCCGGATGACTATCTACGCAGCCAGAATTATTTTGAGCCGTACCCTGATACATTAGGGCTGCGCTTAGCCATCACCTGATAACCCTGCGCATCGCTAACGGCGGGTAACCAGCCCGCCATGGTGACAATCGCGACAATTCAAAGGCGATTTCGTTATTGACACCCTGATAGCGGCTATGACCGCGCCAGAGCGTTAATCACGGTTTCCATAGCCTGTTTTTCTAACGCGCTACGTTGGATGCGTTGATTCGCCAGCGCGGTTCTTAACACGCCCGCAATAACAATATATTTAGGCTCCTGCCCCAAATCGCGCATTTCCAGCACGACCTTGCCCACCACCCGGCACATCTCGCGGTACAGTTCGTCATCTTTTGTCGGTTTTGTCATACGTTTTACTCGTCGCCAGCTCAAACCAACAGAATATAACAGTCTTCTCAATTAAACAAAATTTGATGCAAATCAAAGAAATAACGCAGTTTATTATTCATGGCTCATACGTTGTTCGTATTCTGGTCTCTGGCGAGGCCATTTTTTCGAAACGCCTAATCAGTTCCGCCAGGCTACCGGCCTGCATTTTTTCCATGACTCTGGCGCGGTGCACCTCTACGGTACGCACCGCGATATTCATCGCTTCCGCAATTTCACGGTTCATAAATCCTTTTGCCACCAGGCTGGCCAGCTCACGCTCTTTCGGCGTCAACTGCTGGTAACACAGTATAATCTCACGGCGCGCCACCGCTGCCGATGAAACCGTCAGCGCACGCTCCAGCGCCGCCTGTAGCGGTTTTACCGATACCGGTTTTTGCAGAAAATCGACGGCGCCGCGTTTCATCTGCTCCACGGCCATCGGTACATCGCCATGCCCGGTAAGAAAAACAACCGCCAGGGTACTTCCGCACTGGCGCAACGCATCATGAACGCCCTGCCCATCCAGTACCGGCATTCGCATATCCAGTAATACGACCCCGGCCTGATACAGACTGGCCTGCGCCAAAAAATCCGCCCCCTGCGTCCAGCATTTTACGTCATATCCCAGACTTTCCAGTAAAAACGCGCACGCGTTAGTGACCGCCGTATCATCATCCAGTAGATGAATTGTCGCCATCCCTGCCCCCATGTTCATGTAAGAAATGTATCGTGACCACCGTTCCCGACAGACCGTCCGGCGCGGTCTGGTTCCTGATGCTGATATCGCCCCGCCCATACCGCACCAGCCGCTGGCAAATCGCCAGCCCTAAGCCCATCCCCTCTTTACGGGTGGTCATAAACGGCTGAAACGCCTGACGTAATAGTGCCTCATCGATTCCCCCGGCGTTATCCTGTAAAACAATACTGATGCCGTTTTCAGTGCGTTCAGCAACGACCCATAAATGGGTGGCGCCCGCCTGAGCCGCATTAAGAATGATATTCGCCAGCACCTGTTCCAGCAGCACTGACGGCAGCGTTACGCGCAGCGCAGCGCTAACCTCGGTATGCAGAGTCACTGTCGGAAATTGTTGCGCCATACGCAACAATTGCCAGACATGATCAATCGCCTCGCGAATGGCTATGGCCTTCCACGCTTCGGTTAGCACCGGGTTGCCCTGCGCCTGGCTGACCCAGTGACGCAGGTTACGCAGAGTATCCGCACCGCGTTGCGCCTGCTGGTCAATCTGCTCCAGCGCCGGCAGCAAGGGATGCTGTTCATCTGCAGCGCGCAGTCGAATCAGGCACCCCTGGGCATAATGTCGAATCGCGGAAAGCGGCTGATTAAGCTCATGGGCAAACCCGGAGGTCATTTCACCCAACACGCTCATTTGCCGGGCGGTTTCCAGCGCCCGCTCATGCTGATGAAGAACTACGCTATTACGTTCCAGTTGCTTTCCACGTCGACGCACCAGCAGCATGACCCAAATATAATTGAGCGTGAGCAACAGGAACGCCAGAATCACGCCGCCGACCATTAGCTGGTGCTGGATTAACCAACTTTTGACATCCAGCCACAGTCGACGCTGCTGAGGGTGCTGACGAACATCACGCAGCAACGCTTCCACCTGACTGGTCGACGCTGGCGCGCCCCAGTGAAATGACGCGGCGGCGGGCGCGTTGAATAGCGCTCGCGTTACGCGATCCGCCAGCGCATCGCTTACCGCAGGTAGCGCCGCGAACGACCAGTCAGGATATAACGGCGTACTGGTTAAGCAAGGCAGGGGCGTCGGTCGGGAAAGCAGCGCGATAAAGTCCTTTTTATTAATCAATCCTTCCTGATCCATATTTTCTAACAGGCACACTGGCACAATTGCCGCCTGCACCGCTTTTTCGCGCAGCATATAGACTAAGGCATCGCCAGGAAATCCGGTAAAACGAAGATGAAAATCGCGCTCCGGGCGTAAGCCCGCGTCGCTGAGCGCTTTATAGCCTAATAAATAGCCGCCAAACGCCTGAGCATCAATCGCGCCGACGGTCTTACCGATGAGATCATGCGCCGTGGTGATGCCGCTATCGCGCCGGGTCAAAATCACGCTGCCAATAACATTACTCACCGCTTTCCCATCGCGCGTGGAACGCAGGGAAGCTAACCAGCGCAGCGGCGCATTGCTGTTCTGTTGGACAAATTGCGCCGGGTTGGTTATCACAAACTGCACGGTTCCCTGGTTAACGGCCTCCTGCATTTGATGCAGATCCAGCGGCTGGATGTGAAAGGTTTCGCCTGGAAGCTGTTGGCTTAATGTCTTTGCCAACGGTTGCCAGTGGCTACGCGTAGACGCCTCGCCGCGCATGGCCAAAACACCGATATTCCACGTCCCTGCCCACGCGCCATGACAAAGTAGCCCTACTGCCGCCAACACCGCCAGGCGCCTTACGGTTTTACCTCTCACCCCAATATCCCTGTCAATTATGTTGTTTTAGATCAACAACAAGCCGGGTATGTGGTTAACCACAATAGAGCGCACCCCGTCTCGATTTTTACACTGTAAATCATCAACATTTTTTATTCATTACACATGAACCAACATCGTGACAAATGTTTCATTGTTGGCAATGTGGACGGGAGTCAATATGGACAGCAGTAAACGGCAATTTCTCCAGCAGCTTGGCGTCCTGACCGCTGGCGCCTCGCTGGTTCCGCTGGCTGAAGCGAAATTTCCTTTTTCGCCGGAGCGGCATGAAGGCTCTCCCCGACACCGTTACGCCATGCTTATCGACCTGCGGCGTTGTATCGGCTGTCAGTCCTGTACCGTAAGTTGCACTATTGAAAACCAAACGCCGCAGGGCGCGTTTCGTACGACGGTGAACCAATACCAGGTCCAGCGTGAAGGTAGTCAGGAAGTCACGAATGTGCTGTTGCCGCGTCTGTGCAACCATTGCGATCCCCCCCCCCTGTGTGCCGGTCTGCCCGGTACAAGCCACCTTTCAGCGGGAAGATGGCATTGTGGTGGTGGATAACAAACGCTGCGTCGGCTGCGCCTATTGTGTCCAGGCGTGTCCTTACGACGCCCGATTTATCAATCATGAAACGCAAACTGCCGATAAATGCACGTTTTGCGTCCATCGTCTGGAAGCCGGGCTGTTACCCGCTTGCGTAGAGTCCTGCGTCGGCGGCGCGCGTATTATTGGCGATATCAAAGATCCCCATAGCCGCATCTCCACCATGCTTCATCAACATCGCGACGCTATCAAGGTATTAAAGCCGGAAAACGGCACGTCGCCCCATGTTTTTTACCTGGGTCTGGACGACGCCTTTGTCACCCCATTAATGGGCCGTGCGCAGCCCGCGCTTTGGCAGGAGGTCTGAATGACGCATTCACTCATCATTGAAGAAGCGCTGGCTCACCCGCAGGACATTAGCTGGCTGCCGTGGGCGGTACAATATTTCTTTTTTATTGGTATTGCCGCCTGCGCCGCACTGTTTGCCTGTTATCTTCACTGGCGGAAAAAAGACGCCGCAACAGAAGAAAATCGGGCATTACTGATTGCCATTACCTGTGCGATTACCGCACCGCTGGCGCTGACGGCGGATCTGCACCAGACCGCCCGCGTCTGGCATTTCTATGCCTGGCCGACGCCCTGGTCGTGGATGCCCTGGGGAGCGTTGTTCCTGCCGCTGTTTACCGGGTTTCTCGCTCTGTGGTTCCTGGCGCAGCAGATAAAACGATTACTCAATAAAAGTTACAACGTCACTAAATGGTTGGCGTTAGCCAGCGCACTTTGCGCGGTGGGCCTGTTGATTTATACCGGCCGCGAAGTCTCCGTTGTGCTGGCGCGTCCAATCTGGTTTAGCTACGCCTTCCCCGTGGCGATGTTTCTTAGCGCCTTACAGGCGTTCTTCGCGCTGATGATTGTCGCCGCCCGACGCGACTCGGTAAGGCTGCCAAAAATATTGTGGGGACAAATCTGGACGCTGGCGGCGCTGGGGCTGGTTGTGGCCATGTGGGTTAGCGGCGATACGCTTTCCGGCACGGCAATCCGTCAGTGGATTTCCGTCGCCCTGTCAGCCAAATATTACGCTATCGGCTGGCTAGCGCTGTGGGTATTCACGCTGCTGTTCTGTAGCCTGGCGCTACGTCATCCGTTATCGCAGCTAAGACGCGTTCTGCTGGCTCTGAGCGCGCTGGCGCTATGTTGGCTGATGCGCTGGACATTGTTGATTCAGGTACAAACCGTCCCCAAGTTCAACGCGCAATTTAACCCTTACTCGTTACCAGGCGGAACGAATGGCTGGCTGGCTATTCTCGGCACCTTCGGCCTGTGGATAGCGCTACTGATTATTATTCGTGAAACGCTGAACGGACTCATCAGGAGATTACAACATGGCTAATTTAACCCGTCGTCAGTGGCTAAAAGTCGGTCTCGCCGTCGGTGGGATGGTCACTTTTGGTCTGAGCTACCGTGATGTGGCGAAACGCGCAATTGATGGCCTGTTAAACGGGACATCCGGCAAGGTAACGCGCGACCGCATCTTTGGCAATGCGTTAATTCCGGAGGCGCAGGCGCAAACGCACTGGCAGCAAAATCCACAACAAACCATCGCCATGACGCAATGCTTCGGCTGTTGGACACAGTGCGGTATCCGCGCCCGGGTTAATGCCGATGGCAAAGTGATACGCATCGCCGGCAATCCCTATCACCCCTTGTCGCAGGAACACCCGATTGACTCGTCCGTCCCTTTTAGCGAAGCCATGGAGCAACTGGCGGGAGAAAGCGGTCTTGACGCCCGCTCAACCGCCTGCGCGCGCGGCGCCACACTGCTGGAAAGCCTGTACAGTCCGCTGCGACTGCTTGAACCAATGAAACGCGTGGGTAAACGCGGCGAAGGGAAATGGCAGCGCATCAGCTTTGAGCAGCTTATTGAAGAAGTCGTGGAAGGCGGCGATCTGTTTGGCGAAGGTCATGTGGACGGACTGCGCGCGATTCATGCGCCGGATACGCCAATTGACGCAAAGCATCCCAGTTTCGGGCCCAAAACCAATCAGTTACTGGTCACGAATACCAGCGACGAAGGCCGCGATGCGTTTCTGCGTCGTTTTGCGCTAAATAGCTTCGGCAGCAAGAATTTCGGCGCGCATGGCGCCTACTGTGGACTGGCTTACCGGGCCGGCTCCGGGGCGCTGATGGGCGATCTGGATAAAAACCCGCATGTCAAACCCGACTGGGAAAACGTGGAGTTTGCGCTCTTTATGGGCACCTCCCCGGCACAGTCCGGTAATCCCTTTAAACGCCAGGCGCGTCAGTTGACGAGCGCCCGGCTGCGTGAGAATTTTCAATACGTCGTGGTCGCCCCCGCCCTCCCCTTATCAACGGTGCTCGCCGATCCTCGCGGTCGCTGGCAACCGGTCATGCCCGGCAGCGATTCGGCGCTGGCAATGGGGATGATCCGCTGGATCATGGATAATCAATGTTATAATGCTGATTATCTGGCAATTCCCGGCGTACAGGCGATGCAGCAGGCCGGCGAGCAAAGTTGGACCAACGCCACGCACCTGGTCATTGCGGATGAACTGCCGACGCTTGCCGGACAGCACCTGACGCTGCGCCATCTTACGCCCGATGGCGAAGAGACCCCTGTCGTACTGAATACCGACGGCGAGTTGGTCGATGCATCCACTTGCCGACAGGCACGGCTTTTCGTGACGCAGTACGTTACGCTCGCCGACGGCCAGCGGGTCACGGTGAAGAGCGGGTTGCAACGCCTGAAAGAGGCGGCAGAAAAGCTCTCGTTGGCGCAATACAGCGAACAGTGCGGCGTGCCGGAAGCGCAAATTATCGCGCTGGCGGAAACCTTTACCAGTCACGGACGTAAAGCTGCGGTCATCAGTCACGGCGGCATGATGGCCGGCAATGGGTTTTATAACGCCTGGTCGGTCATGATGCTTAACGCGCTGATCGGCAACCTCAGCTTGTCCGGCGGCGTCTTTGTCGGCGGCGGCAAATTCAACGGCGTTAGCGACGGCCCCCGCTACAACATGAACAGTTTTGCCGGAAAAGTGAAACCGTCAGGGTTAAGTATTGCCCGTAGCAAAACCGCTTATGAAGCATCGGAAGAATACCGCGACAAAATTGCCCGCGGGCAATCCCCTTATCCAGCCAAAGCGCCGTGGTATCCCTTTGTGGCAGGCCAGCTTACCGAACTGTTGACCTCCGCGCTCGAAGGCTATCCTTATCCGCTTAAAGCCTGGATTTCCAATATGAGCAACCCGTTTTACGGTGTTCCCGGTCTACGCGCCGTGGCGGAAGAAAAGCTAAAAGACCCTCGCCGACTGCCGCTCTTTATCGCGATTGACGCCTTTATGAATGAAACGACGGCGCTGGCGGATTACATTGTGCCGGATACGCACAATTTTGAGAGCTGGGGCTTTACGGCACCCTGGGGCGGCGTAGCCAGTAAAGCCACTACCGCCCGCTGGCCGGTTGTCGCCCCCGCCACTCACCGAACGGCGGACGGGCAACCTGTCTCAATGGAAGCATTTTGTATTGCGGTAGCAAAACGGCTCCATCTGCCCGGCTTCGGCGACCGGGCGATAACCGATCCGCAGGGCAATGCTTTTCCACTGAACCGGGCGGAAGATTTCTATCTGCGCGTAGCCGCTAATATCGCCTTTATGGGCAAGACGCCGGTCGCGCTGACAAATCAGGAAGATATTTCGCTTACCGGCGTCAGCCGCATTCTGCCAGCAATTCAGCACACGCTTAAAGCTGATGAGGTCGGTCGCGTGGCGTTTATCTATTCGCGTGGCGGCCGGTTTGCGCCCGAGGATAGCGGCTATACGGAGCAACGGTTAGGTAACGCGTGGAAAAAACCCTTACAGATCTGGAATGCAGATGTCGCCGCCCACCGTCACGCCATCACCGGGGAGCGTTTCAGCGGTTGCCCGATCTGGTATCCGGCGCGTTTGTCAGATGGTCGTGCGATTGACGACCAGTTTCCCATTGGACAGTGGCCGCTGAAACTGATTTCATTTAAATCAAATACCATGTCCAGCTCAACAGCCGTCATCCCGCGCTTACACCATGTGAAGCCAGCAAACCTGGTGGCGCTGAATCCGCAAGACGGCGAGCGTTATGGACTGCAACATGGCGATCGGGTACGGATCATTACGCCGGGCGGTCAGGTCGTGGCGCAAATCAGTTTGTTAAATGGCGTGATGCCAGGCGTCATCGCCATCGAACACGGATATGGCCACCGCGAGATGGGCGCAACGCAGCATTCTCTGGATGGCGTGCCTATGCCGTATGATCCACAAATCAGGGCAGGCATAAATCTTAACGATCTGGGCTTTGCCGATCCGACAAGAACCATTGCCAACACCTGGCTCGACTGGGTTTCTGGCGCGGCGGTACGTCAGGGGCTGCCGGCAAAAATCGAGCGTATATAACCCCAGGGCCGGAGAGCGATATCGTCTTATTTCGTCGAGGGTAGCGACTGATAAGCGAACGCTGTCCGGCTGCATATACTCACTGAATCGTGCAAGCCCAACTATTTTACGTTCACCCTGTCATATTACATAGAAAATATATGACAACACTCACAAAACTATTTTCCCCTTCTGTAAGCAATTAATATTTAACACATTGGCTGCGCTTCTGATTATTGACATTCATTTGGGGTTACTTCCGGTTGACCGCATAATCTGTGATTGAATTCACCGCATGACAACATTGCCATAAATACAATTCAACTCACTACCCGGAGGCAATATGTTTAAAGAAGAAAGACGTCATGCCATCATTAATTTACTGATAAAGGATAATAGTGTTAGCGTCAGTAAACTTTCAGGCCTTTATAAGGTTAGCCAGGAGACTATTCGTTCCGATCTACGCTATTTCCAGAAATCAGGTATGCTTCAGCGTTGCTATGGCGGAGGGATTTTAAACCGTGACGCGCTGAGTAAGCTTATCACTGAAAATAAGATTGATATCTCCAGCACTATCGCCACGCCAATCCATCAGGATGCAAAACTGCGCCGGGAAAACACAAAAAAAGCAGGCAAGGTGTGTGTTTTAGGCTCATTTAATATTGATGTTTCAGCAACCGTGCCGTGGTTTCCACAAAGCGGATAATCCATTCTGGCCAGTCAATTTGGATTCTATCCTGGCGGTAAAGGAGCCAACCAGGCTTTAGCGGCAAACAATGCCGGCGCTGCGGCACATTTTATTTTTAAAGTGGGTAAAGATCAGTTCAGCGCATTTGCTATGAATCATATTATTCAATCAGGCATCACCTCATACAGCGCGTATCAAACAGATAAAGCGCCCACCGGTAGCGCATTGATCTATGTCTCCGCCGTGGATAGCGATAATATTATCGCCATCTACCCTGGCGCCAATATGATGCTCACCACGCAAGAGATTAATGAGCAACACCGTTATATCGCCGAGTCTGACGTTATGTTAATGCAGCTCGAAACGAACATTGAAGCGTTGACTGAATTTATTCGTCTGGGCAAACAAGAAAATAAAATGATCATGCTGAACCCTGCCCCCTATACGAAACAGGTGACGCATTTATTATCTGATATTGACATCATCACGCCGAATGAAACTGAAGCCTCTTTTTTATCCGGCGTAACCATTACTGATATTAATGATGCGAAAAAAGCCGGAAATATTATTCTGCAATCCGGGGTGAAAAAAGTCATCATTACCCTTGGCGCCCGTGGCTCTCTGCTCTGTGAGCACGCCCGCACGTTGTATATTCCTGCGTGGAGCGCCGTGGTAAAAGATGCCGCTGGGGCCGGTGACGCTTTTAATGGCGCCTTAGCCGCCGCGCTGGCGCGACAAGCAGACATGGTCGCTGCCATTCAATATGCCTCCGCTTTCGCTTCTCTGGCGGTGGAACAAGTCGGTGCGTCGAGTATGCCTCAGCACTTGCAGGTTTTACATCGAATGCGTACCCAATCTAATAAAGTCATTAACATTAATTAACAGGTGACATAATGAAAATTTTATTTATTGGCGAATCATGGCACATTCATATGATTCACTCTAAAGGTTTTGATAGCTTTACATCGAGCAAATATGAAGAAGGCGCAGACTATTTATTATCCTGCTTGCGCCAGGGTAATATCAATGTGGACTACATGCCTGCCCATATTGTGCAAACTCGTTTTCCACAAACTGCCGAAGCATTAGCCTGCTATGATGCGATCGTCATCAGTGATATCGGTAGCAATACGTTCCTGTTACAAAACAGAACGTTTTATAATATGGACATTATTCCTGATGCCTTACAACTTATCGCAGATTATGTTGCTGAGGGCGGCGGTCTGTTGATGATCGGCGGGTATTTATCCTTTACGGGAATAGAAGCAAAAGCCAATTATAAAAATACGGTTCTGGCGGAGGTATTGCCGGTTGATATGCTGGATATAGATGATCGCGTAGAACTACCGCAAGGATGTAAAGCAGTAAATACTGCGATAGAACATTTTATTACCCAGCCATTTAGCGAATGGCCGCCGCTGTTGGGCTATAACAAGCTTATCGCCAAAGAAAATAGTCAGGTCCTTACTGAAATTAATGGCGATCCACTGTTAGTTATGGGTACTTACCATAAAGGGAAAGTATGTTGCTTTGCCAGTGATTGTTCGCCGCACTGGGGAAGTCCGCAGTTTCTGCAATGGGAACATTACGCCACCTTCTGGTGTAATGTTTTACGCACAATAAAAAATAATATTACCCAGGCGAATATAAATTTCGCCTGCCCTGCCACACACTGAGTCATTAAGAATATGAATGATACTTATCTCTATGGCGAAATGTTTTCTGAAAATATATTGACAAGCTATCGGATTTATGGAGACAGAAAATCATTACTCACGCCGCTCATTATCCTTCACGGCGGCCCTTCTGGCGGCTTTGATTATTTATTAAATTATCGCCATCTGGCTGATGACGGGCGCATGGTAATATTTTACGATCAATATGGCTGCGGTCGTTCAACGCATTTTCCTCATGCTGACGCGTCTTTCTGGACTATTGCGCGTTATCTCCGTCAATTAACCCAATTAATTAATCACCTGGGTATTGGGCACGGGTATTCGATACTGGGACATTCCTGGGGCGGAATGCTTGCCGCAGAGCACGCCTGCTTACAGCCTGCCGGGCTTCGCGGGACGATACTGGCCAGTTCGCCGGCCAGTATCGCCCTGTGGCAACAGGAAGCCATACGGCTCTTTAACGCTCTGACGCCAATGTCCGATGACGATATCAAAAACGTCATTATGCCCGCCGTCATTTATCAAAACCCACCGGAACAGCTGGTCGCTTATTATGCCAGGCACGTTTATACCCTCGCGGAAGAAGCCGTTCATGTTCAGCGATCTAATGCGCAGTTCGCCGCCGACCCTACGGGTTATCACATTTTATGGGGAACCAATGAACTGGCGGCAAATGGCAAACTTGCCGACTGGGATATTACGCCCCATTTGTGCCAGATACGCTGTCCTGTTCTGGTACTGCGCGGCGAAAACGATCAGGCAACCGAGCGCGTCGTCTCTCCGCTTCTCTCTCACATTTCAGACTGCCGCGCGGTCACTATTCCCGGCAGCAGCCATAACCCGCATGAAGAAAATATCGCGCCCTGCCTCGCAGCGGTAAGCGCGTTTTTACGCGATCTGGCATAAAAAGCCATTAAGGTATTTATCATGAAAAAAGTCAAAAAATTGTCTCTTACCGATTTAGTGCTTTATGGTCTGGTGTTTATGGTGCCTATCGCGCCAGTCTCTCTTTATGGCGTCGTTTATAATCTTTCGCACGGTATGGTTGCGCTGGTTTATATTATTGGCGCGATCGCGATGTTTTTTACCGCGTACAGCTACTCTACCTTATCGCAACATATCTCCTCGTCGGGTTCGGCCTATGCGTATGCTGGCGTATGCATTAATCCCGCCGTAGGGTTTCTGACCGGATGGATATTACTGCTGGATTATCTTTTGTTCCCTACGCTCGTGGCAGTGCTGGGCGGCGTCGCGGTCCACGCTATTTTACCGCAAATCCCGGTCTGGGTCTGGCCGTTGATTTATGTGGCTATTGGCACCGGAGTCAACTATCTCGGGATACAGCAAACGGCGAAATTCGATAAGTTACTGGTCTTTATTCAACTCGGTATTCTGGCGATTTTCGTGCTACTCATTGTCCGTCTGATGATGCAGGACAGTAGTCAGATAACGCTTTCTTTCCGGCCTTTTTTCGATTCACAGTGGTTCACCCCAGGGCTCATCGCGACGGCGATTTCGGTGGCTGCGCTGAATTTTCTCGGCTTTGACGCTATCAGTACATTAAGTGAAGAAAGCGAAGGCGGGGGACGCGCCGTCAGTAAAGCAACGCTGTTGGCGTTAGTTTTGGCGACGGTACTGTTTATTATCGTTGTGGCGTTTGCGGCGTTCGCCACCGGTAACGTCGACCGCTTCGCGGAAGGTAATGCGACGAATGAAGCATTTTTCACCATTGCCGGCAACGTTGGCGGTATCTGGCTCAAAGTGGCGTTTTCCATCATTGTGGCGTTTGTGTGCGCCGTCGGCAACATTATTACCGCGCAAACGGCGGTGTCCAGAGTGTTATTTTCAATGGGGCGCGACCGAATGCTGCCCGCCTTCCTCGCTCACGTCCATACCACGCGTAAAACGCCGAATTATGCCATTCTGTTTACCGGCGGCGTCACCCTGCTGCTCAGCTACCTGTTTTCCGGCAAGATTGAGTCTATCTCCACGCTGGTGAACTTTGGCGCGCTTTTCGCTTTTTTTGTCGTGAACCTGTGTGTGTTTATCCTGTTCAATTTCCGGATGAAAGCCCAGCGGCGCATTTTCGCCCATGTTATTTCGCCGATCATGGGGATGATCGTCATCGGCTACGTCTGTTTAAACATGAACATTCACGCTCTGATACTCGGAATTAGCTGGGCGGCCATCGGGATAGCGATTCTGTGCTATCGAAAAGCACACAACCAAAACATCGCCATCGACCTGGAAGGCAAAAAGTTGCTCGATTGACATTATGCGCAACAACACCCGCTGTTGCGCAACGCCGCCCCTGTTCGGGCGGCGTTATCGCCAGCGACATCGTAAACAGCGTAATAACAAACCGTTGTGGATCTGCACAGATGTCTTTTGAAACAGGGTTTTCATTTTCCTTTTTTGTAAATTTCAGCGTATAATGCGCGCCAATTGTCTCTTGAATGGTTTCAGCGCATTGGACTGTAAAACTCAACGACTAAAATTATCCCCTTCCCGTTGGGCTGAAACGCGAGCACACATTCCTCTGCACGCTCTTTCGATGTCACCTATCCTTAGAGCGAGGCATCATCACTTTAGCAACACAGGCTTAGCTTCCGGGCCGTGCGCGTCCGAAGCCAGATTTCCATATCCTCCTCAACTTAAAGACTAAGACTGTCATGAAAAAGACGAAAATTGTTTGTACTATCGGTCCGAAAACCGAATCCGAAGAGATGTTAAGCAAAATGCTGGACGCGGGCATGAACGTGATGCGTCTGAACTTCTCTCATGGCGATTATGCAGAACACGGTCAGCGTATCCAGAACTTGCGCAACGTGATGAGCAAAACTGGTAAAAAAGCCGCTATTCTGCTTGATACTAAAGGACCAGAAATCCGCACCATTAAACTGGAAGGCGGTAACGACGTTTCGCTGAAAGCGGGCCAAACCTTTACTTTTACCACCGACAAATCCGTGGTCGGTAATAATGAAATCGTTGCCGTCACCTATGAAGGCTTCACCAGCGACCTGAGCGTTGGCAACACCGTCCTGGTTGACGATGGTCTGATCGGTATGGAAGTGACCGCCATCGAAGGCAATAAAGTCATTTGTAAGGTGCTGAACAACGGCGATCTGGGCGAGAACAAAGGCGTTAACCTGCCGGGCGTTTCTATTGCTCTGCCGGCGCTGGCTGAAAAAGACAAACAGGACCTGATCTTCGGTTGCGAACAGGGCGTTGACTTTGTTGCTGCGTCCTTTATCCGTAAACGTTCTGACGTTGTCGAAATTCGCGAGCATCTGAAAGCCCACGGCGGCGAAAACATCCAGATTATCTCTAAGATCGAAAACCAGGAAGGCCTGAACAACTTCGATGAAATTCTCGAAGCTTCCGACGGCATCATGGTTGCGCGTGGCGACCTGGGCGTAGAAATCCCGGTTGAAGAAGTGATCTTTGCGCAGAAAATGATGATCGAAAAATGTATCCGCGCACGTAAAGTCGTGATCACCGCGACTCAGATGCTGGATTCTATGATCAAAAACCCGCGTCCGACCCGCGCAGAAGCAGGCGACGTTGCGAACGCCATCCTCGACGGTACGGATGCGGTTATGCTGTCCGGCGAATCCGCAAAAGGGAAATACCCGCTGGAAGCCGTTTCTATCATGGCAACCATCTGCGAACGTACCGACCGCGTCATGAACAGCCGTCTGGACTACAACAACGACAGCCGTAAACTGCGCATTACGGAAGCAGTATGCCGCGGCTCGGTAGAAACCGCCGAAAAACTGGAAGCGCCGCTGATCGTGGTAGCGACCCAGGGCGGTAAATCCGCTCGCGCCGTGCGTAAATACTTCCCGGACGCCACCATCCTGGCATTGACCACCAATGAAGTGACCGCCCGTCAGTTAGTACTGAGCAAAGGCGTGGTATCGCAGCTGGTGAAAGAAATCAATTCTACTGATGATTTCTACCGTCTGGGCAAAGATGTCGCCCTGCAAAGCGGCCTCGCCCAGAAAGGCGACGTCGTAGTGATGGTCTCCGGCGCGCTGGTTCCAAGCGGCACCACTAACACCGCCTCTGTTCACGTACTGTAATAATTGTTGTGTGAATTAATTTGTTTAAAAAAGCGCCCTTCCGGCGCTTTTTTTATTTAATCGATAGCCACTATTAATAAAAAAATCAAATCGGATTTTACTATCTAATTGCGGATTATCTAAGAAGAATCCGATGGAAGCCCCCTGTTTTCTTTCGGTTTTTTAGGGACTTTCATGCATTTCGATGCTTCTTTGAGCGAACGATCAAAAATAAGTGCATTCCCATCAAAAAAATATTCTCAACATAAAAAAGTTTGTGTAATACTTGTAACGCTACATGGAGATTAACTCAATCTAGAGGGTATTAATAATGAATCGTACTAAACTGGTACTGGGCGCGGTAATCCTGGGTTCTACTCTGCTGGCTGGTTGCTCCAGCAACGCTAAAATCGATCAGCTGTCTTCTGACGTTCAGACTCTGAACGCTAAAGTTGACCAGCTGAGCAACGACGTGAACGCAATGCGTTCCGACGTTCAGGCTGCTAAAGACGACGCAGCTCGCGCTAACCAGCGTCTGGACAACCAGGCTACTAAATACCGTAAGTAATAGTACCTGCGTAATAAAAATGGCGCACATTGTGCGCCATTTTTTTACACATATAACCACACAAAATGCAAGGTTATTCTTATGAACCGTACTAACAAACTGATCTTAGGTGCAGTAGTTCTGGGCTCCGCGTTACTGGCAGGTTGTTCCAGCAACGCTAAAATCGATCAGTTATCATCCGATGTGCAGACGCTAAGCGCTAAAGTTGATCAACTGAGTAATGACGTAAATGCAATGCGTTCCGACATTCAGGCTGCTAAAGACGATGCTGCTCGAGCTAACCAGCGTCTGGACAACAAAGTATCCCGCGTCCGTAAATAATTTGACGCACGATATAAAATGGCGCACATCGTGCGCCATTTCTTTACATACATAACCATACATAATATAAGGTTATTATGAACCGTACTAACAAACTGATCTTAGGTGCAGTAGTTCTGGGCTCCGCGTTACTGGCAGGTTGTTCCAGCAACGCTAAAATCGATCAGTTATCTTCCGATGTACAGACGCTGAGCGCTAAAGTTGATCAACTGAGTAATGACGTAAATGCAATGCGTTCCGACGTTCAGGCTGCTAAAGACGACGCTGCTCGCGCTAACCAGCGTCTGGACAACAAAGTGTTACGCATCTGTAAATAATTTAACGCACGATATAAAATGGCGCACATCGTGCGCCATTTTTTGTCCGTCGTTTGCTGCGAAGGCTACTGCGTCGCGCGTGTTTGCCCCTCTTCCCCGACAAAACCGTTCTGAGCGGATTCGACTGCGGTTGTATTTACCGCTGGCGTCTGCCCGGCGCTCACGCTGACAGGATACCCGGCTCGCCGGTATAGCGCCTTATCGACCAGGCGACTATCCACCCCTTGCGCGTTTCTGAACGCGGTAAATTCCGCAGGCAACACGTAGGGCATCGTCTGCACGTTTTGCTCTTCTTCCGGCGATAGCGGCCTGTGTACCTCTACATAACGAATGCCATTCGGCTCGACAGAGAATTTCACCGGCTGGTTAATCACTTTTACCGGCGTCCCCGTTCTGACCTGCGCAAATAACGCCTTGATGTCCGGCGCGTTCATGCGAATGCAACCGGAACTCACGCGCAGACCCACGCTATCCGGCGCGCTGGTGCCATGAATGAGATATTCCCCATTACCGTGCGCCAGACGCAGCGCATAGCGTCCCAGCGGGTTATTTGGCCCGGCAGGGATCACCGGTGGCAGCGTGATCCCCCGCTCAAGCGAACGTTGGCGTATGCCCGCCGTCGGCGTCCACATCGGGTTGGGGATCTTTTGCCCTATCCGGGTGTCCATGACGGGAGTTTCCAGTCCCTGCAAACCGATGCCGATGGGATACACCTGAACGCGGTTTTCTCCCGGCGGGTAATAATACAACCGTAGCTCCGCGAGGTTGACGATAACGCCTTCCCTGGGCGCATCCGGCAATAGCATCTGCGAGGGAATGGTAATTAGCGTACCGGGCTTAGGCACCGGCGCAATCGTATTGTTCGCTTCAAGAATGAGCATCGCCGCCGTATCAAAACGCCGGGCGATAGCCTGCAGGTTTTTATCACCTTCCTGTACGGTATAGGTTTGATTCTGACCAATAAGACGGCTGCCTTCTGGCGGTAATGGATAATCAACCGTCCAGGCTGCCTGTAACGCGCTATACGCGCCGATAATAGTTAGCGTAATGAAAGACGCACGTTTCATACCAAACCTCCTGTATTCCTGGTGATGCCCTCTGCGACGACTGGTAGCGCTTCGCTTATCAGAACAACAAAATATACGCTCTCTCCACTCTGGATAAAGCGACGTCGCCGTCCGACAAAGGATTTGACATCAGGTAGAACGCTGTCTGTACAGTTTAGCTAAGAGTGGCGGCCTTAGCGCGAATTGCGCGAATCATTGCTTCCAGCCCCTGAGAACGAGAAGGTGTGAGGTGTTGCGTAAGCGCCATTTTTTCGAACCATGGCCGGACATCAAAATGCACAATATCCTGCGCCGTCATCTGGTGGTACAAAATAAATACCACCGCCATAAGGCCTTTAACGATCGCCGCGTCGCTGTCGCCCTGCAATTCGATAATGCCGTTGGCGTTTCGCCGCATCACGATCCACACCTGGCTCTGACAGCCATGAATCGTATTTTGCGGATTGCGATCCTGCGGATTTAACTCCGCCAGGCGCTGCCCCAACTCAATAATATATAAATATTTCTCTTCCCAATTAGCGCAACGCGTAAAGTTACGCAGCAATTTTTCTTTATCCGGTAACGCAGCCATAAAACCTCACTGTTATCCCAATAAGCGGTGGATACGCGTTAATCCTGCCACCAGTCGGTCCACTTCTTCATGGGTGTTATACATCGCCAGCGAAGCCCGGCACATTGCCGGCACGCCATACCAGGCCATGAGCGGCATCGCGCAGTGGTGCCCCGTTCGTACCGCGATGCCGTAATTATCAAGAAAGCTGCCGACGTCGTAAGCATGGTGTTTACCCAGATTAAACGCGATGACGCCCAACCGCTGCGCCGGACCATACAGCGTGATATCAGGCACCTGCGCCAGTTGCTCCAGCGCATAGCGCATCAGCATCTGCTCATAATCGCCAATCTTATCCAGTCCCAGCGACGTCACATAGTCAATTGCCGCGCCCAGACCAATGATGCCGCCAGTATTCGGCGTTCCCGCCTCAAAACGCCAGGGCGCTTTCGCCCACGTCGTTCCCTGCGTCAGGCTGACGGTCGAGATCATCGACCCGCCCCTTCCCACGGCGGCATTTCTTGCAGCAACGCCTCTTTAACATACAGAATGCCGATGCCGGTCGGCCCGTAAAGTTTATGGCCGGAGAAAACGTAAAAATCGCAGTCCAGCGCCTGGACGTCAACAGCATGGTGCATCACGGCCTGGGCGCCATCCACCAGCACTTTCGCCCCATGCTGGCGCGCCAGCGCAATCATGTCCGGCAGTGGGTTTTCCGTCCCCAGCACATTGGAAACATGGGTAATGGCCAGCAGTCGGGTCCGGTCATCGAACAGCGCAGCTAAGGTCTCCAGCCGCAGCGTACCGTCAGGATGCAACGGGATCACGCGCAGTTCGGCGCCTTTGCGCTCGCACAGCATCTGCCAGGGAACGATGTTGGCGTGATGCTCCATCTCGCTGATAATAATGTTATCCCCGGCGCGAATATTTTCCGTTCCCCAACTGTTGGCGACAAGGTTAATGCCCTCCGTCGTACCGCGCACGAACACCAGTTCTTCTGCGGAGCGGGCGTTAATAAACCGCGACGCCTGCTTACGCACATTCTCCATGCTTTCGGTCGCCTGCGCGCTTAACGTATGGATACCTCGATGTACCGCAGCATAGCCGTGACGGTAGAAGGCAGATTCAGCATCAATCACCTGATTAGGTTTTTGAGCGCTGGCTGCGCTGTCCAGGTAAGCCAGCGGCAGGCCGTTAACTTCACGCTGCAGTATGGGAAAATCCGCCCGTACTTTTTCTACAGGAAATGTCATACCAGGCCTCCGGGCAGTCGCTGGCCGATTCGCGTCAGCACCTGCTGTTTAAGGGCGCTATCATGGATAGCTTCCGTTAACTCTGCGGCAAACGCGTAAAGAATCATGTGCCGCGCCTCCTGCTGCCTGATGCCGCGTGATTGCAGATAAAACATCTGCTCATCGTCAATACGCCCGATCGTCGCGCCGTGGCTGCACTTCACGTCATCGGCATAGATCTCTAATTGCGGTTTGGTATCGACTTCAGCCAGTTTCCCCAACAACAGGTTATTATTGGTCATCTGGCCGTCGGTTTTAATGGCGTGTTGCGCCACGTTAATCAGGCCATTAAAGACCGCGCGTCCTTTGTCGCTGACGATGGTCTTGTGCAACTGGCGGCTGTTACAGTAGCCTTTGTTATGTTCCAGCCATGTCCGCGTATCGCAGACTTCATTTTTCACCGGCATCGCCAGACTATTCAGTTGAAGCGTCGCGTTTTCACCATTCAGTTGTGAGCTGCTGTGGTGACGTAGTACTGCGGCGCCCAGCAGAAAACTGTGGCTAAACGCCGAGGCGTCTGTCGCCAGCAGAAGATCGTTATGCGCAAAGTGATAGCTGGACGCATTTTCAAACGCCAGTTTGATATGGCGCAGTTACGCATTGTCTGCAACGTTCATCGTCAGACGCGCGCCAGTAAAATGTTTTGCCGCTGTAAGGCTGACATAATGCTCAATAACCGTCGCTTCCGCGCCTTCCGCCAGCGCCAGATGGTGGCGATAATGCGCGGTATTCAGCTCGTCGCCATCCACGCCCTGCGTGATATGCATTAACAGTAGGGGCCTGGTCGGACGCTGATTTCGCCGGACCTGTATATACGTGACACATTGCGCCAGGCTTTCCGTCAGATGCAGAAAAACCTCGGGATGTACCGGCGCGGCAAGCGTCTGGCGCTCATCCCTGACGCTAACGTCAAATCCGCTGTTTTGCGTGCTATCACTGAGCTCTGGCATAAACCGACCATCGACAAACACCAGCCGCACGGCATCGATTTGCAGCGCCAGCGCATCACGCTGTGCGGCGCTGATAGTCGCACACTGCTGGATAAACTGGCTATGGGTTAAGCCCTCCAGCGGCGTGTATTTCCAGTCTTCATGTTTACGCGTCGGCAATCCCAGACGTAACATCTGTTGTAAATGTTGTCTTGCCTGCTCAGTTCGACTTTCTCCTTTTTCTTCAAAGAGATGCTGCCATTGCTGTAGCGCTTTACTGCTGTTCGGTAAGCCAGCCATAACCCTGCTCCTCCAGTTGTTTGACCAGAGTAAAATCGCCGGATCGGACAATTCGCCCCTGATAGAGGACGTGGACGTAATCGGGCTTGATGTAGTCCAGTATGCGCTGATAGTGGGTCACGATAATAAAAGCGCGTTTATCGTCGCGTAACGCGTTGACGCCTTCCGCCACAATTTTCAACGCATCGATATCCAGTCCGGAGTCCGACTCATCAAGGATGCACAGTTCCGGCTCCAGCACCGCCATTTGCAAAATATCATTGCGCTTTTTCTCCCCGCCGGAAAAACCGACGTTTACCGAACGGGTCAGCAAATCTTCCGGCATTTTCAGCAATGCGATCTTCTCTTCCATCAGATCCTGAAAATCAAAGCGATCCAACGACGCCTGCCCGCGGTAGGCGCGCACGGCATTCAGCGCGGTTTGCAGGAAAAACTGGTTACTGACGCCGGGGATTTCTACCGGGTACTGGAAGGCCATAAAAATCCCTTCGCCCGCCCGTTCCTCCGGCGACAGTTCAAGCAGATCTTTACCTTTGAACGTAACCGAGCCGCCGGTGACCTCATAATCTTCACGTCCCGCCAGGGTGGCGGAAAGCGTGCTTTTCCCGGAACCGTTCGGCCCCATAATGGCGTGAACTTCGCCGGGGCGAATCTCCAGATTCAGGCCACGCAAAATCGCTTTTTCTTCCACACTGACCTGTAAATCTTTAATGCTTAACATGGGTTTTCCTTCATCATTAACCGACGCTGTGCTCCAGGCTAATCGCCAGCAGTTTTTGCGCTTCAACGGCAAACTCCAGCGGCAGTTCCGAGAAAACGTCTTTGCAGAAACCGTTGACGATCATCGAAATAGCGTCTTCTTCGCTGATGCCGCGTTGCAAACAATAGAAAAGCTGATCTTCACCGATGCGTGATGTCGTCGCCTCGTGCTCCAGCTGCGCGCTGTTATTGCGGCATTCAACATACGGGAACGTATGCGCGCCGCAGTCCGCGCCAATCAACATGGAGTCGCATTGGGTGAAATTTCGGGCGTTGGTTGCCGTCGGCATAATTTTTACCAGCCCACGGTAGCTGTTCTGGCTGTGGCCGGCGGAAATGCCTTTTGAGATAATGGTTGAGCGCGTGTTTTTACCGATATGGATCATTTTGGTGCCGGTGTCAGCCTGCTGATGTCCACTGGTCAGCGCAACGGAATAGAACTCGCCGATAGAATTATCACCGCGCAGAATGCAGCTCGGGTATTTCCAGGTAATCGCCGAACCGGTTTCCGACTGGGTCCACGACATCTTGCTGTTTTCCCCTTCGCATAACGCCCGCTTGGTCACAAAGTTCAGAATGCCGCCCGTGTTGTTGTCGCCCGGGAACCAGTTTTGTACGGTGGAATATTTTACTTCAGCATCTTTATGGATGATGACTTCCACGACCGCGGCGTGGAGCTGATAACTGTCGCGTACGGGCGCGGAGCAGCCTTCGATATAACTCACATAGCTGCCTTCATCCGCCACCAGAATCGTGCGCTCAAACTGACCGGTTTTCTCAGCGTTAATGCGAAAATAGGTGGATAACTCCATTGGGCAACGCACGCCTTTGGGAACATAGATAAATGTCCCATCGGAAGCGACTGCCGCATTCAGCGCGGCAAAAAAGTTATCGTTCCCCGGCACGACGGTGCCAAGATATTTCCTGACCAGCTCAGGGTGATCGTGTATCGCTTCGCCAAAAGAACAGAAAATAATGCCCTGTTCCGCCAGTTTTTCACGGTATGTGGTCGCTACGGAGACCGAGTCAAAAATCGCATCGACGGCGACCTCTTTCCCTTCGCGAACCGGAACGCCAAGTTGCTCGAAGGCGTCTTCAACCTCTTTACTCAAAAAGGTATTCGCGCCCGTTTGCTGTACGGCTCCCGGCTGGGAAACGCAGCTATCGTCGCAGTTTCCGCATGATGGCGCAGAGTAATAACTGTAGTCCTGATAGTTCAGTTTATCGTAATGCGCTTTCAGCCAGTGCGGTTCATCCATGTCCAGCCAGGCTCTATAGGCATTGAGACGAAATTCCAGCATCCAATCAGGTTCGTTACGCTTTGCGGAAATCGCACGCACCACCTCTTCGCTGATGCCTTTTGCCAGTTCATCAGTGGGTAATTGCGTGAAAAATCCTTCTTTGTAATTAAGGCGTCCGCCTGTCCAGATGCCGACCTCTTCCGTTGCTTCAGTATTACGAGACATAGTACCGCCTATACCCCAAAACTTTCGCCGCAGCCGCATTCATTCTGGGCTTTGGGGTTATGAAATTTAAATAACTGGTTCAGCCCTTCCTGTACGTAATCCACTTCTGTTCCGTCAATAAAAGGCATCGCCTGTAACGGTGCGAAAAGCTTTGCGCCTTCGGCTTCAAAAACCAAATCGTCTTTATCCGGCTCCCGAACGGTATCCAGAACATAGCCAAATCCGGCACATCCCGTCTGTTTTACGCTTAACCGCACGCCCAACATGCCCGGCTGCTTTGCTGCCAGTTCACGTATGTGCGCTGCCGCCGCTGGCGTTAGCGTCAGCCCTTGCCAGGGGAAGTCCTCCGGGTTAAACGTGCCTGAATGCAATTCCATAGAGTTACCTCGCGTTCTAAATCACCAGGATATAACAGCATGTTAGTGATAATGATTATCACTTCAACCCATTAACCGCAGGGGCTTTCCAACAAATGGTCATATTGAGCGCCTTTTATTAAACATAGACCCTGTCCGCCAGGTCATACGACAGACAAAAAGTCGATTAACCTATTGATAAGTAATGATTTATACGATATTAACCGTTCTGGCAGGTCAAAAACGAAAAGATGTATAGAAAATGACTATTTAATTAATAGGCTGTCGACATTGCCAGGCGGCGAGGTCAGAACCCCATTTTTTGTATGGATACCTGGCGTTGCGCTCTTTATAATCCGCTGCGGTTCTATAACTCAGGTTGGGCTATAGGTTTATGTAAACTCTTTCCGGCATTTCAGGTGCTGAATGAGGCAAGAGGCTTAAAATATGGTTGTTACGCTCGCGTATATCGCACTTTTTTTGGTTTTCTCGTGGGTCATCTTGAGAATTAATCAAAAAAGCGATTCCCTGTCGAAAAGCGTTTTTATCGCTATCTTTTTAGGGGCTGTTATTGGTTTATCCCTGCATTTTATTTCAGCAAATCACACTAACACCATTATCGAATGGTACAGCATCGTCGGCAATGGCTACGTCCATCTGTTAAAACTGGTCGCTATACCGCTAATTTTTATTTCTATTCTTTCCGCCATCAATAAACTGGAAAATAGCGCCGGCATCGGAAAAATGTCGCTGACGATCGTCGGATGCATGTTATGTTTGGTGATGGTTGCCGGTTTTATCGGATTACTGACCGCTCATATACTGGGGCTTGACGCCAGCGCTTTTGTGCACATGCCGTCAATGTTAACTACAGAAGAAGTCAATAAGACTGCCGCGGTGTCGATTCCCCAGTTAGTGACATCGCTGATCCCGACAAATATTTTTCTTGATCTTACGGGAGCCAGAAGTGTTTCCGTTATCGGCATCGTTATCTTCACGCTAATAGCGGGGATCGCTCTGTTAAAGGTCAAAAAAGAGGCGCCGGAAGAAGGTCAGAAATTAAGCGCAGGCATTAACGCTATCCAGATCTGGGTCATGAAGATGGTACGTATCGTTATTGCATTAACGCCCTATGGCGTCATGGCATTAATGACTACCGTATTTTCATCATACCGCCTTGAACAATTCGCCAGCTTACTTGGTTTTATCGGCGCCTGTTACATCGCGATTTTCATGATGTTTATCGTGCACGCCACCTTGCTGATCCTCAGCGGTAATAATCCAGCGCGTTATTTCAGAATGGTCTGGCCCGTCTTAACCTTTGCGTTTGTCTCCCGCAGCAGCGCAGCCTCTATTCCGCTGGCCATTTCCGCCCAGGAAAAATTTGGCGTACAAAGCACCATTGCCAATATTTCCGCCTCGTTTGGCTCCAGTATGGGGCAAAATGGCTGCGCCGGGATTTATCCGGCTATTATGGTAGCGATGATTGCGCCCACCATCGGCATTGATCCGCTCTCGCTGCATTTTCTGGCCGCGATGTTACCTGCCATTGCGCTAGGGTCTATTGGCGTAGCCGGCGTCGGCGGCGGTGGTACGTTCGCGGCGCTGATTGTCCTGTCGACGTTGAATTTTCCCGTTGCGCTGGTCGGTATTTTTATTGCCATCGAACCTATCGTTGATATGGCCCGCACGGCTCTGAACGTTAACGGATCGATGATGTCAGGTGTGCTGGCTAACCGTATTTTGAATAATCATACGGCTGACGACATGCCAGCGGTTATTGACAGACCTTAGTTTTTTACGCGCCCGGAAAAGAAAAACCCTTAAGTCTGTTCAATACAGGCTTAAGGGTTCCGGCCCCATCCGGCGCTTATCTCCGGCACTCTTAATGGCTTAGCTCTTGAAGGGGCATAAGAATAATCTCATAAAGAGAGCGCATCTTTTTAGCACAAATGGCGATCTGTATTTTTTTTAAACAAAATCAAGAGGATTATCTATTACCGGGGAACAGGGTCTGGTGAGATTGCCTGGTAACATAGCCGGATGACGGCTAACGCCTTATCCGGCCTACACAGACTTTATTAATGCACTCCCAACCGCCAGGCGAAATAGATCTCTTCTTTCAGTTCGGTTGCAGAGAGGGTGAGGAGATCGGCAAACTCTAACTCCAGCTGTTTTAAACGCTTCAAATACTGCGCGGGAGAAAGTTCGGTTTTATCACGGCGTAAAAATTCAATCGCCAGTTGGGTTGGGTCTAAATCAGTAGACATATCATCCTCGCTTATGTGTAAACGTGCACAGTATATCACCTTTTTCTGCGCACATTTTGACCAAAAGCAATATGCATCACACTTTTATGGTGACAACGTCACACAATCGCCGTAGTAAGACGCGAAGAACAGCACAGACGTCCCTGTTCATCAAAGATCTCTATCTGCCAGACCTGATGGCGAGCCCCGGTATGCAACGCTTTACAGACGCCTCGTACGCGCCCCTGACGCGCCGACCGTACATGGTTGGCATTCACCTCCAGCCCCACCACCTTTTGCTCCCCCTGCGTACACAGATAGCCTGCGACCGAGCCGATACTTTCCGCCAGCACCACAGACGCTCCGCCATGCAGCAAGCCGAACGGCTGTTTGGTGCGATGATCGACGGGCATTGTCGCTTCCAGCGTATCGTCCCCAATACGCTCAAAGCGGATATCAAGCAGGCCAACCATATTCCCTTCCCCCATCGCATTAAGCGCATCGAGGGTCACTTCACGTTTCCAGATCAACCTATAATCTCCAGTAATGCCTGCAACGGGTGACGCACGCCCGTACCTTCAATGCGTTTAACCTGGCTTCGGCAGGAATAGCCGGTTGCCAGGCAACGGTTTCGCGGTAAACGTTGCATCGCCTGATGCCAGGATAGCTCATAAATTCCCAGCGAATTTTTATGATTGGTTAGTTCATGTCCATAAGTGCCCGCCATACCGCAGCAGCCTACGCTGACATTTTCCAGCTTCGCGCCAAAATGGGCAAAGATGGCGGCCCACTGCGCAGGCGCGCCGGGTAAAGCCGTGACTTCCGTACAATGACCAAAAAAGTACCACGGTTCGCCGCTCACCTCGACGGACAGTCTTGCATTTATTTCCTGCGCCAGCCATTCATTCACCAGCAACACATGAAAATCGCCGCGCTGTTCGCCCAGCGCCAGTTTGTATTCGTCGCGATAACACAGAACCAGCGCCGGATCGACGCCCACCATCGGCATCCCCAACGCAGCGATCCGATTAAGGAACTCAGAGGTTTTTTTCGCCGTTTTCGCAAAGCGATTAAGAAAACCTTTAATATGCTGCGCCTTACCATTCGGCGAGAACGGTAACAATACCGGCCTCCTGCCCAGTTTTTCCGCCAGGCGGATAAAGTCCGCCACGATCCGGGCGTCGTAGTAGCTGGTAAACGGATCCTGAACTACCAGTACCGTTTTCGCTTTTTGCTCGGCGCTCATGCGCTCCAGTTGCTCAAGCGTCATATTAGCGGACGGATGGCCCACCAGTTGCTGTTGCAATGAAGGGGCAGAAAGCAGAGGTAAATCCACCATACCGATATGTTTTTTCGCCAGATTACGAACCACCGGTTGGTTAATAAAAAAGTTAAAGGTCTTTGGCGCACGCGCCATCAGCGGCGCGTAGGTCTCGACCGTCGCCACCAGATGATCGCGTACCGGACGCAGATAACGCGTATGGTAAAGCTGTAAGAAACGTGAACGAAACTCCGGAACATCGATTTTAATCGGACACTGGGTCGTACAGGCTTTACACGCCAGACAGCCGGACATGGCCTCTTTAACTTCATGGGAAAAGTCATACTCGCCTTTGCGTTTGTGCCAACTATTCCGGGTGCGGGCAATCAGCGTGCGTAAGCTGGCGCGTTTTTCTGGCAACTCCTTTTCCAGCTTCAACGGATCGACGCCGCGATCGGCCAATAGACGGAGCCATTCCCGCACCAGCGTCGCCCGCCCTTTCGGCGAGTGGATCCGGTTAAGGCTAATTTTCATCGGCGGGCACATTGGGCTTTTCGCATCGAAATTAAAGCACAGGCCGTTACCATTACACTCCATAGCGCCGCGCCAGGTCTGCCGCACCGCCAGCGGGATTTGCCGATCCCAGGAGCCGCGTTTTACCGCATCCACCTTCATCATCGGCGCCTCTATCCCCTGCGGCGGACAGATTTTACCCGGGTTAAGTCGATTATGCGGATCAAAAGCCGCTTTTATTTTGCGCAGCTCGCCATACAGGACTTCGCCGAAAAAGGCCGGGCTGTATTCCGCACGAAAACCTTTTCCATGCTCGCCCCACAACAGCCCGCCGTATCTGGCGGTCAGCGCGACGACCTCATCGGAGATCTGTTTCATCAACAGTTCCTGCTGCGGATCGCACATATCCAGCGCCGGACGCACATGTAGCACCCCGGCATCCACGTGGCCGAACATGCCGTAACTTAAGCCATGACCATCCAGCAGGGCGCGAAATTCGGCGATGTAATCGGCCAGATGTTCAGGCGGCACGCAGGTATCTTCCGCAAAAGGAATCGGTTTGGCAGCACCTTTCGCATTACCCAGCAGCCCTACCGCTTTTTTACGCATCGCGTAAATACGCTCAATACCCGTCAAATCGGTACAAAGTTGCCAGCCGATCACGCCCGCTTCCGCTCGCGCCATCAGACCATCCAGCCGGTGGCACAGCGCCTCGACCTGTCCGTCAATAAGCGCTTCATCGTCACCCGCGAATTCCACGATATTCAGGCCAAGCATTTCTTTATCCGGCACATCGGTAATCAATTCGCTAACGGAGTGCCAGACAATATCTTCCCGCGCGAGGTTAAGGACTTTGGAATCGACCGTCTCGACGGATAAGGCGCGCGCATCAACCATAAAAGGGGCGTTACGCAGCGCGGAATCAAAGGAGTCGTATTTTACATTCACCAGACGGCGAACTTTGGGTATCGGGGTAATATCCAGCCGGGCTTCAGTAATAAACGCCAGCGTCCCTTCCGACCCCGTTAAGATGCGGGTAAGATCGAAACGGGTCATGTCATCGTTAAAGACGTGGCGTAAATCGTAGCCTGTCAGGAAGCGATTGAGCTTTGGAAAGCTATCGAGGATAAGTTGACGGTTTTCCAGGCAGGACTGATAGACGGTCTGATAGATGCGGCCTGGCATCGTCGTGTTTTCACCCAACGTCCGGGCAAGCTCTACGGGCATCGATTGCGTGTCAAGGATATCGCCCCCCAACAATACGGCCCGTATGCCTAAGACGTGATCTGACGTTTTTCCATAGACCAGCGAACCCTGACCAGAGGCATCGGTATTAATCATACCGCCAAGCGTGGCGCGATTACTGGTGGAAAGTTCCGGCGCAAAAAAATAGCCATACGGCTTTAATGCCTGATTAAGCTGATCTTTTATCACCCCCGCCTCTACCCGCACCCATCCCTCTTCAGGATTAATTTCAATAATGCGGTTCATATAGCGGGACATATCAACAATAATGCCCTGGTTTAGCGCCTGGCCATTCTTGCCAGTACCGCCGCCTCGAGGGGTAAATATCAGCGACGTAAAGCGCGGCTCCGCCGCCAGACGGGCAAGAAGCGCGACATCCGCCGTAGAACGGGGAAACACAACAGCATCGGGAAGAAGCTGGTAGATACTGTTATCGGTCGACATTGTCAGACGGTCGGCATAACTGGTTGCCGTATCGCCCGTAAACCCTTGCTGCTCCAGCGCCTGCAAAAAATTGAGCACCAGCTGAACGACGCCGGGTGCCTGAGAAATTTGTGGAATCATTATATTGACCTTTTCCTGCGGTCTATGTTGTGAACGGTGGCGCCCAACCCGGCGAGCGCGAGCGGTCTACGCACAGGAAGGGATGCTTAATCGTTTGCGTGTTGCGTTATTTGTTGTATCACATTTTTTTCCTGTGCGCCCAACAGAATTACATGCAGAATCGGCCTGTTAAAAACCGCTGAAATTGCTCATCATTATAGGGTGTGGTTTGCATGTTCACGTCGCGCCAACGTTCTGGCGCAAAGACAAAGGTGAAAAGTATTTATGGTAAATGTTCGTCAGCCCAGGGATATTGCGCAAGTGCTGCTATCGGTGCTGTTTTTAGCCATCATGATTGTGGCCTGTTTGTGGATAGTACAGCCTTTTATTTTGGGGTTTGCATGGGCAGGTACGATTGTTATCGCGACCTGGCCCGTTTTGCTGAAATTACAAAAAATATTGTGGGGCCGCCGCTCGCTTGCCGTATTGGTCATGACGCTGCTGTTAGTGCTGCTCTTCGTTATTCCCGTCGCCTTGCTGGTGAACAGCATTGTCGATGGTAGCGGTCCGCTCATCCATGCAGTGACTGGCGGCGATATGACGCTACCCGATCTGGCATGGTTAAATAATATTCCGTTGGTTGGCGCCAAACTGTATGCCGGATGGCATAGCCTGCTGGATATGGGCGGTAGCGCTATTATGGCGAAAGTGCGGCCTTATATCGGCACAACCACGACCTGGTTTGTCGGTCAGGCGGCGCATATCGGACGCTTTATGATGCACTGCGCCCTGATGCTGTTGTTTAGCGCCCTGCTTTACTGGCGCGGCGAACAAGTGGCGATGGGTATACGCCATTTTGCCTGTCGTCTCGCGGCTAAACGCGGCGATGCGGCGGTTCTGCTGGCTGCCCAGGCGATCCGCGCCGTGGCGCTTGGCGTGGTGGTCACCGCGCTGGTACAGGCGGTACTTGGCGGCGTCGGGCTGGCGATTTCCGGCGTGCCTTACGCTACCCTGTTGACGGTAGTGATGATCCTTTCGTGTCTGGTTCAGTTGGGGCCATTGCCGGTATTGATTCCAGCCATTATCTGGCTTTACTGGACAGGCGACACCACCTGGGGCACCGTGCTGCTGGTTTGGAGCGCCGTCGTCGGCACTCTGGATAACGTGATTCGCCCGGTACTCATCCGCATGGGCGCCGATTTACCGCTGCTTCTGATCCTTTCCGGGGTAATCGGCGGCCTGATTGCATTCGGTATGATTGGTCTGTTTATTGGACCGGTGCTTCTGGCCGTGACCTGGCGTTTGTTCTCCGCATGGGTACATGAAGTTCCGGCGCCGACGAATGAACCAGAGGAGCTCCTTGAAGAGCTGGATGACATCGAGGAAGCCAACAAGCAGTCATAATCCCGTCGGGCGGCATTGCCGCCCGATGCTTTAGCGACGTTTATCAATTCAACGCACACCCCATTTTGATTCGCCCGTCTGTTCCCCGCCGCATCTCATTTCTGTCGCAAATCCGTTACTGTTTTTAAACTATTGAGACGAATCTGATCGACGCAAAAAGTGCTCATGCCTACTATTAGCACACGGTTATAAATCAACACATTGATTTATAAGCATGGAAATCCCCTGAGTGAAACAACGAATTGCTGTGTGTAGTCTTTGCCCGTCTCCTACGATGGGCTTTTTTTTTACTTCAAGCGGCCAGCCTCACCGTTCATAATGGCGAGAAGAAAAAAAACTGACAGGACACGCATGAAAACCGTCACCGTAAAAAATCTTATCATTGGCGAAGGGATGCCCAAAATTATCGTGTCGTTGATGGGAAGAGACATCAATAGCGTGAAAGCGGAGGCGCTGGCCTACCGCGAAGCTACATTCGATATTCTGGAGTGGCGCGTGGATCACTTTATGGATATCGCATCGACTCAATCCGTTCTTACCGCTGCGCGTGTTATCCGCGATGCGATGCCTGACATTCCGTTACTGTTTACTTTCCGCAGCGCCAAAGAAGGCGGCGAGCAGACAATAACCACTCAGCATTATCTCTCGCTTAATCGTGCCGCAATCGACAGCGGCCTGGTCGATATGATCGATCTTGAGCTATTTACCGGTGATGCTGACGTTAAAGCCACTGTCGATTATGCCCATGCGCATAATGTTTATGTCGTGATGTCTAACCACGATTTTCACCAGACGCCGTCCGCAGAGGAAATGGTTCTGCGGCTACGTAAAATGCAAGCGCTCGGCGCGGATATACCCAAGATTGCCGTTATGCCGCAAAGCAAACATGATGTATTAACGTTACTCACTGCCACGCTGGAGATGCAGCAACATTACGCCGACCGTCCGGTAATTACTATGTCAATGGCGAAAGAGGGTGTCATTTCACGTCTGGCAGGGGAAGTGTTTGGCTCTGCCGCCACGTTTGGCGCGGTGAAGCAGGCTTCAGCGCCGGGGCAAATCGCCGTAAATGATCTACGCAGTGTATTAATGATTCTGCACAACGCCTGAACCGGCATTATGCAGGCGTCGGGCAACTTACGCCCTATCCGGCCTACACAACATGTTTCTTGTGCAGGCCGGATAAGCATAGCGTTATCTGGTCGCGGTTTACTTCTTCAGTTCCGCCAGACTCAGCCAGGTCTGTACCACGGTGTCCGGGTTCAGCGACAGGCTGTCGATCCCCTCTTCCATCAGCCAGGCGGCAAAGTCTTCATGGTCGGACGGACCCTGACCGCAAATTCCAACATATTTGCCCTGTTTTTTCGCCGCGCGGATCGCCATAGATAGCAGCGCTTTCACCGCGTCGTTACGCTCGTCAAACAGTTCAGACACCACGCCGGAATCGCGATCCAGCCCCAGCGCCAGCTGCGTCATGTCGTTAGAACCAATCGAGAAGCCATCAAAATACTCGAGGAACTGTTCAGCCAGCAAGGCATTGGACGGGATCTCGCACATCATGATGATCTTCAGCCCGTTCTCGCCGCGTTTAAGCCCCTGGCGCGCCAGCTCTTCGATGACCGCTTTCGCCTGGTCGACCGTCCGCACGAACGGGATCATGATTTCGACGTTGGTAAGGCCCATAGCGTTGCGCACGCGTTTCACCGCTTCGCATTCCAGCGCAAAACAATCGCGGAAACTTTCTGCGACGTAACGACCCGCGCCGCGGAAGCCCAGCATCGGGTTTTCTTCATGCGGCTCATAGCGTTCGCCGCCGACCAGGTTGGCGTATTCGTTGGACTTAAAGTCAGACAGGCGAACGATGACGCGTTTCGGGTAGAAGGCGGCGCCTAACGTCGCGATCCCTTCCGTCAGTCGACCAACGTAAAATTCACGCGGCGAGTCAAACCCTTTCATCATCTCACGAATGTCGTTTTGCAGCGCGGCATCCTGGTCGGCAAACTCCAGCAGCGCGCGTGGGTGAACGCCAATCATACGGTTAATGATGAATTCCAGTCGCGCCAGACCTACGCCTTCATTCGGCAGGCAGGCAAAGTCAAATGCCCTGTCCGGGTTGCCGACATTCATCATGACCTTCAGCGGTAGCTCTGGCATGGTGTCTACGCTGGAGCTTTTTACGCTGAAATCCAGCATGTCGGCATACACATAACCGGTATCACCTTCTGCGCAGGAGACGGTTACTTTTTCGCCATCTTTCATGCGTTCGGTGGCGTCGCCGCAGCCGACTACCGCCGGAATGCCCAATTCGCGGGCGATAATCGCCGCGTGACAGGTGCGCCCGCCACGGTTAGTGACAATCGCCGCCGCTTTTTTCATGATCGGTTCCCAGTCCGGGTCGGTCATATCGGTGACAAGCACATCGCCAGGCTCAATACGGTTCATTTCGCCGATATCGTGAATAACTTTTACCGTACCTGCGCCGATACGATGCCCAATGGCGCGACCTTCGGCAATGATTTTCCCCTGCGCATGTAGCGTATAACGCTCCATCACCTGGCCACGGGAGCGCACGGTTTCCGGACGTGCCTGCACAATAAAGAGCTTACCGGTATGACCGTCTTTCGCCCATTCGATATCCATCGGACGACCATAGTGCTGCTCAATCTGCACCGCTTGTTTCGCCAGTTCCTGCACTTCTTCGTTGGTGAGCGAGAAAATGTCGCGCTGTTCCTGCGGCACATCTTCAATCTTCACTTGCTTGCCGTGCTCCTGGGTGGCGGCGTAAACCATGCGGATTTTTTTCGACCCCATGGTGCGGCGTACGATGGCCGGGCGGCCTGCCGCCAGGGTTGGCTTATGGACATAAAATTCATCCGGGTTAACCGCCCCCTGCACCACCATTTCGCCCAGTCCCCATGCCGAGGTGATAAAGACCACCTGGTCAAAACCGGATTCGGTATCGATAGAGAACATCACCCCTGACGAGGCGAGATCGGAGCGAACCATCCGCTGCACGCCAGCGGAAAGCGCTACGCCGCGATGATCATATCCCTGGTGAACGCGATAAGAGATGGCGCGATCGTTAAACAGAGAAGCAAATACGTGTTTCACTGCCACCAGTACCGCATCGAAGCCCTGAACGTTAAGAAACGTTTCCTGTTGACCCGCAAACGAAGCATCTGGCATGTCTTCCGCCGTGGCGGAGGAACGCACGGCAAAAGAGGCATTTTCATCATCCGACGAAAGCTGCGCATAGGCATCGCGGATGGCGTTTTCCAGCGCCGGCTGGAAAGGAGTGTCGATAATCCACTGGCGGATCTGCGCGCCCGCTTTCGCCAGCTGGGAAACATCATCAATATCCGTCTTATCCAGCAGCTCATAAATGCGCTGGTTTACGCCGCTTTGATCCAAAAACTGGTTAAACGCATCGGCAGTGGTTGCAAAACCATTCGGAACGGATACGCCCATGCCGGAAAGGTTAGTAATCATTTCACCCAGGGAGGCATTTTTGCCCCCAACTCTGTCTACATCATTCATGCCGAGTTGGTTATACCAAAGCACCAGCGGTGACGAGCCATTGTTGGACATCGAACAATCCTTTTGTGATAAATGAACGAGTTTAAGAAACACATAGTTGCGTATTTATCCTGGCATACTTAAACCCGCGAAAAAAACGGTGAATCGTTCAAGCAAATTTATTTTTTCAGATTGTTTACGTAGTTGCGCAAACCCGCGCATAGCACGGCATTCCCTTAATCACCCCCGGTATAAACTGCGTTTCCAGAAAATGAAACACACTTTTCATTAATTATAAAAAGTACCTGTCATTTTATAAAATAAGCGACAGGTTATACGTTTCCCGTTACTTTTAATTTATGCTTTCAGATAATTATGTTTACTCTTCAGGATGAACAGAATGGATAATGTTGTTGATCGCCATGTTTTCTATATTTCTGATGGTACCGCCATCACCGCCGAGGTCCTGGGTCACGCGGTTATGTCGCAGTTTCCGGTGACGATCAGCAGCATTACGCTGCCATTCGTGGAAAACGAAAGTCGCGCCCGCGCCGTCAAAGACCAAATTGACGCCATTTATCAGCAAACCGGCGTTCGCCCGCTGGTGTTTTACTCGATTGTTTTACCTGAAATTCGCGCCATCATCTTGCAGAGCGAAGGCTTCTGCCAGGATATCGTCCAGGCGCTGGTGGCGCCGCTTCAGCAGGAGATGAAACTGGATCCGACGCCGATCGCTCATCGTACTCATGGGCTTAATCCGGGTAACCTGAACAAGTATGACGCCCGTATTGCCGCTATCGATTATACCCTGGCGCATGATGATGGCATTTCATTGCGCAACCTCGATCAGGCCCAGGTCATTTTACTTGGCGTTTCGCGCTGTGGAAAAACGCCCACCAGTCTCTATCTGGCAATGCAATTCGGTATTCGTGCGGCTAACTACCCTTTCATCGCCGATGATATGGATAATTTGACGCTGCCCACATCGTTAAAACCGCTACAACATAAACTGTTCGGCCTGACAATTGACCCTGAACGCCTGGCGGCAATTCGCGAAGAACGCCGTGAAAACAGTCGCTATGCCTCGTTGCGTCAGTGCCGCATGGAAGTGGCGGAGGTCGAAGCGCTGTATCGTAAGAATCAGATCCCCTGCCTGAACAGCACCAATTATTCCGTTGAAGAGATAGCCACCAAGATTCTCGATATTATGGGGCTTAACCGCAGAATGTACTAGCAAACTAGTTTAATGGATTGGTTTTTGTTATCATGCCGTTCTGCCTGCGAGGTGTGACACGCCTCGCACTTGAAATCAGCAGGGATTGGTTTATCGTGATGCCCATCACTTCCCGGTAGTCCTGCCGTTGAAGCAACAAATTTCTGAGACTTGTAATGAACAGAACCGACGAACTCCGTACTGCGCGTATCGACAGCCTGGTAACACCAACCGAACTCGCGCAGCGGTATCCTGTATCGTCCTCCGTCGCCAGTCACGTTACCGACTCCCGACGCCGGATAGAAAAGATTTTAAATGGTGAAGATCCACGGCTACTGGTCGTCATTGGCCCCTGTTCGATTCACGATCTGAATGCTGCCATGGAATACGCGACGCAGCTCCAGGCACAACGCCAAAAGCATCAGGCGCGTCTGGAAATCGTCATGCGCACCTATTTTGAAAAACCGCGCACCGTCGTGGGATGGAAAGGCCTGATTTCCGATCCCGACTTGAATGGCAGTTACCGCGTCAATCATGGGCTTGAACTGGCGCGTCGCTTGCTATTGCAGGTGAACGAACTGGGAGTACCGACCGCCACAGAATTTCTTGATATGGTCACCGGCCAGTTTATTGCCGATCTGATCAGTTGGGGAGCGATTGGCGCGCGTACCACCGAAAGCCAAATCCATCGGGAAATGGCTTCTGCGCTCTCTTGTCCGGTCGGCTTTAAAAATGGTACGGATGGCAATACCCGCATTGCCGTTGATGCTATTCGCGCCTCCCGCGCCAGTCATATGTTTCTCTCGCCGGATAAAGACGGACAGATGACTATCTACCAAACGAGTGGCAACCCGTATGGGCACATCATCATGCGCGGCGGTAAAAAACCGAACTACCACGCTGAAGATATTGCCGCCGCCTGCGACACGTTGCATGAATTTGATCTGCCGGAACATCTGGTCGTCGACTTCAGCCACGGCAACTGTCAAAAACAGCATCGCCGCCAGTTGGACGTATGTGATGATATTTGCCAGCAGATTCGTAATGGCTCCACGGCAATTGCCGGGATTATGGCAGAGAGTTTTTTGCGGGAAGGCACGCAAAAAATTATCAGCGGTCAACCGTTAATCTATGGTCAATCCATTACCGATCCCTGCCTGAACTGGGAAGATACGGAAGTTCTGTTGGAAAAACTTGCCGCGGCGGTAGACAGCCGCTTTTAATAGCTCGCCCATCCTGCCGGGATGGGCGTTTCTTCGATGCGTTACCCACCCTTTTCTCTACGCACGCGTATATCACTCCACAGAATTAGCACTTGCTGTTATCGCATTAATTATTGATAATAATAATCATTGTGAGTTTGATTATTAATAAATAACATGTCGCGTATGGATAACACCGAGCTGCCTCACCCTAAGGAAATAGACAATGAAACGCTTCTCCCTGCCGCTGAACGGCGCGTCAACAGTCAGGCGCTATTAGGTCCGGACGGCAAAGTCATTATCGATCACAACGGTCAGGAGTATCTGTTGCGCAAAACTCAGGCCGGTAAGCAACTGTTAACCAAATAGCGCTCCCGCCAGCAGACGATGCTGCTGGCATCAGGCTAACTTGAACAACTGACCTCCAGCCGCTTTCCCCACTCCGGCGGTCGGCTGGCATAGTCATCATCTCGATCGGTAAAAGGTTGACGTAAAACTTCATGCAACCGATGCAGTTCCGCCATGTCTCCTTGTTCAGCCGCATCTATCGCGCGTTGCGCCAGCCAGTTGCGCAACACAATCGCAGGATTCACGCGTTGCATCTGCTGTTGGCGCAGCGCGTCATCCACCGCCTCTGTGCGCAATCGCGCCCGGTAGCGGTCGAACCAGGCATCGAACGCCGCGCGATCGATAAACGTATCCCGCAACGGCGAGGAAGCGCTCTGTTGCTCCGTATGGCTTAACATCCGAAATGTACGGGTATAGTCACTCCCTTCGCGCGCCATCAGACTAAACAATTCATTCAGTAAAACGTTATCGTCTTTTTGCTCGGTAAAGAAGCCCAGCTTCTGGCGCATTCGCTGCCCATAGTGCGTTAACAACGCGTCCTGGTAACGATCCAGCGCTCTGTTTAACGCGTCGATCTCAATAAAAGGGGTTAACGTCTGCGCCAGACGTTGTAAATTCCACAGCGCCACCGATGGTTGATTATCGAAGCGGTAACGTCCCTGATGATCGGAATGGTTACCAATGAAGCCGGGATCGTAGTCGTCGAGAAAACCAAAGGGACCATAGTCGATGGTCAGCCCCAGAATCGACATGTTATCCGTATTCATAACGCCGTGCGCAAAACCGACAGTTTGCCACTCGGCGATGAGTCTTCCGGTACGCGCCGCCACCTCTTCAAACCACAAAGCATATTTTTCCGCTACATCCTGCCATTGCGGCCAGTAATGACGAATAGCGAAATCAGCCAGTTGCTGAACTTTTTCCGGCTCACGGCGGTAGTAGAAATGTTCGAAATGACCAAAACGCATATGACTTTGCGCCAGACGCATTAACATCGCGCCCGTTTCCTGCGTCTCTCGCTGAACCGGCGTATCGCTGGTTACGATAGATAACGCGCGCGTAGTGGGAATACCCAGATAATGCATGGCTTCGCTGGCAAGACTTTCTCGTATGGTTGAACGCAGGACGGCGCGTCCATCCCCCATTCGCGAATAGGGTGTTAATCCGGCGCCTTTCAGATGCCAGTCGAGCGTCGAGCCATCCGCCAGGAGCTGTTCGCCCAGCAAAATACCGCGTCCGTCGCCGAGTTGTCCCGCCCAAACGCCGAACTGATGCCCGCTATATACCTGCGCGACAGGCGACATACCTGGTAATAAGGTTTCGCCGCCCCAAACGCCAGCGCCATTGGTAGCGTCAAATAACGACGCGGGAATGGCTAACTGCTGCGCCAGTTCGTCGTTATACCAAATCAGTCGCGCATTTTTTAACGGTGTGGGTAAAAGCGCGGTATACGTTGCTGGCAGTTCATCGCGCCAACGGGCAGTAAAAGACAGGGTCATAGGGCCTCCTGTCTTCAGTGTAGACGGTTAATCACCGGTTAAACACCGGCAAACAGAAAGGTTATCGCTGAACGAGTTTAATGAGCTGGCTTACCGGCACCGGAGGCCATAGTCCGCCCTGGAATGCGCTAAACCCCAATGGCGCTGCGCGCGCAAACATCGCCTCAGTATCAATACCGGCAATCATCAGCGACTCGCAGCTGGAGGAGATCTGGGCAACGATGGCGTGCATGAATGGTTCGAATGAGATCATTTCAGCTCGCTGCTGAATAAAATTTTTATCCAACATGACTCGTTTGAAAAGCCCATCGAAAATAGCTTTAGTCGACGCCTCGCCTGCCCCGAAATTTGCCAGCATTAATGGGAAATGCATTGCCAGATTAGCTAACGTTTCATTGTTTTTGCCCTGGTTTAACCCAGGATAATTCTCATTTATAGCTAATTCAAGAAACGGAAAGCGCGCTGCCCGGGAAAAAAGTTCGCTATCTAATAATAATAAGTCACTAATTGCAGGCGGTAAATTAAGCCATGCAATAAGTTTATGCTGAATAAAAAAGTGCTGACAGGTTTCTAACAACGCCAGTTTTTCAACAAACAGACAGTATTGTTCCTCCACCGAAAGGCGAGGCGCTACCAACTCAGTCGGCATCCGCACGGCGCCGTCTTCAGCGGCAAACGTTGCAATAATCTCTAAACCAACAAGCCGAGCGTTTTCATCCATGACGGGAAGGAAAAAGAGTTCGGAATGGTAAAGCTCATCAAGTGAAGCAATCATTACGCCAGTCCCATGGTTAGGGCGCTATTCGCCATCCAGTCACTACGGACGGAAACAGACGTAACTTCAGATACTAATTGAAGCGTCATCATTTTTCTTGTTTACCGGTGAACCGGTTCCTTTTTTTAACTTACTCTGATTATAAACCAATATTCAATCTTGTACTTTTAACAGGGCGTGAACACGCCCGTTTTTAATAAAAGTACGTTTGTAAATGCTACGGTTATATCATTATATATGATGACAACAGATGTCATAAGTTCAACCGGCGATATGTTAAAAATAGACTATAAAATTTATATCGTCTGCGGGGTTAAATTCGCCGTGCCTGCCAGAAGTTTTTTCGCCAGTACACATTATCCAGCGATGAACGCATCACGCCACGACTGGTAGAGGCATGAATAAACTCATTATTTGTATCGTAAATACCAACATGTAAACCACTTTCGCCCGAACCGGTTTTAAAGAAAACCAAATCTCCGGGCAGCAATTCATCTTTATCGATTCTGGTGCCGATTTTTGATTGTTCACGCGTATCACGAGGCAACTGCAAATCAAACTTGTCGCGCATAGTGACTACCACAAAGCCGGAACAGTCCACGCCTCTGCGACTCATGCCGCCGTAGCGGTATGGCGTACCGCGCCAAGACTGCAACTGATCGTTCAGACCCGCAATGACGGTAATGGAGTCTGATAATCTGGCATTTGGCGCCGGTGCCCGATGAGTACTGCATCCTGCCAGGAACAATGCTGTGATAACAAGAAGCCAAAAACGCATGCCGCAACAATCCTCTGTTTTTATTTTGGTATTAATTTAGCGTCGAAATTACCTGCTTTTCAAGAAACGATTTTACTTAAGTGGCCGAAATGAGCATTGGATGCCCCTCGACGTCGAGTCGTCGAAAGCGCAGACCGTAGGCTTGCGCCAGATAAGAGGGGGTGAACACCTCTTCCCGGCGGCCGCAGGCAATGAGTTTACCGCGCTTTAGTAACCAGGCTTTATGCGCATGGCGCAGCGTGTGGTTCAGATCGTGGCTACTCATCACAATCGCAATTCCTGCCTGACATAAATGATGTAATACCCGATCCAGAGCGTTTTGTTGCGCAACATCGAGACTGTTCATCGGCTCATCAAGCAGCAATAATTGACCGACCGGATTAGCGTCGGGATGAATTTGTAGTACAACGGCAGCAAGGCGAACACGCTGCCACTCGCCACCGGAAAGCTGATTCACGCTTCGCCCCAGTTTGTCGCCCAATCCAAGCATATCGGCCACCTCGTTAAGCTGCCCGGTTCGCGTTTTATCAGGTTGATGCAATGTCAGGTAATGCCAGACCGGCATGGCGAACGGCGGATTTTGCTGTTGCGCAAGATAAGCGCGGTGTTGGGCAAGCGTTGCCGTCGCCCATGCCTCCAGCGGCGCTCCGCCAAACCTGATGCTCCCCTCGCCGGAGGTTAACCCCGCCATACGCGCCAGTAGCGTGCTTTTCCCGGCACCGTTCGGCCCGACAAGATGAAGGATCTCTCCTGCGCTTACTTCGCCGGAAAGCGGCCCCAGGCGGGTGCTCTCGGCGACGTCCTTTAATTGCATCAATTGAGACATTATTTTGCCAACGCGATTTTTATGCTTTCCATCACAATAGGATCTTCAGGCGTCATATCCGGCGAAAAACGCTGTACTACCTGACCATCCCGGCCTACCAAAAATTTTTCAAAATTCCACAGAATATCATCCGGATAGAGTGGCGTACGCCCTTTGCTTACCATCCGTTCGTAAAAGCCGCTCTTCTCCGGCGCGACTGCCGTTGGCGCAGCGGCTATCAGTTTTTGATACAGCGGATGGCGCGCGTCGCCATTCACATCAATTTTACTGAACATCGGGAACGTGACGCCCCAGGTGCTGGCACAATAGGTTTTAATCTCCTCTTCGCTGCCTGGCTCCTGCCCCATAAACTGGTTGCAGGGAAAACCCAACACGACAAACCCCTGATCTGCCCACGCCTTCTGGATATTTTCCAACTGTTCATATTGCGGCGTCAGGCCACATCTGGAGGCGACGTTTACAATGAGCAGCACTTTTCCGGCGTATTTTTCAAGTGTAGTGACCTCTCCATCAATCGTCGTAACGTGAGTATTAAGAAGCGAGTTTTGCATGGTGTCTCCCTGATGTCGGTAGAATAGCGGGTTTCATCGTTAGCCTTTAATCATAGACTGCGAATGATGAAAGCAGTTGTTTACCGATGCGCTAACGCGCGGATTTGAGTAGCAGCCAGATAAACACTGGTGCCCCCAATGTGGCGGTGACCACCCCGATAGGCAGTTCAGCCGACGCCAGCGCCAGTCGGGCGACCACATCAGCCAATAGCAGGGCGATAGCCCCGGCCAGCGCGCAGCCGGGAAGTAAAACCCGGTGATCGGTTAAACCACATAAGCGCAGGATGTGCGGAATAACCAGACCGATAAAACCAATCGCCCCCGCCATCGCCACGCTGACGCCCACCATCCAGCCGGTGGCGACGACCAACAAATTGCGCCAGAACCACAGCGGCAGGCCAAGCTGCCGCGCCGAGGTTTCCCCTAGCGCCAGCATATTCAGCGGTTGCGACTGGCAACATATCCAGATCAGTACCGGGATGAGCGCAATCATTAGCCAGCTCTGCTGCCAGTCAACGCCGCCAAATCCTCCCATCATCCAGTACATTAATTGCCGCAGATCGAAAGAGGTGGAAAAATAGATAGCCCACGTCATCAGCGCGCTACAGATAATGCCCAGCGCGACGCCCGCCAACAACAAGCGGCTGGTAGAGAGATGGCGACGCGCAAAACGCAGCAGGATTAACGTAATAATGAGCGCGCCGGCTATAGCGCACAGTCCCAGCGCCCATCCTGCCAGTTGCCCCTGCCCCAGTAAGACGGCGGCAATAAGCCCAACACCGGCCCCATTCGAAACGCCGAGCAGGCCCGGTTCAGCAAGTGGATTTTCAAACAGCGCCTGCATCACGGCGCCAGATAGCGCCAGCGCAGCGCCAACCAGCAATACCGCAAGCGTGCGGGGAAGGCGAATTTGCCAGACAAACAGTTCCCCCCGGGCGCTTAACCAGTCACCGGGGGCAATCCACTGTTCGCCTGCGCATAAGCTCAGAAGTGTAGCCAGTAGCACCAGCAGTGACAGGCTCAGAAGCCAGCGAACGTTTCGTCGCTGTTGTTGGCGGGCAAAAGTCAGCATGTTATCCATTCAGCTGAAAAGAGGTAGCGTGATTTTACGGTGGGTATCCTTTACTTGAAAGAAAAAAGGCCGCAATGCGGCCTTTTTAGTTATACGGGTCATCTTTCAGGCTGACAGATACGCTGTCATCCCGCTGATCTACTTTCGGGATGGTAGCGTATCTGCCGCAATACACCCTGATGGATGTTATGCCTGGATCTGATTACTCTTCTTTGGGCGAAGCGTTTTCGACCCGGCTCTTTAACTTCTGCCCGGGTCTGAAGGTCACCACGCGCCGTGCTGTAATAGGAATATCTTCACCCGTTTTCGGGTTACGCCCCGGACGTTGATTTTTATCACGCAGATCGAAGTTACCAAAACCAGAGAGTTTCACCTGCTCACCGTTTTCCAGAGCACGACGGATCTCTTCGAAAAACAGTTCAACCAGTTCTTTGGCATCCCGCTTGCTAAGCCCAAGCTTATCAAACAGATATTCTGACATTTCAGCTTTTGTAAGCGCCATAGGTTCAATCCCTCAATGATGCCTGGAATCGCTCTTTTAATGCCTCTACACATTTGGCGACGGTAGCGGCAATCTCCTCTTCTTCGAGTGTACGGTTGGTATCCTGAAGGATCAGGCTGATAGCGAGGCTCTTATAACCCTCCGCAACACCCTTACCGCGGTACACGTCAAATAAGTTTACGCCAACTACCTGATTTACGCCAACTTTCTTACATTCGGATAAAATATCCGCTGCGGGAACGTTTTCTGCAACAACAACCGCAATATCGCGACGGTTAGCCGGGAAGCGTGAAATCTCCCGCGCCTGCGGCACGATACGGTCTGCGAGCTTATTCCATTCCAGTTCAAACACCAGCGTACGACCATTCAGATCCAGTTTACGTTCCAGTTCAGGGTGAACAACCCCAATAAAACCAATACGTTCATCTTTCAGATAAATCGCCGCAGACTGTCCCGGATGCAGAGCCGGATTCATCTCCGCCTTAAACTGGATATCACCCAGTTTGCCGGTTAAATCCAGTACTGCTTCCAGATCGCCTTTCAAATCATAGAAATCAACGGTCTCTTTTGCCAGGTTCCAGTGCTCATCATAGCGGTTACCGCAAATCACGCCAGCCAGCATCAGATCCTGTCGAATACCCAGATTGGCTTGTGTATCCGGAACGAAACGTAAACCGGTTTCAAAAATACGCACGCGATTCTGCTGACGGTTTTGGTTATAGACCACCGTCGCCAACAATCCGCTCCACAGAGACAGACGCATCGCCGACATCTCAACGGAGATAGGGTTTGGCAGCAGCAGCGCTTCTGCGCCTGGATGGATGAGCTGTTGTACTTTAGGATCGACAAAGCTATAGGTAATCACTTCCTGATAGCCTTTGTCGTTAAGCATGGTTTTAACCCGCTTCAACGACAGATCGGCTTCACGGTGCGTCCCCATGATTAAACCGGCCTGGATTGGCTCGTCCGGAATATTGTTATAGCCGTAAACGCGGACCACCTCTTCCACCAGATCTTCTTCAATCTCCATATCGAAACGCCAGGTCGGCGCCACGGCTTTCCACTCGTCCTGCCCTTCGGTCACTTCACAGCCCAGACGACGCAGAATATCACTGACCTGCTCATCCGCAATATGATGCCCGATCAGGCGATCCAGTTTACTGCGACGCAGAGTAATGGTGGCGCGTTTCGGCAACGTTGCTTCGTTGCTCACATCAATTATCGGACCCGCATCACCGCCACAGATATCAAGAAGCAGACGAGTAGCGCGCTCTATCGCTTTATATTGCAGCGCCGGGTCCACCCCGCGCTCGTAGCGGTGAGACGCATCGGTATGCAGACCGTGGCGGCGAGCGCGACCGGTGATAGACAGCGGATTAAAGTACGCACATTCCAGCAGCACATTTTGCGTTTCGCCGTTCACGCCGGAATGTTCGCCGCCAAAAATACCGGCTATCCCCAGCGCCTTATGGTGATCGGCGATCACCAGCGTGTCCGCATTTAACGTTGCTTCGCTACCGTCCAGCAGGACGACGGTTTCACCCTCTTTTGCCATCCGCACGACAATACCGCCATCAATGCGATCTTTATCGAAAGCATGCATTGGCTGACCCAGTTCGAGCAGCACATAGTTCGTGACGTCAACCACCGCATCGATGGAGCGAATACCGCAGCGACGCAGTTTCTCTTTCATCCACAGCGGCGTCGGCGCGTTAACATTGATGCCTTTTACCACCCGGCCCAGATAGCGTGGACACGCATCAGCGGCCTCTACTGTAATCGGCAGCGTATCGCTGATGGTTGCCGTAACCGGCGCCATTTCAGGCTCCTGGAGCGGCGCTTTGTTCAGTACCGCCACATCGCGCGCAACGCCGATGATACCTAAGCAATCCGCACGGTTCGGCGTGACGCTAATTTCGATGGTATTGTCGTCAAGCTTCAGGTATTCACGGATATCGGTACCCAGCGGCGCATCCGCCGGCAGTTCGATAATGCCGCTGTGATCGTCGGAAATCCCCAGTTCGGAGAAGGAGCACAGCATCCCTTCAGACGGTTCGCCGCGCAGTTTCGCCGCTTTAATTTTGAAATCGCCCGGCAGAATAGCGCCAATGGTGGCCACCGCTACTTTCAGCCCCTGACGACAGTTTGGCGCGCCGCAGACGATATCCAACAGGCGTTCTCCGCCAACGTTGACTTTCGTTACACGCAATTTGTCAGCGTTCGGATGCTGGGCACACTCAACCACTTCCCCAACCACAACGCCATTGAAGCTTCCCGCGACCGGCTCAACGCCGTCTACTTCCAGGCCAGCCATCGTAATCTGGTTAGCCAACGCATCGCTATCAATTGCCGGGTTAACCCACTCGCGTAACCACAGTTCGCTGAATTTCATTGTTTTATCCTGCCTTTATTTAAACTGTTTAAGGAAACGCAGATCGTTTTCGAAGAATGAACGCAGGTCGGTGACGCCGTAACGCAACATGGTCAGACGTTCCATCCCCATACCAAAAGCGAAGCCAGAATAGATTTCCGGATCGATACCGACATTACGCAGCACATTCGGATGCACCATCCCGCAGCCCAGCACCTCCAGCCATTTACCGTTTTTACCCATCACATCCACTTCCGCAGAAGGTTCGGTAAACGGAAAATAAGAAGGACGGAAGCGAATCTGCAGATCCTCCTCAAAGAAATTACGCAGGAAGTCGTGCAGCGTACCTTTGAGGTTGGTGAAGCTGATGTTGGTATCAACAATCAGACCTTCCATCTGATGGAACATCGGAGTATGCGTCTGGTCGTAGTCATTACGGTATACACGGCCCGGCGCAATAATACGGATCGGCGGTTGCTGCGCTTTCATCGTCCGGATCTGGACGCCAGACGTCTGGGTCCGCAGCAGACGGGTCGCGTCAAACCAGAAGGTATCATGATCGGCGCGGGCCGGATGATGACCCGGAATGTTTAACGCATCGAAGTTATGGTAGTCATCTTCGATTTCCGGGCCAGTCGCCACGGTAAAACCAAGCTCGCCGAAGAAACTTTCAATACGGTCAATGGTACGCGTGACCGGATGCAGACCGCCGTTCTCAATACGGCGCCCCGGCAGGGAGATATCGATGGTTTCAGCAGCCAGACGGGCGTTAAGCGCTGCGCTTTCCAGCTCGGCTTTACGCGCGTTAAGAGCCTGTTGTACCTGCTCTTTCGCGGCGTTAATGACTGCCCCGGCTGCCGGACGCTCTTCCGGCGGCAGATCGCGTAGGGTCGTCATCTGAAGGGTTAAATGCCCTTTCTTGCCCAAATATTCGACGCGTACATTGTCTAACGCGGCAACATCTGACGCCTGGTTAATGGCGGCCGCTGCATTGGCAACCAGCTCTGCGAGATGTGACATGGTTTTCCTCATTGTGTCGGTGAAGACACCGGTTCATTGGACGTAATCTCTCGATTTCAGATACAAAAAAAGCCTCCATCAGGAGGCTTTTTTGCGCTGTTTTTCGTTTCGTTTTTCACGCGCTAGCCTCCTGGGATCAGGTGCTAAAGTAAAAAAAGAAACGGAAAATAGCAGCGTTCATGCTTGCGTTACCTTATGTGGTAAAACCGAATATCCTTTATTGAAAAGGGTTACAGGTCAATTGTCAACTCACTGAACAGTAAATAAAAGAGAGGGAGCCAGGCTCCCTCTTTTCACTGGCTTATGCCAGAGCTGCTTTCGCTTTTTCAACCAGCGCGGTGAACGCGACTTTGTCGAATACGGCGATATCAGCCAGGATCTTACGGTCGATTTCAACAGAGGCTTTTTTCAGGCCGTTGATGAATTTGCTGTAAGAAATACCGTTCTGACGTGCTGCTGCGTTGATACGCGCAATCCACAGTTGACGGAACTGACGCTTACGTTGACGACGGTCACGGTAAGCATACTGACCAGCTTTGATAACTGCCTGGAAGGCAACGCGGTATACGCGAGAACGCGCACCGTAGTAGCCTTTGGCTTGTTTCAAAATTTTCTTGTGACGTGCGCGTGCAATTACACCACGTTTTACGCGAGCCATATGTGCTCTCCTGTATCTATTCTAATTAAAAAGTTAAAAACGTTAACGGCTTATGCGTACGGCAGGCACGCGATAACCAAGCCCAGATCGCCTTTAGAAACCATGGCTTTCGGACGCAGGTGACGTTTACGTTTAGTCGCTTTTTTGGTCAGAATGTGACGCAGGTTAGCGTGCTTGTGCTTAAAACCACCTTTACCGGTTTTTTTGAAGCGCTTAGCAGCACCGCGTACGGTCTTAATTTTTGGCATTTTAATAACTTCCACTTCGCATTGTTAATAAACGAAACATAGGCGAACAAAACCTGTGAAGCCCGAAGGCTTCACAGAATTGTTACTTGAAGGCCTTACTGTTTCTTCTTAGGAGCAAGCACCATGATCATCTGACGGCCTTCGATCTTCGTTGGGAAGGATTCGACCACTGCCAGTTCTTGCAAATCGTCTTTCACGCGATTAAGCACTTCCATACCGATTTGCTGGTGGGCCATTTCACGACCGCGGAAACGCAGCGTGATCTTGGCCTTATCGCCCTCTTCGAGAAAGCGAATCAGGCTGCGGAGTTTTACCTGATAGTCGCCTTCATCTGTCCCAGGACGGAATTTAATTTCCTTCACCTGGATAACTTTTTGCTTTTTCTTCTGTTCCTTAGAAGACTTACTCTTTTCATAGAGGAATTTGCCGTAATCCATTATACGACAAACCGGCGGCTCGGCGTTAGGGCTGATTTCGACTAAGTCTACTCCGGCTTCTTCAGTTTTTTCCAGAGCTTCTCTCAGACTCACAATACCAAGCTGCTCGCCTTCCAGACCTGTTAAGCGAACTTCTTGCGCGCGAATTTCGCTATTAATACGATTCGGACGCGCCGTTTGAACTCGTTTTCCGCCTTTAATACTTTATTCCTCCAGTTGTTGAAGACTGCGGCTGCGAATCTCTTGTTGCAGCTTCTCAATCACGTCATTTACGTCCAGACTGCCCAGGTCTTTACCGCGGCGGGTGCGAACGGCAACTTTGCCTGCTTCCACCTCTTTATCACCACAGACCAACATATAAGGGACACGACGTAAAGTGTGCTCGCGGATTTTAAAGCCAATCTTCTCATTTCTCAAGTCTGCTTTTACACGAATGCCCGCATTTTGTAGTTTCTGCGTCAATTCGTTAACGTATTCAGACTGCGAATCGGTAATATTCATCACGACTACCTGAACAGGCGCGAGCCATGTCGGGAAGAAACCAGCGAACTCTTCGGTCAGGATACCGATGAAGCGTTCCATCGACCCAAGAATCGCACGGTGAATTATTACCGGCACCTTGCGCTCGTTGTCTTCGCCTACATAGGAGGCGCTCAGACGAGACGGTAAGGAGAAGTCCAGCTGTACTGTACCGCACTGCCATGCACGATCGAGGCAGTCATATAAGGTAAATTCAATTTTCGGACCGTAGAATGCGCCTTCACCCAGTTGATACTCAAACGGGATATTATTTTCTTCCAGCGCAACCGCCAGATCCGCCTCAGCACGATCCCACATCTCATCGCTGCCGATACGCTTATCAGGACGAGTGGAAAGCTTGACGACGATCTTCTCGAAGCCAAAGGTGCTGTACATATCGTAGACCATACGAATACAAGCGTTAACTTCATCGCGGATCTGCTCTTCGGTGCAGAAGATATGCGCATCATCCTGCGTAAAGCCGCGTACGCGCATCAGACCATGCAGCGCGCCTGATGGCTCGTTACGGTGGCAGCTACCGAATTCCGCCATACGCAGCGGCAAATCACGATAGGATTTCAGACCCTGGTTAAAGATCTGAACGTGGCCCGGGCAGTTCATCGGCTTGATGCAATATTCGCGGTTTTCTGAAGATGTGGTGAACATCGCATCTTTATAGTTGTCCCAGTGCCCGGTTTTTTCCCACAGCACACGGTCCATCATGAACGGGCCTTTAACTTCTTGATACTGGTACTCTTTGAGTTTAGAACGAACAAAGACCTCCAGCTCGCGGAAGATAGTCCAGCCGTCGTTATGCCAGAACACCATGCCCGGCGCTTCTTCCTGCATATGATACAGGTCGAGCTGCTTACCAATTTTACGGTGGTCGCGTTTTGCGGCCTCTTCCAGGCGCTGCAGATAAGCGTTCAGGGCTTTTTTATCTGCCCATGCCGTACCGTAAATACGCTGCAACATCTTATTATTGCTGTCACCGCGCCAGTATGCGCCGGCAGTTTTCATCAGTTTAAAGTGATGGCAGAAACGCATATTCGGCACGTGCGGACCACGACACATGTCGACATATTCTTCATGATGGTACAAGCCTGGCTTGTCATCATGAGCAATGTTTTCATCAAGAATGGAAACTTTGTAGCTTTCACCACGCTTCACGAAGGTTTCACGCGCTTCGTGCCAGCTGACTTTCTTCTTGATAACGTCGTAATTTTTCTCGGCGAGCTCATGCATCCGCTTTTCGAGCGCTTCGACATCTTCCTGAGTTAGCGTGCGGTCAAGATCAACGTCATAGTAAAAACCGTTGTCGACAACCGGACCGATCGCCATTTTCGTGTGCGGCCAAAGTTGCTTGATAGCGTGACCTAACAGATGCGCGCAAGAGTGACGAATGATCTCCAGACCCTCTTCATCTTTTGCGGTGATGATGGAAAGCGTCGCATCATTTTCAATCAGATCGGAAGCATCAACCAGCTCGCCATTCACACGGCCCGCAATGGTGGCTTTCGCCAGGCCAGGACCAATGTCCAGAGCAACATCCATCGGGCTTACAGGGTGGTCATAATGGCGTTGGCTGCCATCAGGAAGAGTAATAACAGGCATGTAATATCCTTATTTGCAGTGGTGACCCATACGCAAGATCACATACAAAGAGAAAATGAATTTATTGACAGTGAGTTGTGTATCCATCTAGCCAACCATTGCTAAATTGGCGCACAACCTTCGACACAGACGAAAATCGCTATTTTCGTCCGGCATGATGATGGTAACACTAAAAAAAGGGAGATTGCATCTTTCTGTTCTACAGAACCTGAATCCCAACACACTACCCGGCACGCGTATCGTTAATGATGTACATGGTCACTCTGAGTCTCGGCTTACTGCCACCGTATGAGGCATTCACATCAGATAGCTTTTCACGACGACCGCTATCTATATTCTCCAGATGGGGACCTGGCAGCATGCGATAACGCACAATACGAAACCCACTTTCCAAAGCACATACCAGCAAAGAGCCATTACATGCTGCTATGAAGCTTCTATAACTAGCAACGTCTCACTTATGATGCCGTACTTGTAATTCGTCTGTGTTGCTTGAAGTATGTCGCGGCACGATGTGAGGTGAATTACTCGTCGAGTGATAGCTCTTTCTCTGTATAGTCTTTTACAGGACTCGGGAACCTCATGATGAATCTTCGAATACCACTGTATATAAACACAGTAACAATCATGCGTAATTATCAAAAGCATTTACATTGTTTGATGTTTGTGCTGCAAACGCTTGATAGCTTCATGCTATCGGAGGCGCAGTAGATAGGAGTGTTAATGAGTGTTAATATGTCAATAACACGGTTTTGATATCGGGAAGATAGTGATGAGTAATGATTATAGACTACCAGATTCAGAATATCTTGCCAGAAGATTTTCCGTACCACACCTTATTTGCCTGATGGTAATATTTTTAATACTAAGCATTTTTTCTAAAGGCTCTATATGCTTATAATTTCATACATTGCATTATGCTTATTATTTATAGTTTATCTCTATACTCTTTCCGTAAGAATTGAGGGAAAAATAATAAATGTAATGGTCCCATACCTGATAATAACAGTCCCTACACTGTACGTGTTTGAAGGTATATTTGTATACCTCTCAGAGGTGCAGAATTATACAGTGGAATATTTGTTTTTCTATACTTGCTATATAACATACATAGCATCATTTGTTATTTCTTATCTTTACACACAAAGAAAACCCATATACAACAAATCAAACACGAAAAATAAACCAAGGTATGTGTTTACTTCATTGTTATTCACCTTCCTTGCTTTTATCATTTACCTTCCAGTGTTGATGGAGTTCAGAGAGTATATACTTAGCCCAAGAAGAATATACGAATTAACCAGAACAGGGTATGGTATATACTTCTATCCTTCATTAATGTTTTCTCTTGTCGCTTCTATTTGCGCGTTCTTTACATACAAAAAATCAAAGTTATTTTGTATTTCCATAGTTTTATTTAACTGTATACTTATTTTCTTGCATGGTAACAAAGGACCAATATTTAGTATATTTATAGCATTCATCCTTTACCTTTCATATATTGAAAATAAAAAAATTAAATTTATGTTCCTGGTAAAATCGTTTGCTGTTATAGCAGTCATTGTAACGGCATTCTTTGCATATACGTTTACTGATGGGAATCCGATAGAAAATATGGCGAATTACTCGGATTATACCCGTAATGCTGTTCTTGTTGCTTCCTCAAACTTTGACTTTATGTACGGAAAATTACTAATGGAGAGCGAGGTTTACTCGAGGATTCCGAGGGCTATTTGGCCTGATAAGCCTGAAGATTTTGGCGCATTGTATCTGGCAAAAGTATTTTTCCCTGATGCATTCTACAGAAATCAGGGCGCTCCTGCTTTCGGGTATGGTGAACTATACGCAGATTTCGGGCTTTTTACACCAGTTTGGTTAGTTATATCTGGAGTATTTAAAGGCGTCCTAGCTAAGTATTTCTCCAATAAAACTCAGGAAACAAAGTCAGCGCATTATTTCATAATGTTCCTATTTTGCATTGGAATAAGTGTGATTCCTGTTAGCATGGGATGGTTGTTCCCTGAGCATTTGATGATTGCTTTTATGGTATACATTGCATCTTCCTTTGTTTTTTCAGAGCATATAAGATTCGTTTTACTAAGAAACAATAAATAAGTTATACGGCGTCAATGCCGCCGTTTTATTTGGCTCTGAAGCGTAAAAATTGTTCCTGTAAAGCTTGTTGGGTTTGCTGAGCCATCATTACCAACGTAAATTACTTATGATATATTCATGATAGTGCTTGCGTTTCTAGATGATGATTTATGAATAGCCCCTCAATTATGTATTTCTCGCCGCCGGTTATTATTAGTCCTGCCGCTACTCCGCCCTAATCCACATCTACTCATATGCGGATCATCCCGAGATTGTCACCGTAATATAATCTACCATTGATACCAATAAACTCTGTGTTATGAATGACAGTTCCCTGCTTAAGTTAGATTAGGTACGTACATCTTACGGCGCGAAAGGGATCAATGTAAAACGGTATGAAACATATATATCCGCTATTACCAGTAATGACGCGGAACTGGTGAAACAGGTTTAAACGAACGAGAATGGATGTGAATGAAGGATTGTACTTATTACGCAAGATCACATACAAAGAGAAAATGAATTTATTAACAGTGAGTTGTGTATCCATCTAGCCAACCATTGCTAAATTGGCGCACAACCTTCGACACAGACGAAAATCGCTATTTTCGTCCGGCATGATGATGGTAACACTAAAAAAAGGGAGATTGCATCACTCTGTAGCAAATCAAGCCCCTTGACAGAGTTTCTCCATTATCTTTCTACGCGCCGTATAGCGCTTCTCATCGGCAACCTAACCTCTGCGCCAGACTCCCCTTTGTTGTTTTCACCTCGCTGGCTACCGCTTCAGGCAAGTTAGACCACAGCGTCAGCACTGGCTTCGTTTTATGTTCGATAGCCTCCACGGTAACCTGATAGTCGCAAAAATTCGCCGAACGGGGTGTATTCTGATCCATAATAAACGCAGCGTAATTTCCTTCACTTTTTGACGGCGCCGTTCCGGTGAATAAAACCTTCCAGTACCCGCTGGGAATTTCTACCGTCGCATCTTCTGGCAATGTGGCGATATGCCGCTCAAAAAGGGGGCCGGTCACTACGTGCACTACAGATACATCAGCCTGTTTGGCAAGTTCGCGCACCCGGTTTTCCAGTGCAGCCCATGCTCCCTGGTTCAGGGCGGATTTCTGCGGCGTAATATTCGATAAATAATTTAACGACGGCCAGTCCGAAACGCCGCCCAATCCTGCCAACGGCGCCTGGTGTCCCCTGTCGACTTTTAATAGCGTATGGGCATTTTTATAGGCCGAAGGGGCCAACGTATCCGAGGGCGGTAAATCGGGGTCCTGCGCCCAGTTCCGCGGGCGACCGCTTGCCTGGCTGGTCTTTGTCACGCTATAGGCAACCCAGTTGGCAAATTTCGTGGCGCTATTATTATTGAGCGTATAGACATGGCGATAGATTGTTTGTTGACTTCCTCTTTGAGGACAACCAACGCTACAGTTATCAGGTTGCTGAACGAGTACGTTACGATGGGGTAACTCGGGTGCCGATGTTGTATCCTGGGGAGGATACGATGTAGTACATGCGCTTAATAATACTACGGGCAGTAATTTTAGCAGATTAATGGTTTTATTCATTTTTTCTTCCTTAATAATAACTGCCCTAATAATTCAGATGGCAATAATTTGGTTATATTACCCTGCCAGCCGTTAGATGCGCTCATCATTAAAGACAACACTATCACGGTAAAAATTAATAACAGATAAACATCGAAGCCATCAAAGAAAATGAGCTCAAAAGAATACAACATGATATTCATGTTGATACCAAAAAACATCGTATTATATGCATAATCGTGAAGCCAATAATTTCTCGCACTCAGATAGCGAATGAAAAATGGATATTCAATAATATCTGGCGCATGTTTTTTAACACCATTTTTCAACATTAAGGCAACGTATCCTCTCAATGACTCGCTGCTGGCAGGAGTTTAGTTATATTTAAAGGTTTAATAAGCACTGCGCATCATGCTGCTGTGCTTATTACTTTGTAAAAATAAGAGTATTCACTTTCATATTCAGGGGTAAAAAGTGAACAAATACAGCTATTGCGCAACGATGATTGCCGCCATACTCAGTACGACCACAATGACCAATGCCAGTAGCCTTGCTATTTCAGTGGCGAATGATGATGCAGGTATATTTCAACCATCCTTAAATGCCCTTTACGGGCACAAGGCTGCAGACCGGGGTGATTATACTGCCGGGCTCTTTTTAGGCTACAGCCACGATCTCACTGACGCCAGTCAACTCTCTTTTCATATCGCGCAAGATATTTATTCTCCATCTGGCGCCAATAAGAGAAAGCCTGAAGCCGTCAAAGGCGACCGCGCGTTCAGCGCCTTTCTTCATACCGGACTGGAGTGGAATTCATTAGCCACCAATTGGTTACGTTATCGTTTAGGTACCGATATCGGCGTTATTGGTCCTGACGCAGGCGGTCAGGAAGTTCAGAATCGGGCGCATCGAATAATAGGCGCAGAAAAATACCCTGCCTGGCAGGATCAAATTGAAAACCGTTATGGTTACACGGCAAAAGGAATGGTCTCCCTTACGCCAGCTATTGATATTCTGGGTGTCAATGTGGGCTTCTATCCAGAAGTCTCTGCTGTCGGCGGCAATCTCTTCCAGTATTTGGGGTACGGCGCAACCGTTGCGCTGGGAAATGATAAGACCTTCAACTCTGATAATGGGTTTGGGTTATTGTCCCGCCGAGGGTTAATACACACTCAAAAAGAGGGATTGATCTATAAAGTATTTGCTGGCGTTGAGCGCAGGGAAGTTGATAAAAACTACACGTTACAGGGGAAAACGCTGCAAACAAAAATGGAAACGGTGGATATTAATAAAACCGTGGATGAATATCGCGTCGGTGCCACCATCGGCTATTCTCCCGTCGCATTTTCTCTTTCTTTAAACAAAGTCACGTCGGAATTTCGCACCGGAGACGACTATTCTTATATCAACGGCGACATCACCTTCTTCTTCTGAGGCGTCACCACGGAATAACCGGGTTACGTAACGTAACCCGGCGCAATATTACATCTTATAGCCCAGCGTTACCGTAGTGCGGCGATCGGTATGTTCAGGCGCTGATTCAGGCGGCTGCGAGTTCCACGTTAAATTATACCCCACCTTTAGACCAAAATGTTCGTTAATGGCGACATTGAGGGCTGTTTCCGAATTTAGTGTGGTGTCTTCTGCGCCAAATACTGACACCCCCTGTGTAAACTTAGCATTGTCAGTTAACTGCCAGGCATAGCTGCCGGAAGCATAACCCAACGGCTGCGTTTCAGTGGTATCGTCCGTATGTTCGTCATAGCGAACCCCTGGACCGAATTCAAAACGGAAGCTGTGCACTGGACCATTAAGGAACTGCCGCCCGTAACCGGCGGTCAGTACGTCGCGCTGACGATAACCGTTGAAACGGTCTGTCAGCCAACTGGCCTGGCCAAAGGTATAATCATAATCCGTCATATTAAAACGGTTACGCACGCCTACCGCATATTTTTCTGAAGAGCGTTCATCATTAGAGGAGGTATTGCTGGCATTGCCCCATAATGACCAGGCGGTACGTTGTCCATACCAGGTCATCGCCGTGTCAGCCGTTAAGGAAGAACTTTTAGTATTGCCTGACTGAGCAAGGTAGCCCGCATTCAGATTACCTTCAAAAGGTTTTTTCGCGGTGGAGGGATCATCCATGACAGTAAAAACGGAATCATCGGCGGCGGCATACAGAGACGCGAACACGCCACCCGCCAGCATAACTACAGCGGGTACTGCCTTCAAAAGCTTCATTTATATAGAGTCCGTACAACTAAAAAAGAGACCACGACGGTCCCGGAAACTTTCATAGGGATCAATGACAAACGCCCCTGGAAAGGTAGCGAATTATAAGAAGCCCCGAATAACATAGCAATCAATTACTATTTCATTTTTTGAATAAGAACCCTCCCGAAGCATTCATTTATTTATATAACTTTACATCGTACTTCTTTAAATAAAGATCCGGAAAATCATATTGTTAATTCCTTCACTTTCCGGGGATTAAGTGCCAGACTGAAATCAGCCTAACAGGAGGTAACGATGGTACGTATCTATACGTTGACGCTTGCGCCCTCTCTCGATAGCGCAACAATCACGCCGCAAATTTATCCCGAAGGTAAACTGCGGTGCTCCGCGCCGGTATTCGAACCCGGCGGCGGGGGTATTAATGTCGCTCGCGCCATTGCGCATCTTGGCGGCACCGCGACCGCAATTTTCCCGGCTGGCGGCGCTACCGGCGAACATCTGGTCGCACTACTGGCTGACGAAAATGTCCCCGTGTCTACCGTCGATGCGAAGGACTGGACGCGTCAGAACCTGCACGTCCACGTCGAGTCCAGCGGCGAACAATATCGTTTTGTTATGCCCGGCGCCACGCTGGACGATGACGAATTTCGCCAGCTTGAAGAACAGGTACTGGAAATTGAATCCGGGGCAATTCTGGTTATCAGCGGCAGCCTTCCGCCCGGCGTTAAGGTCGAGAAACTCACGCAACTGATTTCCGCCGCGCAGAAGCAAGGCATTCGCTGCATTATTGATAGCTCTGGCGACGCGCTCACCGCTGCGTTGGCGCTTGGCGATATCGAACTGGTGAAACCTAACCTGAAAGAATTGAGCGCGTTAGTCAATCGCGATCTGACGCAGCCTGATGATGTGCGTAAAGCGGCCCAGGAATTAGTGCAAAGTGGCAAGGCTCGCCGGGTAGTGGTCTCTCTGGGGCCGCAAGGGGCGCTGGGCATAGACAGTGAGAATTGCATCCAGGTTGTTCCTCCCCCGGTGAAAAGTCAAAGTACTGTCGGCGCAGGCGACAGTATGGTGGGCGCGATGACGTTAAAACTGGCGCAAGACGCGTCGCTGGAAGAGATGGTGCGCTTCGGTGTGGCGGCAGGCAGCGCCGCTACGCTCAATCAAGGTACGCGTCTGTGTTCTCATGACGATACCCAAAAAATATACGCCTATCTTTCCGCGCAATAATCGTTTCCCCCTCGCCGAGGGGGATACCGGAAAATCGGTTAACGGGCGGCGCATCCGCCGCTGTTAAAAACACAGTTGCTCCCAACGAGGTGAACGATGGCCAGTGGCGATATTACCCGTTATGTTATTACCGTAACCTTCCATGAAGATTCCCTGACCGAGATTAACGAACTCAATAACCATCTGACGCGCAGCGGTTTTTTGCTGACATTAACGAACGATGAAGGGAATGTGCATGAGCTCGGCACCAATACGTTTGGCTTTGTTAGCGCTCAGAGCGCTGATGAAATCAAAGCGCTTGTCGCCGGACTTGCGAAAAGCGCGTTAGATAAGGATGTCGACATTACCGTGGCGACCTGGGAGGCGTGGAGTAAAAACGCACAATAAGTGCCATTCCCGCCGCGGCGCGTCCGCGATGTGCGTTAGTTCGTATTTTTTAACCGCATTTTTGCGCTAACCTTATGATCTGGCAGACAACGTGGGGAGAGACATTATGTGGCAAGCTATCAGTCGTCTTTTAAGCGAGCAAGTCGGTGAAGGCGAAATCGAACTGCGTAATGAACTGCCAGGCGGAGAAGTTCATGCCGCATGGCATTTACGTTACGCCGGCCATGATTTTTTCGTGAAGTGCGATGAACGAGAAATGCTTCGCGGTTTTACCGCTGAAGCCGATCAGCTGGAGCTGCTCTCCCGCAGTAAAACCGTTGTTGTGCCTAAGGTATGGGCGGTAGGTTCGGATCGGGATTACAGCTTTTTAGTCATGGACTACCTCTCGCCCCGCCCGCTGGATGCCCATAATGCGTTTATTCTTGGGCAACAGCTGGCGCGCCTGCACCAATGGAGCGACCAACCTCAATTCGGCCTCGATTTTGATAACGCGCTCTCTACCACGCCGCAGCCGAATACCTGGCAACGCCGTTGGTCGACTTTTTTCGCCGAACAGCGCATTGGCTGGCAGCTTGAACTCGCCGCGGAAAAAGGCATTACCTTTGGTAATATTGACGCCATTGTTGAACATGTTCAGCAACGTCTGGCGTCGCATCAACCGCAGCCTTCTCTTTTGCATGGCGATCTATGGTCGGCGAACTGCGCGCTTGGCCCTGACGGCCCCTATATCTTCGATCCAGCCTGCTATTGGGGCGACAGAGAATGCGATCTGGCGATGCTGCCGCTGCATACCGATCAGCCACCGCAGATTTATGACGGCTATCAGTCCGTTTCGCCGCTACCGCTGGATTTTCTCGACAGGCAGCCGATTTACCAGCTCTACACCCTGCTTAATCGGGCAAGGCTGTTTGGCGGTCAGCACCTGGCTACTGCGCAAAAAGCGATGGATCGGCTGCTTGCGGTATAGGTACAGCCCACGCCGGATACGGGCTATCCGGCATTTTTCAGTTTACATGAAACCTAACAAGGAAAAGAAAAAGTAGCCGAGCACGATAATAATGACCGGCAAAATATAGAGCGGGAAAAACTGTAAAAAGATGGTATGGTGCGGCACCACGATACGTGACTCTATCTGCTCACGCGTTAGCCCTTCCGCGCCTTTTGCTTTTTCCAGGATCAACTGATCTTCCACGCCTTCACGCAAAAAACGTGACTGGCGGCTCATTCTGGCACCGGAATCCTGCATCGCCAGCCCGACAAAAATCAGAATAAAAATGAGCCAGAAACCGATATTCAGGCTTCCCTGAAAATTCGGCGTCGGCGAGTTGCACCAAAAAACATTCAGAAACGGCGTATTCACGCGCATCATGTCTATCATTACGTGGGTAAAATCCTGCATTACCGCATTTATCCCCTCCTGCTTTTCACTGTGCGCATACATAAATTTAAGGACTGAGATGAGCGTGGAAAGCAGTGCCGGAATAAAAATAACCCACCCAACAACTCTTTTTAGGATTGCAATGCGTCCAGCTTGTTGATACGTCATGAGTTCCCCTTGATAAAGACGCGTCGTTTTGGCCTAAGTCTACCTGTTGATTCCCGTTTTCGCCTGATCTTTAAGGGCGATATACTAAGAACATGGTCATAATGAACGCTTAATTCGTTATTTTTTAATCTCAACAGGAGAGGTTGTGATGTCAACCCCACGCCAAATTCTTGCTGCAATTTTCGATATGGATGGACTACTGATCGATTCCGAACCGCTCTGGGATCGCGCTGAACTGGACGTGATGGCAAGTTTAGGCGTAGATATTACTCGGCGCCATGAGTTACCAGACACGCTTGGGCTACGCATTGATATGGTTGTCGATCTCTGGTTTGCGCAGCAACCGTGGAGCGGCCCCGATCGCCAGGAAGTGACAAACCGTGTTATTGCCCGCGCGATTACGCTTATCGAAGAGACGCGCCCTCTTTTACCGGGTGTGCGCGAGGCCGTGGCGCTGTGTAAAGCGCAGGGGCTATTAGTGGGGCTTGCCTCGGCATCGCCGCTGCATATGCTGGAAAAAGTGCTCACCATGTTCGAACTGCGCGACAGTTTTGACGCGCTGGCTTCTGCAGAAAAATTGCCCTACAGCAAACCGCACCCGCAGGTCTATCTGGATTGTGCGGCCAAATTAGGCGTTGATCCATTAACCTGCGTGGCGCTGGAAGATTCGGTGAATGGTTTAATCGCGGCAAAGGCGGCGCGAATGCGCGCCATTGTGGTGCCAGCAGAAGAAAACCAGCATGATCCGAGCTTTGCGCTGGCGAATGTCAAACTTAACTCACTGACAGAGCTGACGGCGGCGCATCTACTCGGTTAAGATGTTTCCGAAACAAAGTCAACGGGCAATTAGCCGCTGAGCCAGACGGCAAGCGGCTTTGACAGAGACAAAGAGTTACAACGTCACCACTTCCGCCTACTGTATAAAAACCCTATACTGTATGAATTGACAGTTTAATGGGTTTTATCATGACGGCGGAAGGACATCTTCTTTTTTCTATAGCCAGCGCGGTTTTCGCCAAGAATGCCGAGTTAACGCCCGTCCTTGCGCACGGCGACTGGTGGCATATTATTCCTTCGGCTATTTTGACCTGTCTGCTGCCGGATATCGACCACCCCAAATCTTTTCTTGGCCAGCGCCTGAAATGGGTATCGAAACCGATCGCCCGCGCGTTTGGTCACCGGGGGTTTACCCATAGTCTGCTGGCGGTCTTTGCCCTACTGGCGACCTTTTATCTCAAGGTACCGGATACGTGGATTATCCCGGCGGATGCGCTGCAAGGCATGGTACTTGGCTATTTAAGCCATATCGTCGCGGATATGCTCACCCCCGCAGGCGTTCCCTTACTGTGGCCGTGCCGCTGGCGTTTCCGCCTGCCTATTCTGGCGCCGCGCAAAGGCAATCAACTGGAGCGATTTTTATGTATGGCGTTGTTTGCCTGGGCGGTGTGGATGCCGCAGTCCATGCCGGAAAACAACGTCATACGCTGGTCTTCGCAGATGATCACTATCCTGCAAATGCAGTTCAATCGTTTTATAAATCACCAGATTGATTAGTAAATCAACGCCAAGGTCATTTTTGGTATAAACCATTCCATTTGAATATAAGAGCCAGCTCACAGTTCTGCTAATCTTGCGCGAACAGAATCGCTAAAACACAGCGCTTCATAATAAAAAAATCAGGAGAACGAGGATGAATTTTCCATTAATTGCGAACATTGCGGTGTTCGTCATTCTGCTGTTTGTACTGGCGCAGACCCGTCATAAACAGTGGAGTCTGGCTAAAAAAGTGCTTGTCGGCCTTGTTATGGGCGTGGTCTTTGGTCTGGCCCTGCACACCATTTATGGCGCTGACAGTCAGGTGTTAAAAGACTCCATTCAGTGGTTCAATATTGTCGGCAACGGCTATGTGCAATTGCTACAAATGATTGTGATGCCGCTGGTATTCGCCTCTATTTTAAGCGCCGTGGCACGACTGCATAACGCCTCTCAATTGGGGAAAATCAGTTTTCTGACTATCGGCACGCTGCTGTTTACTACCCTTATCGCAGCGCTGGTGGGCGTGCTGGTCACCAATCTGTTCGGACTGACGGCGGAAGGTCTGGTTCAGGGCGGCGCGGAAACTGCGCGTCTGAATGCCATTGAGACGAGCTATGTCGGCAAAGTGGCCGATCTCAGCGTGCCGCAACTGGTGCTGTCTTTTGTACCGAAAAATCCGTTTGCGGATCTGACTGGCGCAAATCCTACGTCTATTATCAGCGTGGTGATTTTCGCCGCATTCCTGGGCGTGGCCGCGCTTAAACTGTTGAAAGATGATGCGCCAAAAGGCGAGCGTGTGCTTGTTGCTATCGATACCCTGCAAAGCTGGGTGATGAAGCTGGTGCGTCTGGTGATGCAACTTACGCCTTACGGTGTACTGGCGCTGATGACGAAAGTGGTTGCCGGCTCCAATCTGCAGGACATTATTAAGCTTGGAAGCTTCGTGGTAGCGTCATATCTTGGTCTGGCGATAATGTTTGTGGTTCACGGCATACTATTGGGCGTGAACGGGATTAGCCCGCTGAAATATTTCCGCAAGGTGTGGCCGGTGCTGACATTTGCCTTTACCAGCCGCTCCAGCGCCGCCTCCATTCCACTTAATGTGGAAGCGCAAACCCGCCGCCTGGGCGTGCCGGAGTCCATCGCCAGCTTTGCTGCCTCTTTTGGCGCGACCATCGGCCAAAACGGTTGTGCCGGTCTTTATCCTGCGATGTTGGCGGTAATGGTTGCGCCGACGGTCGGCATCAACCCCTTAGACCCCGTATGGATAGCCACGCTGGTGGGTATCGTTACTGTAAGTTCGGCGGGTGTTGCCGGCGTTGGCGGCGGCGCGACCTTCGCCGCGCTGATTGTGCTGCCTGCCATGGGCTTACCGGTCACGCTGGTCGCGCTGTTAATCTCCGTCGAACCGTTGATTGATATGGGCCGTACCGCACTGAACGTGAGTGGCTCAATGACCGCTGGTACGCTGACCAGCCAGTGGCTGAAGCAGACCGATAAAACCATTCTCGATAGCGAAGAAGACGCCGAACTGGCGCATCGATAATACATTATCGGGCGTTCACATCGTCTGAGACACGACGATCAGCAACTCAAAATGTCTGTCACTAAAAACGCCGGTCTCCAGTACCGGCGTTTTGTTTTTTTCTTAGTCAGCGATTTCGTTTTCCTGGCGAACCTGATTCGCCCAACGCTGCGCCGATTCTGGCACGCTAAAGGCGGGCGACCGTTGAAATGACTCCCCCGTCAGAACAAAGGCAACATATTTACCGCGCAGTATCCAGACGTCGCGAAACGTATCCATTTTTATCGCATGTTCCGGCGGCGCGGGTTCAACACGCGGAATATAGCTAATAATCTGGCGATTTTGCTGGCGAAGAGGTTTCATCATTAATGCTTCACTAAAAGAGGCTAAGAGCCTATCCCATTAGGGCTATTTTACTTGCCATTTTGGTCCTGGGCAGTGCTCAAAATCCTCACGTACTACGTGTACGCTCCGGTTTTTGCGCGCTGTCCGTGTCCAAACTGGCTGCGCCAATAACGCCTACTGGGATAGGCTCTAAGGCTAAAAATCAGAAAAACACTATTTTAGCCGATCTTCGCCCCCGACGTCCTGTTCCGCGCGTGCGATTTCCCCGTTGTACCCTGTCTGCCGTTCCGCTCTCCCCCGGCATAATTGCTGAAATGTTCTATAGTTAGAGTGATTTTGACTACTACCACGCCCATTTCAGTGATGAAAGCAGGAGACGAGTTCAATGTCGCATAATGAAAAATCCCCCCATCAGTCCCCCGTGCATGATACCCGTGAATCACAGCCCGGCCTGGACTCCCTGGCACCGTCAGACGGTTCACATCGCCCCACGCCAGAACCGACGCCGCCGGGCGCGCAACCGACGGCCCCCGGCAGCTTAAAAGCGCCCGAGACCGCGAATGATAAGCTCACTGCCCTCGACGCCTTTCGTAAAGGCAGCGAAAATTATGCGCTGACCACCAATCAGGGCGTGCGCATCGCCGACGATCAAAATTCTCTTCGCGCCGGCAGCCGTGGCCCTACGCTGTTGGAAGATTTTATCCTGCGCGAGAAAATTACCCACTTTGACCATAAGCGTATCCCGGAGAGGATCGTTCACGCCCGCGGATCTGCAGCGCACGGCTATTTCCAGCCATATAAAGACCTGAGCGACATCACGAAAGCCGCGTTTCTGTGCGATCCACAGAAAATTACCCCGGTCTTTGTTCGCTTTTCGACAGTACAGGGCGGCGCGGGGTCTGCTGATACCGTACGTGATATCCGCGGTTTTGCGACCAAATTTTATACCGAAGAGGGAATTTTCGATCTCGTCGGTAATAACACGCCGATCTTTTTTATCCAGGATGCGCATAAGTTTCCGGATTTTGTGCACGCCGTTAAGCCCGAACCACATTGGGCTATTCCGCAAGGACAGAGCGCGCACGACACCTTCTGGGACTATGTTTCCTTACAGCCTGAGACGCTGCACAACGTCATGTGGGCAATGTCGGATCGCGGTATTCCACGCAGTTATCGGACGATGGAAGGGTTCGGCATTCACACCTTCCGTCTGATCAATGCACAAGGGAAAGCGACCTTTGTCCGTTTCCACTGGAAACCGTTGGCGGGTAAAGCCTCGCTGGTATGGGATGAGTCACAAAAACTGACCGGTCGCGATCCGGATTTTCACCGCCGGGATCTGTGGGAGGCCATCGAAGCGGGCGATTTCCCGGAATACGAGCTGGGCCTACAACTCATTGCCGAAGAGGATGAATTTAAATTCGATTTTGATCTGCTCGATCCGACCAAACTGATTCCGGAAGAGTTGGTGCCAGTACAACGCGTCGGCAAAATGGTGTTAAACCGTAATCCGGATAACTTTTTCGCTGAAAACGAACAGGCGGCATTTCATCCAGGACATATTGTTCCCGGCATTGATTTTACCAACGATCCGCTGTTACAGGGGCGTCTGTTCTCTTATACCGACACGCAAATCAGTCGTCTGGGCGGGCCAAACTTCCACGAAATTCCGATTAACCGCCCTACCTGCCCCTACCATAACTTCCAGCGTGACGGTATGCACCGGATGGATATCGACACCAATCCGGCGAACTATGAACCGAACTCCATTAATGACAACTGGCCGCGCGAAACGCCGCCAGCACCAAAACGCGGCGGCTTCGAATCATACCAGGAACGCGTGGATGGCAATAAAATCCGCGAACGCAGCCCTTCTTTTGGTGAATATTACTCGCATCCTCGCCTGTTCTGGCTCAGTCAGACGCCGATAGAGCAGCAGCATATTATTGACGCGTTCAGCTTTGAGCTGGGTAAAGTCGCCCGCGCGTATATTCGGGAACGGGTGGTCGATCAGTTAGCGCATATTGATGTCACGCTGGCTCAGGGCGTCGCGCATAATCTCGGTTTTGCACTCACCCATGAGCAAACGCAAATTGCCCCGCCTCCTGATGTCAACGGTCTGAAAAAAGATCCGGCGCTCAGCCTGTATGCGGTGCCGGACGGCGATGTTAAAGGCCGAGTGGTCGCTATTCTGCTGAACGACAAGGTTAACGCCGCCGAACTGTTGACCATTTTGCAGGCTTTAAAAGCCAAAGGCGTCCACGCAAAACTGCTCTATTCACGGATGGGTGAAGTAACGGCTGATGACGGTTCAACATTAACTATTGCGGCAACCTTTGCCGGCGCGCCGTCGCTAACGGTCGATGCGGTAATAGTACCGTGCGGCAATATTGCCGATATCGAGAGTTGCGGCGATGCCCGTTACTACCTTCTGGAAGCCTACAAACATCTGAAGCCCATCGCACTGGCAGGCGACACCCGACGGTTTAAGGCGCTTTTAAACATTGATAGCCAGGGGGAAGAAGGACTTGTTGAGGCAGATAACGTTGACCACCACTTTATGGACACTCTGCTGACGCTGATGGCGGCACACCGTGTCTGGTCGCGTGCGGGGAAAATTAACGCGATTCCTGCATAAACGGCAAAAAATGCGGCGCATTCTTGCGCCGCAAACTCAGGAGCTAAATATCAAGAAAACTGCCAGGACGATATCCACGTTCCGCAATCGCTGCCTTGAGTGACGCAGACGTCAACACCTCCAGTTCAGTTAAGCGGGGGTAACAATAGGCGCTCTGGCGAATAATGTTGTCCACAAACGCCGGATGACACATCACCTCCAGAGAGGCCTCTCCTCGATGCGCCGAGGCATCCAGAATGCGTAAAAAGCACGCTTCGGTGATCTCCTCGCCGTAAAATTCACTGCTAAATCCTTGAGTGCTGCGCAAATCCGACGGCAGATCGTCGGCGTTCAACACCGTCTGGCGGTCAATACGTAACGCAATCCCGCGCTGCGCCGCAAAGCGGGCGACGATGGGGAAAATTTGCGGGAACATATGCACATGATGGTGACTGTCGAGATGCGTTGGCTCGCGGCCAAATACGTCGATGAAACGCTGATACTGACACGCCAGTTCATGCGCAATTTCATCCAGCGGAAGCGTATCCTCCTCCGCCATTTGCCAGATCCATTTCCCCAACAGGCCGTCTCGCGTCAGGCCCGGCATCTCTGACACCGGTTTGCCTAACGTCAAAACAAAATGCATTCCCACCCCAAGCGCAGGCAGCTCGCGGCTAAGCTGCGCCGCATGGTCAATAGCCTCGCCATTGACCAGCGCCGTCGTGGAGGTCACAACGCCGTTGCGATATGCTTCAACAATGCCGTAATTTTGCCCTTTACTCAGGCCAAAATCATCGGCATTCACAATCAACACGCGTTCCATAGCCTACCTCTGTCAGTGGTGCTTACCTTTAAGCGCTTCGATGCAAGCGGCAAAATTAGGCAGCCATTTTTCATGCGCCAGAATGAGCTCACGCGCCAGGACTTCTGCGTCGCGGTCGGAATGCACCAGCGGACTCAGGTTAAGCGCCAGCAGCGCATCATTAAAGTTTCCGCTCAGCGCCGCATTGCTGGCCGCGACCTCAAATCCTTTAATAGTGTGGATAAGCCCCAGCACTTTTTCGTCAAAACGGGTGATACGCGGGTGCGGCGTCGCGCCATTGCGTCCCAGAATGCAGGTCATTTCCACCGCCCAGTCCGCCGGGATATTCTCGACATGCCCATGATGTGGAATATTAACGTAATGCTCAGTCTGTTTGTCATTATAAATAGCGTTAATGACTTCACAAGCGGCATCGGAATAATAAGCGCCGCCGCGTTGTTCAAGCTCTTTCGGCTTCACGTTTAGCCCAGGATTTTTGTACAAGTCGAAGAGTTGTTTCTCCACTTTTTGTACGACCTGAGCGCGCGCGCCGCCTTTGTAATATTCGCCCATTTCAATCGCCAGCATCTCTTTTTGCTTGAAGTAATACAACAAATAAGAGCACGGCAGCATGTTCAGCGAGCGAATCAATCCTTCACTAAACGGCAGATCAAAGATATTTTTTACGGTTGACGCTTTCAACTGACCGGACGCCACGCCATCCAGTAATTCTGCGAACCGTGAGGTGCCATTCACCAGCACATCTTTAATAAAGACCATATGGTTTAGACCAAACAGGTCAATGGAAAGATCGTCAGTCTCATTCAGCGCCAGCACGTCATGAATAAACATTTTCATGCCGACAGGAATATTACATACGCCAATGAACTTTTTAAAGTTGGTATGACGATAAACCGCTTCCGTCACCATCCCCGCCGGATTAGTAAAGTTAATGACCCACGCATTCGGACATAATTCTTCAACATCTTTAATGATGTCAAAAATAACCGGAATGGTACGCAACCCTTTAAATAAACCGCCAGCGCCGTTGGTTTCTTGCCCCAGATAGCCGTGGCTAAGCGGGATACGCTCGTCCAGTTCACGGGCTTTGAGTTGACCAACGCGTAGCTGGGAAGTGACAAAATTAGCGTCTTTCAGCGCTTCCCGGCGATCCAGCGTTTTATACAATTTTAGCGGAACGCCTGCTTTATCAATCATTCGCTGGCAGAGATCATAAATAATGCCCAGCTTCTCTTTCCCGTCTTCAACGTCAACCAGCCATAATTCGGTGACAGGTAATTCATGGTAGCGCTTAATAAAGCCTTCAAGTAATTCAGGGGTGTAGCTGCTCCCGCCACCAATAGTGACGACTTTTAATTTCTGGCTCATAATATCTCCCTTCAGTGTATGACACTGATATGTATTACGCTATGCCCGCTCGTAAGAAATAGCGTGACGTTCCCCGCGCTATTGGGGCAAGCGTGAAATGTAATTAATCGAGCAATGCAAACCGTTACTCATTAATTTCCGTCAATCGTTTCCGATAACTATTCGGCGTAAATGAGGTCATCTTCTTAAACGTTTTAATAAACAGACTTGGACTGCTATACCCGGCTTCATAAGCAATATCCGTAACCGAATAGTTGGTCATTTCCAACTGTTTCTTGGCAAAATTAATGCGAATCTCATTAATGATTTGCATCGGCGTTTTGCTGTAATAACGTCGGGTGGCGCGCGTCAGATACTCCTGGGATTTTGCCGACAGGCGCACCATATTTTCCAGCGCATGTTCGCCAAACTGCGTTTTATCATGCATTATCTCCACGGTTGCTTTCAGCCATTGTGGAATATCATCATAAACCTGCTCTTCGCGGTAATGGCGTAAGCGGTTTATAATATAAAATGTCACCACTTCGATAAATTCGTCGAGCCCATTGCCGCGAAAATTCAACGACGCAATCACCGTTTCAATATAGGTAAGGAAGGTGCTATTCGCCCTGTATACCTGTGATGCCACAAAACAAAACGGCAGTAACGGAAGATAATGCTGTTCAAAAAAACGTTTACTAATTCCTACGTTCAGAATACGCGTTGCGCCAAACTCATAGAAACTTTGGTGATTCGACCCCACCGGGATAAAAACAAAATCTCCACGTTCCAGCAGCACACGCTTCCCGTTAATCTCCTGGTAATAACGTCCGGTTAATACCAGGGTAAATTCATAGTAGTCGTGCTGATGCAGCCCGGTGACGCTTTCCGTCTTGTTATAGATAAACACATGGAAATTTTTGCCATTGAAGAGCTGCTGCTCATAAACCGTTTTGATTTCCGTTGCGTTAACCTGTAGCTGCATCATCCGCCCCTGTTATTTCAGTTTCTCATGGAGCTCAATCAACTCGGCGATCAGTTCACGAGCCAGCATTGATGTCATCAAATGATCCTGAGCGTGAACCAGGACCAGACTGACTTTCATTTTGCCTTCGCCCTGATCGCCTTCGATGAGTTTTGTCTGCACAAGATGCGCTTCATTGAGCGCTATGCGCGACTGGTCCATCATCGCTTTCGCCGCCTCAAAATCGCCTTCTTTCGCTTTTCTGAGCGCGCCATATGCCAGGCTGCGCGCCTGACCAGAATTGATGATAAGCCCCATAACGACTTCTTCGAGTTCCTCAGCCGCTGTCTGGTTATCTACAACATTTTCAAGATCAAACATAGTCTTTCCTCTGATTCAGCCCGGCATGGCATCCCATACCGACGCGGAGTTTAGAATTTCAGTGCGTTAGCGATATCTTCTTCGCTTTCTTCCTGCTCGATGGCGTTCTGCGCTTTGTTAGCCACCACCACGAAGGGGAGATAAATCAGGGTAGCGACCGCCAGGTTAAATAGCGCAACCAGCAACGCGGCGACACTGCCGTTGGTGTTAAAGAACGCCCCCAGCCCGGTTGGCATGGTCCACGGCGCAATATTGGTAATCGGCGGAATAATACCCAAATAGTAAGCCACCAGCGTAATCGCCGCCAGAATCGGCTGAACCAGAATGAAGGGGATAAACATCACCGGGTTCATAATAATCGGCAGGCCAAACAGGATGGGTTCGTTAATCTGGAAGATACCTGACGGCAGCGCCAGTTTTGCCACCTGGCGATAGTCCGCGCGACGGGATGCCAGGAAGATAGCGATGATCAGACCCAGCGTTGCGCCGCTACCACCGAGGAAGATATAAGAATCCAGCATCGGTTTCGCCCAGATATGGAACGTTTTACCGGCTTCCAGCGCCGCATCGACGGAGCCATACTGCTGGTAAATAGAGATGTTTTCCAGCGCCCAGGGCGTCATGATGCCGCTGTCCAGCGCGGTCAGCGCCAGCGAACCATGAATACCAAAGAACCACAGCAGCGGTACAAAAATGACATATGCCCACCCTACCACGCTACCCAGCGATGCCAGCGGCGTAGAGATAGTGTCCATAATAATCTGATGGAAGTTAGAACCGTAATTAGACAGCGCCCAGGCAATAATCCCCATAATAGAGAGAATAATAAAGCCGGGAATTAATGCTGAGAATGAACGAGACACCGAAGCCGGTACGCTGTCCGGTAGTTTAATCACCCAGTTGCGCCGGACAATAAATGTAAACATCTCCGCGACCACCAGGCCAATAATAATACCGGAGATAATATTCGCGCCGCCCAGCCAGTTAGCGCCTACGGCATAGGCCTCGCCGACACTATACGGCGTTACGGTCATAAATGCCGCCACGGAGAGCAGTCCGGCGGCCAGCGCATCAACCTTGCGCTCTTCCGCCAGCGCCATGCCGATAAAAAATGGCGCCATGAGCGACATAATGCCCAATGTGCCGTTATAGACGTTCCCGCCGATGCCTTTCAATCCATTAAGTGTTTCAATGGTTGAGGCATCAAGCCGAATGCCCATGGAATAAAAAAACGCCCCCTCCCCAAAGCTCAGGAAAACGTTATTAATTAATACAAACATCGCCCCCGCAAGGGTTAATGGCATTAAACGAATAAAGCCGTTCTTGATTGCATTAACGTGTGGCTGCTTTCCTATTTTTACAGCAAAAGGAAGGAGTACCTTTTCAAGTGAAGCAATAACATTACTCATAGAAAAATACCCTTAAATACCGCAATAAAATATTGCGGTTAGTGTATGAAATAACTCTTTGACGGGAAAAATTAAAAAATAATTAATTCGCGGCGGCTTTTTTAATTGCCGCTACCGCAGCTTTAAGCACGCCTAAGCCATCTACCTTGCCGTACAACATTGAATCAATGACTTCTACCGGTTTACCGGGTAATAAACGCTGAATTTCGGGGAGCATATAAGCAATTTGCGGGCCTAATAACACGACGTCCGCTGCCGGGCCTTTTTCACCGGCCAGGGTTTCAGGGAATGCTTCAATAATCACCGGCACTTCATATTTTTCAGCCTGAGCGCGCATTTTTGATACCAGTAACGACGTTGACATGCCCGCAGAACAAAACAGATAAATGTGTTTCTTTTCCATAAAAACCTTCCTCATGTGCGATTATCTGTCAACCAGATACGCCGCAAGCCTCAACCTGCATCCATACTCTGGGCGACTTGCGTAACCGGATTTACTTTTTTAGGTGGCTGAAATGAGTATACGGGATCGGACCGCCGGATGGTATTTCCTTGACCCACTAAATTGTCTCTCATTGACCTGGCGTTATGACCCCCCTCACATTTCGGGCAAATAATTCGCGATAATAAATAAGGTTATGGCAGGCACAAAAAAACCGGCTCGCAGGCCGGTTTCCTTGAATGTTCAGGCAATGTACAGTTGTTACTGCTTCGGCGCCTGTGGGTCAGTGTCGTACTCCGCACAGGTCTGGTAGCCGGAGTTAATCACGTGCCCGGTATCATCCAGCGCAACAAAGTAGGTTTCCGCTTTACCATCACGTTGACCCAGGATGTAGGTCTGACAGGTACCGCGCGCATGAATCATGCTCACTTCAGATGACGGTTTGCCCGCAATCTGCGCAACTTGCGCCCTGCTCATTCCTTTTTTAACATCTTTAACGACAGGCTCAACAAATTGGTCTTTTGTACGATCGTACGCCGTACAGCCTGCCAGCATAGTCATTACCGCCGCTGCGCTTAAAATTCCTGCTACGTTCTTGTTCATTTTCCGTCCTCTTGTTTATCAGCGTGTTATGTAAGCCTGGAATACATCAGAACATTTTTCAAGCCGCGCCTCGCCACAAAAAGTCTTTCGGAAAATTCTCTAACGCAGCGATATGTTGTTTTAAACACCGCTTAGCCCGCCAAACCTTGTCGTTTCAGCGGCGAAGGGTTAGCTTTAACAGGGTAAAGATTCATTTTTTTAATGTCGAAGGGGGTTAAATGACTCTGCAGCAAGAGATAATCCAGGCGCTTGGCGCGAAACCACATATCAACCCTGAAGAAGAAATTCGCCGCAGCGTGGATTTTCTTAAAGCGTACCTGAAAACCTATCCCTTTTTGAAATCGCTGGTGTTAGGCATCAGCGGCGGGCAGGATTCGACGCTGGCCGGTAAACTCAGCCAGATGGCTATCGCCGAATTGCGGGAAGAGACCGGTGATAATGCGCTGCAGTTTATCGCCGTTCGTCTGCCTTATGGCGTGCAGGCCGATGAACAGGATTGCCAGGACGCCATTGCTTTTATTCAGCCGGACAGAGTACTCACCGTCAATATTAAAGGCGCCGTCCTCGCCAGCGAACAGGCGCTGCGCGAAGCGGGAATTGAGCTGAGCGATTTTGTTCGCGGCAATGAAAAAGCGCGTGAGCGAATGAAAGCGCAATATAGCATCGCCGGTATGACTCACGGCGTTGTGGTGGGCACCGACCATGCGGCGGAAGCGATAACCGGGTTCTTCACCAAATATGGCGATGGCGGTACCGATATTAACCCGCTTCATCGCCTTAACAAACGCCAGGGCAAACAGCTTCTCGCAGCGCTGGGCTGTCCTGAGCATCTGTATAAAAAAGTCCCCACCGCCGATTTGGAAGACGACCGCCCTTCACTGCCTGATGAAGCCGCGCTGGGCGTAACGTATGACAATATTGACGATTACCTGGAAGGCAAAACGCTGGACTCCGCCATCGCTAAAACTATCGAAGGCTGGTATGTAAAAACTGAACATAAGCGCCGTTTGCCGATTACGGTATTCGACGACTTTTGGAAAAGGTAAGCGTACTTCTACTGTTGTGCCGGATATCGCTCGTCTATCCGGCCTCCTCTCTTCCCAGCCTCTTTTTTAATCACCCATCCGCTGTTATACTGGATGAATAACCAGTTAACGGAGATCACTGTGGTACGGCGTCAATCAGCCCCCCGCCTTGAGTTTGAAGCGGCGGCCATTTACGAATATCCAGAACATTTACGTCCTTTCCTCAGCGAAGCGCCAGCCTTACCGGGCGTCTATGTATTTCATAGCGAAAGCGATACGCTGCCGCTTTATATCGGTAAAAGCGTAAATATTCGCAGCCGGGTGCTTTCACATCTGCGAACGCCTGACGAGGCCACTATGCTGCGACAGGCGCGGCGGATAAGCTGGATCTGCACCGCTGGGGAAATGGGCGCGTTGCTGCTGGAGGCACGGCTGATCAAAGAACAACAGCCGCTGTTTAACAAGCGGTTACGTCGTAATCGCCAGCTTTGCTCGCTACAGTTGAGCGAACAAAAGATTGAGGTCGTTTCCGCCCGCAGCGTCGATTTTTCCCATGAGCCAAACCTGTTTGGCCTCTTCGCCAACCGTCGGGCGGCGCTGCAAAGCTTACAGAACCTCGCCGATGAACAAAAATTGTGTTATGGCCTGCTGGGGCTTGAACCGGTAAGCCGTGGGCGCGCCTGTTTTCGTTTCGCTCTGAAGCGCTGCGCTGGCGCGTGTTGTGGGCAAGAAACCCCGCAGGCGCATTTTCTTCGTCTGCAGGCCTCGCTGGAACGGTTACGTGTGGTTTGCTGGCCCTGGAAAGGCGCTATCGCGTTAAAAGAGAGCCGCCCACAAATGACCCAGTTCCACATTATCAACAACTGGTTATGGCTGGGGGCGGTCCCCTCGCTGGATGAGGCCGCCACGCTGGTGCGCACCCCTGCGGGCTTTGATCAGGATGGCTATAAAATTCTCTGTAAGCCACTGATGTCAGGTCAATATGAGATCATTGATCTGCACACCGACTGTCGCCAGTCATAAAGAAAACCGCCGATTCTGTCCACCTCAACGATTGTGTTGTCGACAAGACCGGCGGTCTTAAATTATGCGGAAAGTTATTCTGCCGCAGCAGGCATTTTACCTTCTTGCGCCGGGCGTTCTGTCAGACGCTTCTCAAAATTAGCGTTATATTGCTTTTTCTGCTCCGGCGTCAGAACGTTATAAATTTTATTCTGGGTTTCCATATGCGCCAGCATATTGGCCTTGCGCTGCGCTTCCATTTTCGTAATTTGCGCTTCGGCTTTGGCTTTATCGAAGGTATCGCTGGCGATAATATCATGCATGGCGCGACGCTCTTCCAGCGGCGGACGTTTCATTTGCTCGCGCTGCGCTTTCATAATGTCGCGAATTTGTTGCTTCTGTGCGTCCGTCAGGTTCAGGTTTTTAAACATCATATCGTGATGTGGGCCAAATTTACCTTTATGCTGCATCATTGGCTTCGCATCCGCTGGCGCGGCGGTGGTAGTCTCAGCGGCATGAGCGAGATTCGCAGCACCCATCGCCAGGGTAGAGGCAACAAATAGAGCAGTCAGTTTACGCATATTTCCATCCTTCCTTTCAGTTATTTTTACGGCATATTTAAAACAGCGCCGTGTTGTCGTGATTAACTTTAACCGTCTTAGCGTCAATTAGTCATAACAACGGTAAAACAATGAAAGTATAAAAAACACTTTTTCGCCAATTGTGAAGAAAAAAAGAATAAATTGCGCAGAGTTGAAAGAGAAATATACAACAGCATGATATAGCAGAAATTATGCAGAACTATAACTCAGCAACGCTTATTAATAAAGCAATTATCCAGGAATAATCCGTAATAGCATGAAAATGTGTCCCAAATCATCCCTGTAATCCTAACGTGAGCTTACAGGGACGTTTATCAGGGCAGTCTTTCCAGCATTAATCCAGCCCGCAATCCGCAGGCGACAGAGGGATTAGGAAAGAGAACATATTCAACGTCATGCGTCACCGTCACGCGCTTATCCCCCTCCTCGGCCAGCAACGTTCCCTTCGCAAAGGCAGTAAAATTCAGCGTTTGCGCATCCATATAAAGCGCGAACTTGTCGCTGTGACGCGTGATTTGCGACACCACCCGATAGCGTAGCGGCGGCGAAGACGAGGTTGACGTTTCGACACCGCTCAGCAGCGCCGACAACGCCTGCGAGGTTACGCTGAACTGCGTCAGATCGTTTTGCCCAAACGGCAACGCCTTTCCCAACTCCAGCGTACAGGAAAGCGCGCCGAAATGTTCAGAGCTAAAGTGCGTAAACGTACCGCCGGGCGCTTGATGAAATACCAACGCCTCCAGTTCTGCCGCGCCCAGCCACGCCAGAAAACCTGTCTCCCACGGGCGGTCGCGCTGCGGCAATACGCCAAAACGCAAATGATGCGAGCCACGAATGGCGGTATGCAGATCCAGATGCCAGCGTACCCGCGCCTGGCCAGATGAAAAGAAGGTCTCCAGACTGAGCTCCAGCTCACGCGCCCGCCGCGTTTCATCGCTTTCGGCAAAGGACTGCCAACGCCCGCCAAACATACGGTTCATATCGCTGTGACAATAGCGTATTCCCGCCGCCAGCGCCTGCGGATTGCCGAGTACCACCAGCACTCGCCACGTTAACGTCAAGCTGCCTGAATACAGCGCCGACAGCAGCTTATCCAGCATCTCGACCGGCGCGGTTTCATTGCCGTGTATCCCCGCAGAAAGAATTAACGCGCGGTCGACCGGCGCATCGGGCGTGAGTTCAAGCAGACCATGGCTTAACCAGCGCCAGCGAAAACCCGCGCCCTTCCCCTGCGTCACCCGTGGTGTCGTGCCGCTTAGCGTCAACGCCAGAAAGTTATCCATCAGCCGCCCCCGTTTGCTGGAAAGGATAAACCGACCCCAAATCCAGCAGACGCGTTAACACATCCAGCGCCTCCCGGCCTTCTCGCAATAATAACGGATCGGCCAGATCGGCGGCGGTCAGGCGATCGCGATAATAACGATCCGCCCACGCGTTAAGGGCCGTAAACAGAGCGTCATTCATCATTACCGCTGGATTCACCGCCCGTCGTTCTTCTTCTGTTAACACCACGCGTAATCGCAGACAGGCCGGGCCGCCGCCGTTGGCCATACTTTCTCGCAAATCAAACACCTGCATCGCGCTGATGGGGTTATCCTCCGCCACCAGCTTATTCAGATAGCGCCAGACGCCGGCATGGTCCTGACATTCCCGCGGCAACACTAACAGCATTGAGCCGTCGTCACGGCTTAGCAACTGACTATTAAACAGGTAGGGCGCCACAGCATCTGATACAGAAACCTCTCCGGCGGGCACCTCTATCGCCATAAAACCGTCAACGCGCGTACGCAACTGATTAATGAGCACTTTCTGCCGGGCAAACGCCGCTTCGTGACAAAACAATACCTGTCGATTCGAAACGGCGATGACATCATTATGGAATACGCCTTGATCGATGACCTCCGGGTTCTGCTGAGCGAAGATAACCTGTTGCGGATTCACCTGATTAAGACGCGCCACGGCCTCGCTGGCTTCGCGGCTCTGGCGCGCCGGATAACGAGCGGGTCGTATTTCATTCTCCTCTTCGCGCCCATAGACAAAAAGCTGCACGCCTGCCGAACCATACTCGCCGCCAAGACGGTTATGATTCGCCGCGCCTTCATCTCCCAATAATGCGACCTGCGGTAACGCGCTATGCACTGAAAACTGACTTTCATCGCGAAATATGGCGCGTAGCAGCGCTTCGGTAACAGGCGCCTCAAGAGCGCGATGAAATTTATTGTTTAAATTCGCCACCGTCAGGTGAACTTTCCCGTCCAGCGCGTCTGCCGATGGGCAAACCGTCGCCGCATTCGCAACCCACATTGGCGACGCGGAACTCACGCTGGAAAGCCAGCGTGGCGCCTGACGCGCAACCTTATCCAGAATCTGCTCATCGCTACCCGTGAAGCCGAGCTGACGCAACGCCGGAATAAAAGGCCGCTCATGCGGCGGGATCACCGCCTGGGGAAAGCCGGCATCCGCCAGAGCTTTCATCTTTAGCAGCCCCTGTTTTACCGCCAGACGAGGATTCGACACCTGAAAACGGTGGCGGGTCGATGCCTCATTGCCGAAGGATAGCCCGGCATAATGGTGCGTAAGCCCCACCAGCCCGTCAAAATTAACTTCATGCGCCGTCATACCGCCTCCCTGCGAGAAAAGTCGAGGCCGGGGCTTAATGTCGCAGGCAACGTCAGTTCGGGAGACTCCAGACTAGCCATCGGCCAGGCGCAATAATCGGCGGCATACCAGGCGCTGGGCCGATGGTTGCCAGACGCGCCGACACCACCAAACGGCGCAGTACTCGCTGCCCCGGTGAGCGGTTTATTCCAGTTAACGATCCCTGCCCGCGCCTCCAGCAAGAGCTGTTCGAACTGCGCGCGATCCGTCGACACCAGCCCACACGACAGACCAAAACGGGTATTATTCGCCAGACGAATCGCCTCATCGAAATGCGCATAACGCCAGACGTTCAGCAGCGGACCAAACACCTCTTCATCCGGCACATCCGCGACGCCGGTCAGCTCAATGATGCCAGGCGTCAGCAGAGAGGTTCCCTCTTTGACCTTCCGCGACGCCAGTAGCGTGCGACCGCCTAATGCCTCTCGTTGACGCCAGGCCTCCATCACATGCTGTGCCGCCTGCGCTGAAATCAGTCCGCCGATAAACGACTGCGGATCGTCGTCCCATCTGCCGGGCTGCAGACGTCCGGCGACGTCAACCAGTCGCGCCAGAAATGCATCTCCCTGCGCACCCTGTTTTACCAGAAGGCGTCGCGCGCAGGTACAGCGCTGTCCGGCGGTAATAAACGCCGATTGCAGCGTCAGATGTACCGCCGCATCTATATTTGCCACATCCTCAATAATGAGCGGATTGTTTCCGCCCATTTCAAGGGCCAGGATTTTTTCCGGCTGGCCGGATAGCTGGCGATGAAGCTGATATCCGGTACTGGCGCTGCCGGTAAACAGCAGTCCGTCGAGATCGTCGAGCGAACTTAGCGCTTGTCCGGTCTCCCGGCCGCCCTGCACCAGATTAAGAACGCCTGCCGGTAGCCCCGCCCGTTCCCAGAGTTTTATTACCGTTTCCCCGGTCCATGGCGTTAGCTCGCTAGGTTTGAAGATCAGCGTATTGCCTGCCAGCAACGCGGACACAATATGGCCATTCGGTAAATGGCCGGGAAAGTTATAAGGGCCGAATACCGCCAGCACACCGTGAGGACGATGGCGCAACGTCGCGGCGCCATCGACAAGTTCGCTTTTTTGTTCGCCTGTTCTGGCGTGGTAAGCCTTAATCGAGATGGCAATCTTATTGATCATCGCCGTCACTTCCGTTGCCGCCTCCCAGCGCGGTTTACCGGTTTCACGCGCGATGACCTCCGTGAGATCGGCTTTATGCGCCTCCAGCAGGGCGGCAAATTTCTGTACGATAGCCTGTCGTGCCGTAAAAGGCTGTCTGGCCCAACGAGGAAACGCCGCACGCGCCGCCTGACAGGCCTCGGCGACCTGTGCCGCATTAGCGTCATTCCCCTGCCAAAGTATCTCCGCACTCACCGGATTCGTTTTGCGGCGGCGTTCGCCCTGACCGGTTATCCAGTCGCCGTTTATCCATAGCGTCATACGGTTTTCTCCTCTGCACAAAGGCGTACCAGCCGAACGTGGTCGCCCGCGCGACATTTCAGCGCATCCAACTGCGCGGCGGTAAGTACAAGTCGTGAAGTCTGCGGATCGGCACGCACCAGCGCGGCCCGAAAGTGGTGATAGTTTTCATTGGCGACCAGACATGCCGGATAGTCGCCAGGCGCGGGTTGCCCTTCCGCGACTTCCACCAGTCGGCTTTTACGAATGGCCCGCACGCGGTCAATATCACACTCCAGCGTCGGCCCGCCGTCGAAGATGTCGATATAGTGGCGATAGCGAAAGCCTTCCTTTTCCAGCACCGCGCGGGCTGGCGCCGTTTGCGGGTGGACTTCGCCAATCACGGCCTGTGCCTCTTCAGATAAGAAGTGGGTATAAATAGGATGTTTGGGCATCAGCTCGGCGATAAACGCTTTTTGCCCGGTACCGCATAAAAAATCCGCCCGGCTGAAATCCATAGAAAAAAAGCGTTTGCCGAGACTTTGCCAGAAGGGAGAATAGCCGTGCTCGTCAATGACGCCGCGCATTTCCGCCACCACTTTCTCATTGAATTTATCGCGAAACGCGGCCATAAACATAAAGCGCGATTTTGACAACAGGTAGCCGTTACCCTCTTTACGCCATTCGGGATCGAGAAACAGCGTGCAAAGCTCACTGCTGCCAGTGTGATCATTACTCAGGAATAATGTTGGCAACGCGTTATATACATTCAGCTCTTTGGAGGCATGAACCAGCGTACCGACACGATAGTTATACCAGGGGTCGTTAAGGCCGACCGCGACCTCAATGGCGCAGATCCCGCCGACCTCACCCGTTTCACTGTCTTCGAGAACAAATACATACCCTTGTTCGCCTTTTGGCAGCTCGCCGGACCAAGTTTTTAGCGCGCGTTCAATGCGGGCCGCCAGCGTCGCTTCATTTGCCGGTAGCGAGGTTAAGCCGCCGCCCGTTTTGCCTGCAAGCTGCATCAGCGCGGCGATATCCGCATGTTCGACAGGACGAATCACCCGCATGATGCGCCTCCCGTCTGAAGGCGTTCGCACGCCAGGGCAAAACGATCAAGCCCGGTAGCTATCTCCTCGTCGCTCACATTTAACGCTGGCGCAAAACGCACCACGTCGCCACCGGCGATGAGCACCATCACGCCTGCTTTTGCCGCTTCCTGGGCGATGAGTTTGGCTTTTCCGGCAAACTCCGTCTGTAGCACACAGCCAAGCAGTAGCCCCAGCCCGCGAATTTCACTGAACATGCCAAAACGCACATTAAGGGTATTTAGACGTTCAATAAACGCATCGTGGCGCTGTCTGACGCCGTTTTGCATCTCCGGCGTATTGATGATATCCAGTACTTTTCCGGCAACTGCCGTCGCCAGCGGATTACCGCCGTAGGTGGTGCCATGCGTGCCTGGCGTCATGACGCTGGCATAGTCTTGCGTGGTCAGCATCGCGCCGATCGGGAAGCCGCCGCCCAACGCTTTAGCGGTCGTCAGGATATCGGGCGTAACGCCATAATGCATATATGCATACAGTTTGCCGGTACGTCCGACGCCCGTCTGCACCTCATCAAAAATCAGTAACGCCTGATGCCGGTCGCACAATTCACGCAGCCCCTGCAAAAAAGCTTTCGTGGCGGGGATCACGCCGCCCTCGCCCTGCACAGGCTCTACGATCACGGCGCAGGTATTGTCATCAATGAGCGCGCTGGCGGAGTTCAGATCGTTATAGGCTGCATGACGAATATCCGGCGGCAGCGGCGCAAAGTCCTGTGAATAGGTGGGTTGACCGCCAGCGCTGACGGTAAAGAGCGTGCGGCCATGGAACGCGTTTTTAAAGGCCACAATGCCGCTTTTATGATTGCCGACACGATCGTGGGCATATTTGCGCGCCAGTTTTAATGCTGCTTCATTTGCTTCAGCGCCTGAATTACAAAAGAAAACGCGTTCGGCGAAGGTCGCGTCGATCAGTTTTTTCGCCAGTCGCAGCGCCGGTTCATTGGTGTAACCGTTCCCGGTATGCCAGAAGCGATTCGCCTGTTCATTTAACGCCTCGCGCAGCGCCGGATGCGCATGTCCCAATGCGTTGACCGCGATCCCGCCAGCAAAATCAATGTACTCTTTCCCCTGCTGATCCCACAGGCGTGAGCCTTCTCCGCGTACAGGAATCAAAGGCGCGGGAACGTATACCGGCACCATCCATTCATCAAAGTTTTCGCGCGTAACTGACAGAGACATAGCGACCTCTTTTGGTAAAAATAAAGTTATTTATATGTTAATTAATATGAGTGTTTGCGCTGTAAATGTAGATTGCAGCATTCGTGCCAGCCAGCGTTAACATTGCATAAACAGAAGTGATAAACGGTAAATCAATGGGCTACAGCGTAGCGATATTCACTTTTACTGCATGAAAAGTGAATATTCCCGCATAATCGGTGGCTAAAAAGAGGAAAAAGCGAAATATTATTCAGTTGCCAAATATAATTCTGGAATTGTGATCTTATACGAAATTTACTGGAAATTACCGCCCCGTTCTGGCGCATCTGCACGCAAACTGTGCCATTTTCGCGCTATAGAAAACACCATACGCTTCCATTGGCCGAATCTGACGATGAGTGGCAGTCACCCGGTAAAATTTCTGCTACCATCCCAACACGATTCACCTTGCAAAGTGGCAGTGACTATGAAATTTGTCTCTTTTAATATCAACGGCCTGCGCGCCCGTCCCCATCAACTTGAAGCGATTGTCGAAAAACACCAGCCCGATGTGATCGGTCTACAGGAGACAAAAGTCCACGACGAAATGTTCCCGCTCGAAGAGGTCGCGAAGCTGGGCTATAACGTTTTCTATCATGGACAAAAAGGCCATTACGGCGTCGCGCTGCTAACAAAAGCCACGCCCATTTCCGTCAGACGCGGTTTTCCGGATGATGGCGAAGAGGCGCAACGCCGCATTATCATGGCGGAAATCCCCTCGCCGCTGGGTAATATCACCGTCATTAACGGCTATTTCCCGCAGGGGGAAAGCCGGGATCATCCGTTGAAGTTCCCCGCGAAAGCGCAGTTTTATCAGAACTTGCAAAACTATCTTGAAACGGAACTCAAGTGCGATAATCCGGTATTAATTATGGGCGACATGAATATCAGCCCGACCGACCTGGATATTGGCATCGGCGAAGAGAACCGCAAACGCTGGCTGCGTACCGGTAAATGCTCCTTCCTGCCGGAGGAGCGTGAATGGATGTCGCGGTTACTGAAGTGGGGATTAGTGGACACGTTCCGTCAGGCAAATCCGCAAACGATGGATAAATTTTCGTGGTTTGATTACCGTTCAAAAGGTTTCGTGGATAATCGCGGACTGCGCATTGACCTCTTGCTGGCAAGCGCTCCGCTGGCGGAACGTTGCGCAGAAACCGGTATAGACTACGACATTCGCAGTATGGAAAAACCCTCCGACCATGCGCCGGTCTGGGCGACGTTTCGTGTTTGATTCCGCTATCTGATTAACCGTAAGGCCGGGATAGCGCGACGCTTCCCGGCAGGAATAACGACCTTAACGACAATGATAAAAAAACTCGATGTTGTTGCCGCCATCATTGAACGCGACGGCAAAATACTGCTGGCCCAGCGCTCAGTTCATGCGGATCAAGCCGGTTTATGGGAGTTTGCCGGCGGTAAAGTCGAACCCGGCGAAACCCAACCGCAGGCGCTTATCCGCGAGCTACGCGAAGAGTTAGGGATTGACGCCACGCCCGGCGTCTATATCGCCAGCCATCAACGCGACGCGTCTGGCCGACGAATTCATTTGCACGCCTGGCATGTGCCTGCGTTTAACGGTCTGATACGTGCGCTGGAACATCAGGCCTTAGCCTGGTGTACGCCGGAAGAGGCGCTGGAATACCCCCTCGCCCCGGCGGATATTCCGCTATTGCAGGCGTTTATGGCTTTACGCGACGCCAGACTAACGGATTTGTGCTGATGGTTTTTTCGTCACGCTGGCACTGGAGCACGACGCCTTCCACTTTTATTACCGCGCCTTCGGAGTAATTCTGATCCTGGTAAACGCAGCACTGAATGCAGGGCTGGGATGACTGACCGCGCGTGCTGAAAACTTCCGGCGGGACATTCACCTGAATATCAGGACGACTGTTTTGGTTTGCCAGCCCGACCATTGGCATTATCGCCATCACGGCGACCACGAGGCTTCGGCGCATAGGATTTCCTTATTTTTCCAGGTATATTCTCAGTATAACGGTAAGCCGCCGTGAAAACTTTAATCCTCTTTTGTCATCGCTTTTAGTTATGACCCTCGCCCCGTTATGAATTTACTTAGCAGCGTCATTTTTTTCTTGCTTACCGTCACATTGCTGATGGTATAGTCGAAAACTGCAAATACATATTCTGATAAAACGCAAATACAACCACATTAATATATAAGAGGTTTTTATATCTATGGATCAGACATGTTCTCTGGAATCGTTCCTCAACCATGTACAAAAGCGCGACCCGCATCAAACCGAGTTCGCGCAAGCCGTCCGTGAAGTCATGACCACCCTGTGGCCGTTTCTTGAACAAAACCCCCGTTACCGCCACATGTCTTTACTGGAACGTTTGGTTGAACCAGAGCGCGTAATTCAGTTTCGCGTAGTGTGGCTGGACGACAAAAACCAGGTGCAGGTAAATCGCGCCTGGCGCGTGCAGTTCAACTCTGCTATCGGCCCCTATAAAGGCGGTATGCGCTTCCATCCTTCGGTAAACCTTTCCATCCTTAAGTTCCTCGGCTTTGAGCAAACCTTTAAAAATGCTCTCACCACGTTGCCGATGGGCGGCGGTAAAGGCGGCAGCGATTTCGATCCGAAAGGGAAAAGCGAAGGCGAAGTGATGCGTTTCTGCCAGGCGCTGATGACTGAACTGTATCGCCATTTAGGGCCGGATACCGACGTGCCTGCCGGGGATATCGGCGTGGGCGGGCGCGAAGTGGGCTTTATGGCGGGAATGATGCGCAAGCTTTCCAATAACAGCGCCTGCGTCTTCACCGGCAAAGGGCTTTCCTTCGGCGGCAGCCTGATTCGCCCGGAGGCGACGGGCTATGGCCTGGTCTACTTCACCGAAGCAATGCTTAAACGTCATGGTCTCGGTTTCGAAGGGATGCGCGTCGCCGTGTCCGGCTCCGGCAACGTAGCGCAATACGCCATTGAGAAAGCGATGGCCTTTGGCGCGCGCGTGGTTACCGCGTCGGATTCGAGCGGGACGGTGGTCGATGAAAGTGGCTTCACGCCAGAGAAGCTGGCGCGTCTGTGTGAAATTAAAGCCAGCCGTGACGGTCGCGTCGCTGACTACGCCCGTGAGTTTGGCTTAACCTATCTGGAAGGCCAGCAGCCCTGGAGCGTACCGGTGGATATCGCCCTGCCATGTGCGACGCAGAACGAACTGGACGTTGATGCCGCGCGCATACTGATTGCCAATGGCGTAAAAGCCGTGGCGGAAGGGGCAAATATGCCAACCACGATTGAAGCGACCGATCTCTTCCTTGAGGCGGGCGTACTGTTTGCGCCGGGTAAAGCCGCCAACGCGGGCGGCGTGGCGACATCAGGTCTGGAAATGGCGCAGAACGCCGCGCGGTTGAGCTGGAAAGCCGAGAAAGTGGACGCCCGTCTGCATCACATTATGCTGGATATCCACCACGCCTGTGTCGAGTACGGCGGCGATAATAAGCATACCAACTACGTTCAGGGCGCCAACATCGCCGGTTTCGTGAAAGTCGCCGACGCCATGCTGGCGCAGGGCGTCATTTAATCCCGTCGTCAGGCCAGATAGCTTTACGCTTATTCGGTCTGACGGCCTGTCTCCTCAGCAGGCGGGCTTTTTTTGCCCGCTCGCTTACGCGGCGCGCTCTTTTTCTTGTCTCCACCGCCTGGCGCGACTATCCCTCTGAAGCGCTTCACCGGCGTGCGCTTAGCCTGCTCGATCAGCTGATATAACGTGCCGACCAGCGGTTGCATAAAATCCTGGTAACGGCACTGTTTTTCGCTGATTTGCGTCAAAACAGATTCCCAGTGCGCGGTCATATCTGGACGGGCCGCCATTTCCGGCAGCGAATGTATTAACGCTTTGCCAGCATCGGTAGAATGAATGTAGCGCCCTTTTTTGGTCAGAAAGCTACGTTTGAACAGCAGTTCGATAATCCCGGCGCGCGTGGCCTCCGTCCCCAGCCCATCGGTCGCGCGCAGGATCTTTTTCAGATCTTTATCCTGCACGAAGCGGGCAATTCCGGTCATCGCGGAAAGCAATGTCGCATCGGTGAAATGACGCGGCGGCTGGGTTTGGCGCTCGACCACTTCCCCCTTTTCACACAGCAACTCATCACCTTTGGCGACAACCGGCAGCGGCGTACCGTCGTTTTCCTCGTCGCGCTCTTTACTGCCCAGTAACGTCCGCCATCCGGCCTCCGCCAGAAAACGCGCTTTGGCGACAAATTTTCCTTTGGCGATTTCCAGTTCAATAACGCATTTACGAAACACCGCGTCCGGGCAGAACTGCATCAGATACTGACGCGCAATCAGGGTGTACACTTTCGCTTCGTTTTCCGTCAGATGGACAGAAGAACTGCGCGCCGTCGGGATAATCGCGTGGTGCGCATCCACTTTTTTGTCATCCCAGCAGCGATTGCGCGTATCAGGATTAACCACAGACTGCGGCAATAAATCCGGGGCGTGGACGCTAATCGCGTTCATGACCGCCTGCCGTCCGGCAAAGTGTTCTTCCGGCAGATAACGGCAGTCGGAACGCGGATAGGTAATCAGTTTGTGGGTTTCATATAGCTTCTGACAAATATCAAGCACGTTTTGCGCGCTCAGGCCAAAGCGTTTAGCGGCTTCAATCTGTAGCGTCGAGAGCGAAAACGGCAGCGGCGCGGATTCTGATTCCCGTTTATCATTATAACTGGTTACCAGCGCGGGCTGACCGTTGATTCGGTTCACTACATGCTCCGCCAGCGGACGATGAAGCAAGCGCTCCTCTTCATCCTGATAAGGTTCGCACGCCTCGCTCGGCTGCCAGATAGCGGTAAAACGCTCGTCGGCAGGCGTAACGATGTGCGCCTTCACTTCAAAGAAGTCTTTGGCGACGAAGTTCTCAATCTCTTCGTCTCGCCGCACCACCAGCCCCAGTACCGGCGTCTGCACGCGTCCCACGGATAACACGCCCTGATAGCCGGCATTACGGCCCAGGATCGTGTAAGCGCGGGTCATATTAATGCCATACAGCCAGTCCGCTCGCGCTCGCGCCAGCGCGGAGACGCACAGCGGCACGAAGTCGCTGTTCGCTCGCAGCCTGTCGATAGCACGCTCGACCGCCTGCGGGTTAAGGTCGTTTATCAGACAACGCCGCACCTGCTGGCGCTTTTCGGCAGGAAGCTGGAGATAATCCAGCACTTCATCAACCAGAAGCTGTCCTTCGCGATCCGGGTCGCCGGCGTGAATAATTTCACCGGCTTGATGCAAAAAGCGCTTAATCACATTGAGCTGTTTGGTGACGGAAGGACGAGGCTGAAGCTGCCATTTTTCCGGCACGATAGGCAGGTCAGCCAGATTCCAGCGCGCATAACGGCTGTCATACGCATCCGGCTGCGCCTGTTCCAGCAAATGACCAATACACCAGGTGACGACCTGCCCGTTTCCGCACTCAATAAAACCATCGCCTTTACGGTGCGGTTTTGGCAGCACATCCGCAATGGCGCGCCCCAGACTCGGTTTTTCGGCAATAAACAACCGCATCAGGTTAACGAATCTCAACCATAGCGCGACCGCCGCGGGCCTCGACCAGTTCGCCAATCGCGGTCAGATCGATACCAAATTCCGCCGCGGTGGCTTTAACATCGTCTTCGGCGTCCGGCGTTACCGCCAACAACAGACCGCCTGACGTTTGCGGATCGCACAGCAGGCTACGAACTTCACGCGACATGTCGCCCATCAGATGACCATAGCTGGCGAAGTTGCGATCTGTGCCGCCCGGTACGGCGCCCAGAGCAATATACTCTTCCACGCCCGGCAGTTTAGGGATGTCCTGATAGCAAAGCAGCGCCTGCACGCCTGCGCCCTGGCACATCTCGCTCAGGTGCCCCAGCAGGCCAAAACCGGTAACGTCAGTCATGGCTTTTACGCCATCGATATTGGCAAACGCCGCGCCAGCAACGTTCATCCGACACATGACTTCCGTCGCCAGCCCCTGATGTTCAGGTTTAAGCAGCGATTTTTTCTCGGCGGTGGTCAACACGCCAATCCCCAACGGTTTGGTCAGAAAGAGTTTGCATCCCGCCTGCGCGGTACTGTTTTTCTTCACCCGTTCGGTCGGCACTACGCCTGTGACCGCGAGACCAAAGATCGGCTCCGGGGCGTCAATAGAGTGTCCGCCCGCCAGCGCGATACCGGCCTGACGGCAGGCAAAGCGCCCCCCCTCGGTCACTTCACGCGCAATATCGGGCGACAGGGTATTAATCGGCCAGCCAAGGATCGCGATCGCCATAATCGGTTTGCCGCCCATCGCAAAAATATCGCTGATGGCGTTTGTTGCCGCAATGCGGCCAAAATCAAACGGGTTATCGACTATCGGCATAAAGAAGTCGGTGGTGCTGATAATACTGGTGCCATTACCCAGATCGTAAACCGCCGCATCATCGCGGGTTTCATTACCCACCAACAGATTCGGGTCGACGAACTTCGCCTGCTCGCTATGCAGGATAGTCTCCAGCACTTTAGGGGAAATTTTACAACCGCAACCAGCGCCGTGGCTGTATTGCGTTAAACGAATGGCTTGCTCGCTCATGGACATCTCCTGTCATTGCATTCGCGCTATGGTAGCGCTCATTCCCTGATGTGGTAAGTATCACTGTCTGAATTACCGCGCCTTTGCTCAGAATCCAGACAGTTTTATCCCTCAGCGTCAGAAATAACGCACAAACGGCGTGGGGTCGGGGGTACTGATCGTCGTTGACGCTTTGAGCTGCGGCGTGCCGAGATAGAGAAAACCAACAATTTTATCCTGCGGGCGGCACTCAAAGGCTTCCCGCACAATAGCGCTCTCCGTTAATGCGCCGCTACGCCAGATACCATTAAACCCTTGCGCAATCGCCGCCATTTGCATCGCCATCACCGCGCATCCGGCAGACATCTCCTGTTCCCACATCGGAACCTTATGGTTTTCTTCGCATTTCGCCACCACGGTAATGATCAGCGGCGCGCGAAACGGCGCATTACGCGCTTTTTCTATCGCTTTCTCATCCCCCCCGGCAGCGACAGCGCCTTGTTCAAGCACGGCGCTGAAGCGGTCGCGCCCCTCTCCTTCAATCACAAAAAAACGCCACGGCTGTAGAGATTTATGATCGGGAACACGCATTCCCGCCCGCAGAATGTTCTGTAATTGCTCTCCGACAGGCGCCGGTTCTGCGAGACGAGAGGCGCTACGACGGTTGACCAGCAGTTCTAGTGCATCCATTTGATTAACTCCAGCAATGATATTTATTCACAAAATTAACACGGGAGCGGATTTTGTTACAGCGCAGGCAGTGATTCCTGCTGACAACTGCCTGATGGGTCATTACGATAGCCACATCTTAATGCTTTATCCTCACCAAGGTATAAGCGTTGTTACTCTGATAGGGAGAATACATGCGAACCCTGTGGCGATTTATTGCCGGATTTTTTAAATGGACGTGGCGAGTGTTGAACTTCGTCCGTGAAATGGTACTCAACCTGTTCTTTATTTTTTTGGTTCTGGTGGGCGTTGGGATCTGGATGCAGATCGGTAACGGCAGCAACAGTGAGCAAACCGCGCGCGGCGCTCTGCTGCTGGATATTTCCGGCGTCATTGTGGATAAACCGTCTACCAATCACCGTCTGGGCGCGCTGGGTCGCCAGTTATTTGGCGCCAGCTCCGACCGTCTGCAGGAAAACTCCCTGTTTGACATCGTCAACGCTATTCGTCAGGCGAAAGATGACCGTAACATCACGGGTATCGTTCTGGATCTGAAAAACTTCACCGGCGCCGATCAGCCGTCAATGCGCTATATCGGTAAAGCGCTGCGCGAATTCCGCGACAGCGGCAAACCGGTTTTTGCCGTGGGTGAAAACTACAGCCAGGGTCAGTATTACCTCGCCAGTTTCGCTAATAAAATTTGGCTTTCCCCACAGGGTCAGGTAGATCTTCACGGCTTCGCTACGAATGGCCTGTACTACAAAACGCTGCTGGATAAACTGAAAGTCTCTACCCACGTTTTCCGGGTCGGCACCTATAAATCCGCCGTCGAGCCGTTTATCCGCGACGATATGTCGCCCGCCGCCCGCGAGGCCGACAGCCGCTGGATAGGCGAACTGTGGCAGAACTACCTGCATACCGTTTCTGCCAATCGCCAGATTTCGCCGCAACAACTCTTCCCCGGCGCGCAGGCTATTATCGACGGGTTAACCAGCGTGGGCGGCGACACCGCCAAATATGCGCTCGACCATAAACTGGTGGACGCCCTCGCCTCCAGCGCAGATGTTGAAAAAGCGCTGACGAAGCAGTTTGGCTGGAGTAAAACCGAAAATAACTATCGCGCGATCAGCTATTACGATTATTCGCTGAAAACGCCTGCGGATACCGGCGGTACTATTGCGGTTATTTTCGCCAATGGCGCGATTATGGATGGCGAAGAAACGCCAGGGAATGTCGGCGGCGACACTACGGCATCGCAGATCCGCGACGCACGCCTTGATCCTAAAGTGAAAGCGATTGTGCTGCGCGTCAATAGCCCAGGCGGTAGCGTCAACGCCTCCGAAGTTATCCGCGCCGAACTGGCGGCGGCAAGAGCGGCTGGCAAACCGGTGGTGGTCTCAATGGGCGGCATGGCGGCCTCCGGCGGTTACTGGATCTCTACGCCGGCAAACTATATCGTGGCCAGCCCCAGCACGCTGACGGGTTCAATTGGCATTTTCGGCGTAATTAATACGGTAGAAAACAGCCTGTCGTCGATTGGCGTACACAGCGACGGCGTTTCCACCTCGCCGCTGGCGGATATTTCGATGACCAAAGCGCTGTCACCGGAAGTGCAGCAGATGATGCAACTCAGTATTGAGTACGGCTACAAACGCTTTATCACGCTGGTGGCAGACGCGCGTAAGCGTACGCCGGAGCAGATTGACAAAATCGCTCAAGGCCATGTCTGGACCGGAGAAGACGCGAAAGCCAATGGTCTGGTGGACAGTCTCGGCGACTTTGACGACGCCGTCGCCAAAGCGGCGGAGCTGGCGAAACTGAAACAGTGGCATCTTGATTACTATCAGGACGAACCGACGGTCCTTGATATGGTCATGGACAGTATGACCGGATCAGTACGCGCCATGCTGCCGGAGGCCATTCAGGCGATGCTCCCGGCGCCGCTCGTTTCCGCCGCCAACACGGTGAAGGCCGAGGGGGATAAACTGGCGGCATTTAACGATCCGCAAAACCGTTATGCGTTCTGTTTGACTTGCGCGAACGTTCGCTAATGCTTCATCAATAGCCATACCGGATGGCGGCGTCTGCTCATAGCCGCCATCCGATAATCATTAATACGTCCTTCGCGACACGACTGAACATTATCATGCAAAAGAAATCAATTTACGTTGCCTATACCGGCGGCACTATCGGTATGCAGCGCTCAGATAAAGGGTATATCCCGGTGTCCGGGCACCTTCAGCGTCAACTGGCGCTGATGCCGGAATTCCACCGCCCGGAGATGCCGGATTTTACCATCCATGAATATGCCCCGCTGATGGATTCATCAGATATGACGCCGGAAGACTGGCAGCATATCGCTGCAGATATCAAAGCGCACTACGATGAGTATGACGGTTTTGTTATTCTGCACGGCACCGACACGATGGCGTTTACCGCATCGGCGCTCTCTTTCATGCTGGAAAATCTGGGCAAACCGGTCATTGTGACAGGGTCACAAATTCCGCTGGCTGAGCTGCGCTCCGACGGGCAAATTAATTTGCTGAATGCGCTTTATGTCGCCGCCAACTATCCTATTAATGAAGTAACGCTGTTTTTTAATAATCGTCTGTTCCGCGGCAATCGCACGACCAAAGCCCATGCGGATGGTTTTGACGCTTTTGCCTCTCCTAATCTGCCGCCCTTGCTGGAAGCAGGAATTCACATTCGCCGTTTAAATACGCCTCCCGCGCCCTACGGTTCTGGTGAATTAATCGTTCACCCTATTACGCCGCAGCCGATAGGCGTAGTGACGATTTATCCGGGGATTTCCGCCGAGGTAGTACGTAACTTTCTGCGTCAGCCGGTAAAAGCGCTGATTCTGCGCTCTTATGGCGTAGGCAACGCGCCGCAAAATAAAGCGTTTTTACAGGAGCTGAAAGAGGCCAGTTCGCGCGGCATCGTGGTGGTTAACCTGACGCAATGCATGTCAGGGCGAGTCAATATGGGCGGGTACGCTACCGGTAATGCGCTGGCGCACGCTGGCGTGATTGGCGGTGCCGATATGACCGTCGAAGCTACCTTAACCAAACTGCATTATTTGTTAAGCCAGGATCTGGACACTCAGGCGATTCGTAGCGCGATGGCGCAAAACTTGCGTGGTGAATTGACGCCGGATGATTAAAAAATCCCGACGACAAGGAGAAGATAATGACAAACCGGGCCTTATTACTGGTCGACTTGCAAAATGACTTTTGCGCCGGCGGCGCGCTGGCTGTAGCGGAAGGCGACAGCACCATCGACATCGCCAACGCTCTTATTGACTGGTGCCAGCCCCGGCAGATTCCGGTGCTGGCCAGCCAGGACTGGCATCCCGCGCAGCATGGCAGCTTCGCCAGCCAGCATCAGGCGGAACCCTATAGACAGGGAAAGCTGGACGGGCTGCCGCAAACGCTCTGGCCGGATCACTGCGTTCAACATACCGACGGCGCGGCGTTACATCCCCTGCTTAACCAACATGCGATTGACGCCTGTATCTATAAGGGTGAAAACCCGCTGATTGATAGCTACAGCGCGTTTTTTGACAACGAACATCGGCAGAAAACTACCCTTGATACCTGGCTTCGCGAGCATGACGTTACCGAGCTTATCGTGATGGGGTTGGCGACCGATTACTGCGTAAAATTTACGGTGCTGGATGCGCTAGAGTTGGGCTATGCCGTTAACGTTATCACCGATGGCTGTCGCGGCGTGAATATTCACCCGCAGGATAGCGCACACGCGTTTATGGAGATGGCGGCGGCAGGCGCAACGCTGTATACGCTGGCAGACTGGGAAGAGACGCAGGGCCAGGCTATCGCCAGGTAGCGGAGCAGGTATCGTATCCGGTCAATACATCACGCAACGGTGAGACCATTGCATAGATCTTTGGGCCGGATACGTCACGTCAGCGTCGCTACCAGGCAAAGCTCAACGCAGGCTGGAGAGCGCTTCTAACGAAACAGATTAAAAAGCGCGGGCTGGCCGGCGCAATGTTCTGGGAATAGGCCGCCAATGACAATAATCAGTTAGCGAAACAGTTGGCGGACTCGCTGGACATTAAGCGTAATGGGTAAAAATATGGCGGGCCTGTGCCTGACAGCAATGAGCAGGCCCGGTAAGCACAACGCATTGGCAATTAAACCACCGGATGGCGACTACCTCTTATCCGGCTGCCGTTACTGCATTTTCAATGTCGCAATCGGCTTTGACGTAATACCGAAATCCGCTTTGAACTGCTGCTTGCTTTTCATCACCATCTGACCGTGAGTATCGATCGTCATATGTTGCGCTTCGGTATTGTGCCGCGCCTGCCATAGCATCACCAGTTGCAGGCTGTTTTCTTTCTGTTCCGGCGTCAACGCCACGCCATCCGGCCATTTACCCAGCTCAACGGCGGTGGATAAACGTTGATACACTTCCGGCGTCATGCTGTTAATGATCTCATCAAGATTCATGATGTGTCCGCTCCTGTGGAATAATTTGCTGAATCGTTTTTTCAGCCTTTCAGTTGATCGCCGTTTTTCTCGTCAGAAAAGGCCAGCGAGGCCGAGTTAACGCAATAGCGCTCACCGGTTGGCTGCGGCCCGTCCGGGAAAACGTGTCCGAGATGCGCATCGCAGTTACCGCAACGAATTTCGACACGCTGCATGCCATGAGAAAAATCGTCTATGTAACGAATCGCCTCTTCGCTGACAGGCTGGTAAAAGCTAGGCCAGCCGCAGCCTGAATCGTATTTGGTGTGGGAGTGAAAAAGCGGCGTATCACAGACCAGGCAGTGATAAACCCCATCGCGTTTATTATGTAGCAGGCGTCCGGTAAATGGCGGTTCTGTGCCACGATCCTGCGTCACATAGAATTGCATTTCGGACAATTTTTTCTTGAGTTCTTCTGCTGAAGGTTGGTTAGCCATTTGCTCACATCTCACTTTAAACGTGCTCACATTGCCTGACCGATTCTAACAAAACATTAACACCTCAGTACCAACTTTTGTTCTAAACTTGATCATTGCGAAATGGCGGCTCACGAATCGTGACTGATGTCACATTATTATCTCGGTTGCCCTTTAAAATTCGGGGCGGCGCCCCCATGTGGTTTCAAGCTGAAAGGAAGAGTGAGGCGAATCAGCCGCGCAAAGGTTGTGCAGAGGATTGATTTGTCGCAATGATTGACACGATTCCGCTTGACGCTGCGTAAGGTTTTTGTAATTTTACAGGCAACCTTTTATTCACTAACAAATAGCTGGTGGAATATATGACTATCAAAGTAGGTATCAACGGTTTTGGCCGTATCGGTCGCATTGTTTTCCGTGCTGCTCAGAAACGTTCTGACATCGAGATCGTTGCAATCAACGACCTGTTAGACGCAGAGTACATGGCATACATGCTGAAATATGACTCCACTCACGGCCGTTTCGACGGTACTGTTGAAGTGAAAGACGGTCATCTGATCGTTAACGGTAAAAAAATCCGTGTTACCGCTGAACGCGATCCGGCTAACCTGAAATGGGACGAAGTTGGTGTTGACGTAGTGGCTGAAGCTACCGGTATCTTCCTGACTGACGAAACCGCGCGTAAACACATCACCGCTGGCGCGAAAAAAGTGGTTCTGACGGGTCCGTCTAAAGACAACACCCCAATGTTTGTTAAAGGCGCTAACTTTGACAAATACGAAGGCCAGGACATCGTTTCCAACGCTTCCTGCACCACCAACTGCCTGGCGCCGCTGGCTAAAGTTATCAACGACAACTTCGGCATCATCGAAGGTCTGATGACTACTGTTCACGCGACTACCGCAACCCAGAAAACCGTTGACGGCCCGTCTCACAAAGACTGGCGCGGCGGCCGCGGCGCATCTCAGAACATCATCCCGTCCTCTACTGGCGCTGCTAAAGCGGTAGGTAAAGTACTGCCGGAACTGAATGGCAAACTGACTGGTATGGCGTTCCGCGTTCCGACTCCGAACGTATCCGTTGTTGACCTGACCGTTCGTCTGGAAAAAGCGGCTACCTACGAGCAGATCAAAGCTGCTGTTAAAGCTGCTGCCGAAGGCGAAATGAAAGGCGTTCTGGGTTACACCGAAGACGACGTTGTATCTACCGATTTCAACGGCGAAGTATGCACTTCCGTGTTCGATGCTAAAGCAGGCATCGCGCTGAACGACAACTTCGTGAAACTGGTCTCCTGGTACGATAACGAAACCGGTTACTCCAACAAAGTACTGGACCTGATTGCTCACATCTCCAAATAAGTTGAGATGACACAGTCATTGGTAAGAGCGACTCAGGTCGCTCTTTTTTTTGCTTAAAGATATACCCGTCATACTTCAAGTTGCAGGTGTGTTGGCTATGCTTTCTCACCCGAATCACTGACGGAAGTCGAACTTATCGGGATGAATCAGGGATGCCCCTGACCGAAGGTTACCTACGGTTGTTCAAATTCGTTCCCGATGAATTTGTCGTTCACTTGCCGCGTTACTCGGCCTGCGGCCTCGCCTCTACGGGCCAGCGCAAGCACTGGTCAAGGCACAAGCGCCTTGTCATGCAACTCGAATTATTTAGGGTTAAGAGGATTGCGTAATGATTAATAAAATTTTTGCCCTCCCGGTTATCGAACAGCTTACCCCTGTCCTTTCCCGTCGTCAGCTTGATGACCTGGATCTGATCGTCGTTGACCATCCGCAGGTTAAAGCCTCTTTTGCATTACAGGGCGCGCACCTTCTCTCCTGGAAACCCGTTGGCGAGGAAGAGGTATTGTGGCTCAGTAATAATACGCCTTTCAAAACCGGCGTGGCGCTACGCGGCGGTGTACCGATCTGCTGGCCCTGGTTTGGACCTGCGGCTCAACAGGGTCTGCCGTCACACGGCTTTGCGCGTAATCTACCGTGGGCGCTAAAAGCGCATAATGAAGATGATAATGGCGTAATGCTGACATTTGAGCTGCAAAGCAGTGAGGCCACCCGGAAATACTGGCCGCACGATTTCACGCTGCTGGCACGTTTTAAAGTGGGCAAAACCTGTGAAATTGAACTGGAAGCGCATGGCGAGTTTGCAACCACATCCGCGCTCCACAGCTATTTTAACGTTGGCGACATCGCCAACGTTAAGGTCAGCGGACTCGGCGATCGGTTTATTGATAAAGTTAACGACGCTAAAGAAGGTGTCCTGACCGACGGTATACAAACCTTTCCGGACCGTACCGATCGCGTTTACCTCAATCCTGAAGCATGTAGCGTGATCCACGATGCGACATTAAACCGCACGATTGATGTGGTCCACCACCATCACCTTAACGTCGTAGGCTGGAACCCTGGCCCGGCGTTGTCCGTTAGCATGGGCGACATGCCGGATGACGGCTATAAAACGTTTGTCTGCGTTGAAACGGTTTACGCTACTGCGCCGCAACAAGCCACAGAAGAAAAACCCTCTCGTCTGGCGCAGACTATCTGCGTCGCTAAACGCTAAAAGTGAATGGATAATGGCGTTGCTATAGGATCTGAAAGGCGTCAGCCGCCATCAGGCATGACCTGCCGGATGGCGGCGCTTACACATTTTATCCGGCGTCACACCATATCCAACGCGGTTTTCCCCTTTGGCGCAGGCCAGGCGTTGTCCAGTAAGGCAAGTTCGTTTGCTGACAAGGCGATCTCAAGCGCCGCCGCATTTTGCTTCACGTGTTCTGTACTTCCGGCTTTCGGGATCGCCATCACGCCCGGATGCGCAATCACCCACGTCAGTAAGATTTGCGCCGCCGTAGCGTTATGCGCTTGCGCAATTTCATTCACCACCGGATGATTCAGTAAACCGCTACGTAACCGGCCAGCCTGCGCCAGCGGGCTATAGGCCATCACTGGCATTCGCTGTTGTTGACACCACGGCAATAAATCATACTCAATACCGCGTGACGCCAGATGATAGAGCACCTGATTTGTCGCGCATTGCTGTCCCCCGGGGATGCGCCACAGCGCCTGCATATCGTCATAATCAAGATTAGAAACTCCCCAACGGCGAATTTTCCCCTGCGCGATTAGCCGCTCCATACCTTCAACGGTCTCTTCGAATGAAAAGCTTCCGGCCCAGTGCAATAGATAGAGATCGAGATAATCTGTTTTCAGACGACGCAGGCTTTCCTCACAGGCGGCAACTATCTTCTGGCCGCCAGCGTTCCACGGGTACACTTTTGACACCAGAAATGCCTCATCGCGTCGCCCTGCCAGCGCCTCGCCCACGACCTTTTCCGCCCCGCCGTCGGCATACATTTCCGCCGTATCAATAAGGCGTAACCCCAAATCCAGCCCCGCGCGCAGCGCCGAAACCTCGCGCTGACGTTGATCCGCGCGCTCGCCCATATACCATGTTCCCTGTCCGATGGCAGGAAGCGTCACCTGCCCGCAAAACGTTACGTTTTTCACTGATTTCATTTCCTTTTCAATGTCACTCGACGGTAAAACAATACAGGACTCTTAGACCCTACGGTAATGTCCGGCATCATACCGCGCAAGGGGGCTATTTTCTTGTCACTGACGAACGTCATCCGCAATCATGTCGACGATGCGGGTAATATGCGCGGCGGGTCGCTGATTCAGTAATAATTGACGCATCACATTCATATAGGGCGTCACATGGTGAAAGAACTCCAGATATCCTTTACAGAGATAATTTTGCCGTTCGCCGCCGTCCATACAAATTCGATGTTTCGGACAACCGCCGTGACAGGCAAAGCACCACGTACAGTTCTGGCAGCGTGAGGAAAGGTTTGCTTTAGCCGCGCCAAACTGCTGCTGAAAAGGAGAGGCCGCCATTTCTTCTAAAGAGTGTTGCTGCAGATTGCCCAGTTTATAGGCGGGAAAAACAAAATGGTCGCAGCTAAACACGTCGCCATTCTGCTCCACCAGCAAACTTTGCCCGCAGGTCGACTGCATCGTACAAAGCGTGGCGAGCTCCCCCATCCAGACGCCAAGTAAGTTGTCAAAAAGCTGTACGAATATGCGTCCGACATCGTGACGTATCCATTGATCAAAAACATCGCACATAAAGGCGCCCCACCCTTCAGGCGTGACGGAAAAGGGCATCAGCGAAGGCGAATCCTCATTGTCAGATAACGTCAAAGAACGCTGCGCTTTTTGCGCGAGCGGCTCAACAATGGGAATAAATTGCAGGTGTTTACTTTCCAGTTCCTGCGTCAAAAAATGATAAATAGCGTTGCCATGACGGCATGATGCATCATTCACGACAGTGAGCGTATTGAACTCGACATCATTTGCCTGCAGAAGGCGGATAGCATTAACGACTCGGGAAAAAGACGCCCGCCCTGACGGCGTTCTCCGGTAATTATCATGAACGACTTGCGGCCCATCAATCGATATACCAATCAGGAACTGGTGCTGCGCAAAGAAAGCCGCCCACTCTTCATTGATTAATACGCCATTGGTTTGCAGACTGTTGTAAATAGTTTTGCCGTTGGCATAGCGTTGCTGCAAGCACACCACTTTTTGATAAAAAGAAAGACCGCATAGCGTCGGCTCTCCCCCCTGCCAACAAAACGAGACCTCTGATAATGGCGTATCATCAATTACCCGGCGGATATACGTCTCCAGCACATCGTCAGACATGACGCGCTGGCCCCGGGGTTTATCAAGATAGAAACAGTACTTGCAGGATAAGTTACACAGACTGCCGCTGGGCTTGGCCACGGTATTGAATACTATGCTCATTCGTCTTACTCGCTGTGAAGAATGGGTATAGCATAAGCGGGACGTGACAGGGCGATATCAGCCAGCATTGCAACAATTATTACGCTAATTGTTAGTGCAGTTGTAATAACCTGGATTTTTCATATAAAAGGCTAGTTTTTTAAATTGATGTAACAAAGTATAAATCACGTAAGGCTGCGCCATACCCGGTCAACAGCGCATTTATGCAAGCCGCCATGTTCGCGTTTCAGACAGCACAAAGCCCGCATAACGCAGGCTTTGTCATGGTTTTTCCGGCAAATTCAATCAATCAGAATCTATAGGTCACGCCAGTAGAAAGGATACCGGTCCAGGATTTATCCACCATCGGGCTGTCGGTAATTTCATCCGACAGGCGGGTGTAGCGCGCAGTACCATATACGCTCCAGTTACCGGCGAAATTATAGTTAGCGCTCAGTTCAAGATACGGGTTCCAGCTATCGTTCGGGTTATAGCCGCGCAGGCCGCTACGCGAAGATTCTTTACGTGATACGCCATAATAGTAATCGTTCTGGTTCTCGCTATTCCATTCAACCCCGATACCTGGCGTTAAGGTCAGCCCGCCATTGGTATACCGATACAGCCAGGCCAGATCCCAGACAATACCGTTACTGTTATCTAACGTATCCCCTGCCAGTGAGGTACGCAGGAATCCATACTGGGTGTGGTGCGCGTAAGAAACGCCCGCCATCATAGTACTTTTACGCCTGTCCAGACGACGCAACTGATGGTCATCGCTGTCGCCCGGTTTGAAGTACATCGGGGACCAGTATGCCATGATTGACAACTTATCGGCATTGTCATTCCACAAGTAGTACCCGCCGCCCAGACCACGGAACCAGAAGTTTTCGCTTTCATAAGCGATGACCGGTATCGGATAAACATCGCTATCGTAATCTTTATAAGGGTGTTCAACCACACCAACGCCTGCGCCCAACGTCAGGTTGCTTTCAGCGTGCGCGACGCTGGCGAATGTTGCAATAAACACGCCAAGAGCCAGAAGTTTAAGTTTGGTCACAATCCATAATTCCTTATTCAAATGTTCTGCGGCAAAAGTGTAACCGCCAATACCTGTAAGCCCAACTATTTTACACAATGTAACCGTTTAATATCACCACCACCGATTATTTTCAGATGATCGGCTGATGATCGTTATGTGACCGGGAACGCTTTTTCTGATATCCACCAGCCTTTTCTACCTGATGAGTTATTGATATGTCATCGAAATCCACTGACGCGTACAGGCAAGTTTTGCAAATGCCATCTACGCTTAATGTTAAGAAGGTGTATCACCGGACACGTTGATCTTCTGACCAATAAAATGGCATGAGAGTTGCTTTTTTTCCTTAGCAGAGACGGCGTTCAGTCTACTTCTTCCGGGAGCCTCTACTATTCATATGAACGGCTCTTAACATGTGCGAAAAAACGAAAGGATGGCATATCATGAATATATTCGATCACTATCGCCAGCGTTACGAAGCTGCCAAGGACGAAGAGTTCACACTGCAGGATTTTCTTACCATTTGTCGGCAAGATCGCAGTGCTTATGCCAACGCGGCAGAGCGGCTATTAATGGCTATCGGCGAGCCTAATATGGTCGACACTGCCCAGGAACCCCGACTTTCCCGACTCTTCTCCAACCGGGTTATTGCTCGCTATCCTGCGTTTGAAGAGTTTTACGGCATGGAAGACGCGATTGAACAGATTGTCTCTTATCTGAAACATGCGGCGCAAGGGCTGGAAGAGAAGAAGCAAATTCTCTATTTGCTGGGACCTGTGGGGGGTGGCAAATCATCGCTCGCTGAACGGCTAAAATCGCTAATGCAGCGCGTGCCAATTTATGTTTTAAGCGCCAACGGCGAGCGTAGTCCGGTCAACGATCATCCGTTATGCCTGTTTAATCCGCAGGAAGACGCGCAGATTCTGGAAAAAGAGTACGGTATTCCGCGCCGCTATCTCGGTACGATTATGTCCCCGTGGGCGGCCAAACGCCTGCATGAGTTTGGCGGCGATATTACTAAATTCCGCGTGGTGAAAGTCTGGCCCTCCATTCTGGAGCAGATTGCCATCGCCAAAACGGAACCCGGCGATGAAAACAACCAGGATATTTCGGCGCTGGTCGGCAAGGTGGATATTCGTAAACTCGAACATCACGCCCAGAACGATCCGGATGCGTATGGTTACTCTGGCGCGCTGTGCCGCGCTAACCAGGGGATCATGGAGTTCGTCGAGATGTTTAAAGCGCCTATTAAGGTGCTGCACCCCTTGCTGACCGCAACTCAGGAAGGTAACTACAATGGCACGGAAGGTATTTCCGCCCTGCCCTTTAATGGCATCATACTTGCCCACTCAAACGAATCTGAATGGGTGACTTTCCGTAACAATAAAAATAACGAAGCGTTCCTCGACCGTGTCTATATTGTGAAGGTGCCTTATTGCCTGCGAATCTCCGAAGAGATCAAAATCTACGAGAAACTACTTAATCATAGCGAGCTGGCTCATGCGCCCTGCGCGCCGGGCACATTGGAAACGCTTTCGCGCTTCTCGATTCTTTCCCGCCTGAAAGAGCCGGAAAATTCCAGTATTTACTCGAAAATGCGCGTTTATGACGGTGAAAGCCTGAAAGATACCGCCCCCAAAGCTAAATCGTACCAGGAGTATCGCGACTATGCGGGTGTGGACGAAGGGATGAACGGTCTCTCCACCCGATTCGCCTTTAAGATCCTCTCCCGCGTATTCAACTTCGACCATACAGAAGTGGCGGCAAACCCGGTACATCTGTTCTACGTTCTGGAACAACAAATCGAGCGCGAGCAGTTCCCGCAGGAGCAAGCTGAGCGTTATCTGGAGTTCCTGAAAGGCTACCTGATCCCGAAATACGCCGAATTTATCGGCAAGGAGATCCAGACGGCCTATCTCGAATCTTACTCTGAGTACGGGCAGAACATTTTTGATCGTTACGTGACTTATGCGGATTTCTGGATTCAGGATCAGGAGTATCGCGACCCAGATACCGGTCAACTGTTCGATCGCGAGTCGCTGAACGCCGAACTGGAAAAAATTGAAAAACCAGCGGGTATCAGTAACCCGAAAGATTTCCGTAATGAGATAGTAAACTTTGTCCTGCGCGCCAGAGCCAACAATAGCGGCCGTAATCCAAACTGGACCAGTTACGAGAAGCTGCGCACGGTGATTGAGAAAAAAATGTTCTCTAATACTGAAGAGCTGTTGCCGGTCATTTCTTTTAACGCCAAAACGTCGACTGACGAGCAGAAAAAGCATGACGACTTTGTCGATCGGATGATGGAAAAAGGGTATACCCGTAAGCAGGTTCGTTTGCTGTGCGAGTGGTACCTGCGCGTGCGTAAATCGTCGTGATGTTAATGCCCGGTGGCGCTTGCGCTTACCGGGCCTACAAAGTAATGTTCTGTAGACTGGCTAAGCATTAGCGCTATCCGGCACTGACAGAACAGGCGCTCAGTTGGCAGTACGGGGGGCATATGACCTGGTTCATAGACCGACGTCTTAACGGCAAAAATAAAAGCACGGTGAATCGCCAGCGCTTTTTGCGCCGTTATAAAGCACAAATTAAGCAGTCGATTTCCGAAGCGATTAATAAACGCTCTGTGACCGATGTCGACAGCGGAGAGTCCGTCTCTATTCCAACCGATGATATTAGCGAACCGATGTTTCATCAGGGGCGCGGCGGTCTGCGCCATCGCGTCCATCCGGGTAACGATCACTTTATCCAGAATGATCGCATTGAGCGTCCGCAAGGCGGTGGCGGCGGCGGTTCCGGCAGCGGTCAAGGTCAGGCCAGCCAGGACGGCGAAGGCCAGGATGAGTTTGTTTTTCAGATTTCAAAAGATGAGTATCTGGATCTGCTCTTTGAAGATTTAGCGCTGCCTAATCTGAAGAAAAACCAGCATCGCCAGCTTAACGAGTATAAAACTCACCGCGCCGGTTTCACCTCAAACGGCGTACCGGCCAATATCAGCGTGGTACGTTCGCTACAAAACTCTCTGGCGCGCCGTACAGCAATGACGGCAGGAAAACGCCGCGAACTGCACGCGCTGGAAACGGAACTGGAGACCATCAGCAAAAGCGAACCAGCGCAACTGCTTGAAGAGGAGCGGTTACGTCGGGAGATTGCCGAACTACGGGCTAAAATCGAGCGAGTGCCGTTTATCGACACTTTTGATTTACGCTATAAAAATTATGAAAAACGACCTGAGCCCTCCAGCCAGGCGGTGATGTTCTGTCTGATGGACGTCTCGGGTTCGATGGACCAGGCAACCAAAGATATGGCCAAGCGTTTTTACATTCTGCTTTATCTGTTTTTGAGCCGAACGTATAAGAACGTAGAAGTGGTTTATATCCGCCACCATACCCAGGCGAAGGAAGTGGATGAACATGAGTTCTTTTATTCGCAAGAGACCGGCGGGACGATTGTCTCCAACGCGCTTAAACTCATGGACGAAGTGGTTAAAGAGCGCTACGACCCCGGTCAGTGGAACATCTATGCGGCGCAAGCGTCAGACGGTGATAACTGGGCCGACGATTCACCGCTGTGTCATGAGATTCTGGCGAAAAAGCTGCTGCCGGTAGTGCGCTATTACAGCTATATCGAGATTACCCGCCGCGCCCACCAGACCTTATGGCGCGAGTATGAACATCTGCAGGCGACGTTCGATAACTTCGCCATGCAGCATATTCGCGATCAGGAGGATATTTATCCGGTATTCCGCGAATTGTTTCAGAAACAGAGCGCCAATCAAAGTGCATAACCCTAAACCTGCCCGTTGTTATTACGGGCAGGTTTATTAGCAACTTAACGTTCACCCTTCGCAACTGATATCATTATTCGCGTATAGCATGAATAAAGCTGTTCTGACCTATGTTACAAATTGATTCGTTAGCGCTATGCCTTTGCGTTAATATTACAAACACCACGGCCATTCCATGCCTGGCAACGGCGGCAACTCCATACCATCTGGATCAAAGAGAGTACACCAGTGTACATGTTCACCAACGGGCTTAACTTCAGCTACTGGAACTCTTTCAGGCGCCTGGTCGTCTGCCATAACCGATGAGGAAAAACCCGCAGCCAATAGTGTAAAAAGCGAGATAGCAGCCATTTCTTTCAACTTTTTCATCATTCCCCCTACAGGAATAAGAGAATAAATAGATTATCCTTACCGCTCGACGCTCCTTTCACGGTAATAATAATGGTTTTCCTATTTTTAAAAGAAATAACGTAACATCGTTACCTGAAATTTACTTTCGCTACCATTAATAACCATTGAAAATATCAACACATCGAATTATTGCCGTAATTAAACCGAGAATGATTTTTATTCCATAACATCAACGCGTTTTATTTTTAAACAGTCTATTAGAGGAATTCTCATCGCTATGGTAAACTAACGCATCCGACTTTCAGGGCTGTAGTTCATCATGAATTTGCATCATAAAGCGCTCAGGCACTTTATCTCGGCAAGCGTCATCGTTTTGACATCGTCCTTCCTGATTTACGAACTTATTGCCAGCGACAGGGCAATGAATGCCTATATGCGTTATATCATGGAGAGAGCCGATTCGTCGTTTTTGTACGATAAGTACCAGAATCAGAGCATCGCCGCACATTTGATGCGAACTTTTGAAGCACCGGGAGACCCCGTCACCGCAGAAAAACGCCGCGCGTTTTGCGACGCCTTTGAGGCTATTAACGGTACGCACGGTGTCAACCTGACCCGGCATAATTATCCGGCGCTACATGGTACCCTGCAAACCGCCGCTACACAGTGTACCGATAATCTTGATGACGCCCTTTTACTGCCTGCATTTGATCAGGCGGTAAGCATCAACCGTTCGCAGGACGACCACAGTCACGGGTTGGGCACACTGGAGCTTAAATTCCGTTATTACGTTGATTTAAATAAACATTATGTCTATTTCTATGATTTAATCAACTCACGGCGCTTCGCCATGCATCGTTGGACTTTTTTACAAAAAGGCACAATGGGTATTAACAGAAAAGATATAGATAAACTTTTTACCGGCCGTACGGTTATTTCAAGTATTTACATGGATGATATTACCCAGGAAAACGTCATGAGCTTTTTAACGCCAGTCTATCTGGCGGGAACGTTAAAAGGTATCGTGATGGTGGATGTTAACCAGGATAATTTAAAAAATATTTTTTATACCCAGGACCGTCCGCTGGTTTGGCGTTATCTTAACGTAACACTAAAGGACATGGACTCCGGAAAAGAAATTCTTATTAATCAAAGCAAAAATAATCTGTTTCAATATGTGAATTATAGCCATGATATCCCTGGTGGACTGCGCGTTTCGTTGTCCCTTGATTTAACCTATTTCCTTGTCTCGTCCTGGAAAGCGCTGGCCTTTTACTTACTGGCAACGGCGCTCCTGCTTAATATGGTACGGATGCACTTTCGGCTTTATCGCAACGTCACACGCGAAAATATTAGCGATGCCATGACCGGGCTTTACAACCGTAAAATATTAACACCGGTGCTGGAACAGCGATTGCAACGCCTGGTCAATGCCGGGACGCCGGTAACATTTGTCGCTATTGATTGCGACAGGTTAAAACTGATCAACGATACCCAGGGGCACCGGGAAGGCGACCGAATCATTACCCTGTTAGCGAAAGCGATTAAAACATCGATTCGTAAAAGCGATTACGCCATTCGCCTCGGCGGCGATGAGTTCTGTATTATTCTTGTTGATTACGCGGCGGATTTGGCTATCCATCTGCCGGAGCGTATTATTCGTAACCTGCAAATTATCGCACCGGATAAGACAGTCCATTTTTCCGCCGGGATTTATAATATGCAGCCCAATGATACGATTAATGATGCCTACCAGGCTTCCGATGCGCAGCTCTATCTGAACAAACAACAAAAACAACATCGTTCATCATAGTGCTTCGCAGTAAATGTTCATATTGCACCAGGAGTGAGAAATGGCCGAAATGACTGAAGTCGCGAAGGGTATTGCTACACACCAACGTTTAGTGGCTTTATTAACCCAGGAAAACGCGCGCTATCGTGTGGTGAGCCATGAAGCGGTAGGAAAATGCGAAGCGGTATCTGAAATACGCGGTACTGCGCTGGACCAGGGCGCAAAAGCGCTGGTCTGTAAAGTCAAAGGCAACGGCGTAAACCAGCACGTTCTTGCTATTCTGGCGGCCGATCAGCAAGCCGACCTCTCTCAGCTTGCTTCACATCTGGGCGGCTTACGCGCTTCCCTTGCCAGCCCGGCGGAAGTCGATATGCTGACCGGCTGCGTTTTTGGCGCGATCCCGCCTTTCAGTTTTCACCCTAATCTGAAACTGGTCGCCGATCCGCTCCTGTTTGAGCGTTTCGATGAAATTGCCTTTAATGCCGGCCTGCTGGAAAAATCAGTCATTATGAATACACAGGACTATCTGCGCATCGCCCGACCAGAACTGGCAGTCTTCCGCCGCTTTCAGTCATCGCCAACGGCTTAGTCCCCTTCCCCTTCAAGGAGCAATACAGACACAACGATAATGATAAAAATGGCGAAAAACGACGCCGTAATCATCAGCGCTTCAAGAAACGGTGGATCGTACATAATTGTATCCTCAGGAAGACAACAATGACGGTTCACCTGTTAGCAATACGCGGCGTTGATGACAATTTAATGATAACGCCGTTTTTCACGTAGAGATTGTCTTTCAGGCAGTTGCCTGAAATCCGCATCAATCGTTAAAAAGGCCTGTGCGCTTTCCCGTTTGGGCGTAAAGTAGTCAGGCTTACTTTTTGGCAAGGAAACCATAATGTTTGATGTCACTCTGCTGATCCTGCTCGGACTGGCAGCTCTGGGATTTATCAGCCACAACACCACTGTCGCCGTCTCAATTCTGGTGCTGATTATTGTCCGCGTAACCCCGTTGAATACCTTTTTTCCCTGGATTGAAAAACAGGGACTCACCGTCGGGATTATCATTCTGACCATCGGCGTAATGGCTCCCATCGCCAGCGGAACCCTACCGCCCTCCACATTGATCCACTCTTTTGTGAACTGGAAATCGCTGGTCGCGATTGCCGTCGGCGTTTTCGTCTCCTGGCTGGGTGGTCGCGGCATTACGCTGATGGGAAACCAACCGCAGCTCGTCGCCGGGCTGCTGGTCGGTACGGTACTTGGCGTCGCGCTGTTTCGCGGCGTGCCGGTCGGCCCACTGATTGCGGCGGGGCTGGTCTCTTTAATTGTGGGGAAGCAGTAACTCGCCCGTCAGATACTGGCCTGGCGTCTGCCCCAGGCCTTTTTTAAACATGGTAATGAATGCCGTGGTGGAATCATAACCCAGCATTTGCGCCGTCTGTTGTACATTACGCCCCGCGATCAGCGCTTGTAGCGCCAGAATTAATTGCAACTGATGACGCCAGCGACGAAAGCTTAGTCCCGTCTCTTTGACGACCAGCCGGGCAAGGTTACGCTCGCTCATCGCGAATACGCTGGCCCACTGCCCTAACGTATTCCATCGCGCGGGCTCCTGCGCCATTGTCTCAACCATTTGGCGAATTTTAGGATGCCCCGATACCGGTAATTGCAATTGTTCCTGCGGCTGCTGCGGCAGTTCATCAAACAACACCTGAATAAGGCGCTGCGTTGGCATTTGCGCTCTTTCGGAATCGGTTCTGCGCGCCAGCGACAAAATCAACTCCCGGCATAACGGCGAAATTTTCAGCGTGCAGCAACGCTCCGGCATGACGACCGCTGCAGGTTCAATAAATAAAAAGCACAGTTCCGCCCCTGCGGTCACATGATTACTGTGCGGCAGCGAGCCGGGGAGCCAGACGGCATACTGGGGCGGAACCATCCACATCGCATTTTCCACCTCGCAGGTAATCGCGCCGTGCAGAGCGAGAATCAACTGTCCCTTGCGATGCTGATGGCGAGGGCTAAACAGTTCATCATCCCTGGCGCGAATACAAAAGGCCACAGCGGCATCGTGGTGAAGGTCGGGATCGTAACCGTCCAGTCTCAGACCAATCATTATATTGTCCGATTTTAGCGATAAATTGTCATTTTAGCTTGATTCATCCAAACAGTAAAAACTGTTAAGGTATCGCCTCGCCTGACAAGATGAGAAAACGATGACGACAGCCCTTTCACCACGCGGCAAACAGGGCGCTTTACTGATTGCCGGTATTTTGATGATAGCCACTACGCTACGTGTAACATTTACCGGCGCTGCGCCGTTGCTGGAGACAATCCGTTCGGATTACGGTCTTTCCACCGCCCAGACGGGCCTGCTAACAACCTTGCCGCTTCTGGCGTTTGCACTGGTTTCGCCGCTGGCGGCCGGTATTGCCCGCCGGTTTGGGATGGAACGCAGTCTGTTTGCCGCAATGCTGCTGATTTGCGCGGGTATTGCTCTCCGCTCCCTGCCCTCCGCTGCATTGTTGTTTGCCGGAACTGCCATTATTGGGTGCGGGATAGCGCTGGGTAATGTGCTGCTACCAGGATTGATTAAGCGCGATTTTTCACAACATGTCGCCAGGCTGACGGGCGCGTACTCATTGACGATGGGCGCCGCCGCCGCGTTGGGGTCTGCGCTGGTGGTTCCGCTGGCGTTGCACGGTTTTGGCTGGCGCGGCGCGCTGTTAATGCTGATGCTGTTTCCGCTGTTGGCGTTTCTTATCTGGTTGCCGCAGTGGCGCACTACCCGCTCAGCTAACCTGAGTAGCTCCCGGGCATTACATGAACGCGGTATCTGGCGTTCGCCTTTAGCCTGGCAAGTTACGTTGTTTCTGGGACTTAACTCACTGATTTATTATGTAATTATCGGCTGGTTACCAACAATACTCATCAGCCACGGTTACAGCGAAGCACAGGCAGGATCGCTACATGGCCTGCTGCAACTGGCGACCGCGGCGCCTGGGTTAGCTATTCCGCTTATTTTGCATCGCTTTAACGATCAACGCTGGATTGCCGCGCTGGTCTCACTATTGTGCGCAGTGGGCGCGGCGGGGCTTTGGTTTGTGCCGGGCCAGGCGATCATCTGGACGCTACTGTTCGGCTTCGGTTCAGGCGCGACGATGATCCTCGGCCTGACGTTTATCGGCCTGCGCGCCAGTTCGGCGCATCAGGCGGCGGCGCTTTCCGGCATGGCGCAGTCGGTCGGGTATTTACTGGCGGCATGTGGGCCGCCCGTCATGGGAAAACTTCATGATGCCAGCGGTAGCTGGTATCTACCGCTGTCAGGCGTGACGGTTCTGGCTATCATCATGGCGATTTTCGGCCTCTACGCCGGACGCGATCGAGAGATAGCGTCATAAATAAACCTGATACCCACTTGAATGCCTGATGACGCTTCGTTTATCAGGCCTGATCCATTAAAATCATTACCGCTATCCGACAAAAGTACCGTAAGCGACACCATCACAGGAGGGAAAAATGCGAATCCAGTGTAAGCGCGTCTATTTCCCGGCGGAAAAAGACGATGGTTATCGGGTATTGGTTGACAGGCTATGGCCACGCGGCATTAAAAAAGCAGCGCTGGTCTATGATGAATGGAATAAGGCCATTACGCCCTCCACCGAATTGCGCAAAGCCTTTCATAGCGAACTGATTGATTTTAACCACTTCGCGCAGCAATACCGGGCAGAACTTGCACAACAGCATCAAGAAGGCAAACGGCTGGCGGATATTGCCCGACACCAACCGCTAACGTTGCTATACGCCGCTAAAGATACTCGCCAGAACCATGCCATTGTGCTGGCAGAGTGGCTACGAGAGCTGTGATTGTCGTGCCGCCGCCTGGCCTGGTTGTCTGTCCGGGGACAACGGCATCAAATGTTCTGCTCGCACCCAGGCAAAACCGTGCTGACCATCGGCGGAGGCTACGTCGCCCGTGACCAGCCACAGCGCCCGAGGCGCTTCTTTCGGCAGTAAGGTGACGTGTCCATTTACTGGATTAATGAATTCATCTCCGGGTTGGCACAGGCAAAATAGCTCAACCGATTTACCAATATTCCGCCGTCCGGCGGTTGTCTTAGCGCCAATAACTATTGCCAACGCGCCCGGCTTTAACTGAAACATATTTTCTTGCGCCGCATGAAACTCATTATCAGATTGTTCTTAATCATATCCCGTCGGACCGCAGGTTGTCACTTTTTCGTATCAGGGTGCTCTCTGCGCCATAATGTCCACTCATCAATGATTTCGCCATTGGGCAATTTGCAATCGGAACGCACGCCTTGTGGGGTCTGCACCGGCATCAGCGTACCGCCTTGTTGCTCACAATAGACGGCTGCCGGATTAGGCATCCCAATACGCGGCGGCTTGGGGGCGTTGGGTTGCGACGATGAACAAGCGCTCAGCAGCAATACGCCTGGCAACGCAATCCACGTAAATTTCATAACGACTCCTTAAAGCGATATTTTGTCCAGGATAACCTGGCGGGTACGCTATTTCCATACTTTCTGTCAGCGCTTTAGTGGGTGTTTATCCCGGGTTAAGTCAGTAATAACCACGCCCTGTCACAAAGCAACCGACCTTTTGTCGCTGAGAAAACCCTGCTATTCTGGCGCCCCCTGAACAGTGAAGGTAATAGCATGAGAGTGGGTATCCTCTTCCCTGTCGTCATTTTCATTACGGCAATATTATTTTTGGCATGGTTTTTTATTGGCGGTTACGCCGCGCCGGGAGCATAACCATGAGGAAAACAACGATGGTGTTGATGGGCATCGCGCTAATTGCGGTGGCGGGTACCGAACTGGGCTGGTGGTAAATTCATTTTGAATAATAAAGGCTACCTGTCGTAGCCTTTATTATCTCTGAAAGTTCTGCGTTTAGCTTTTGATTTTTCTGTAGATTAACAGCACGACAATCGCGCCGATCACCGCGACTGCAAAGCTGCCGAAGTTGAAACCATCCACTTTGCCAAAGCCAAAGAACGTACTGATCCATCCTCCGACTACCGCACCAACGATCCCCAGAATGATCGTCATAAAGAATCCGCCGCCATCTTTACCTGGCATGATCCACTTAGCCAAAATACCCGCAATAAGTCCAAAAATAATCCATGAAAGAATGCCCATTTTTTCCTCACTTATGTCTTAACGTTAGCGGTTTATTTGCCGTTAAAAAGAATAGCACATCGTCAGGAAAGTGAAGTTTGTGATATCCATCACCTTTTAGCGCCGTGGATAAAAGCGCATAAATATCAGGGTTGCAATCATTAATGATAACGATTATCTTTATCAACACCGAGTAGTTGAGTTTATAACCCACCTGTTCGGTACGACATTGCTCACATTGCTTCCAGTATTATTTGCCCGCCTCACCGAGTGCGGGCTTTTTTTGCTAACCGCTATCTATCCCATGTCGAATTCATGGTCTTTTTCAGCCGCGCTATTTTGCGTGATACGGGGTCATCTCCAGCGCAGTACATTCATCCTGCTTGTCCTGCTGCATAAACACCACGGTCACCATAAACAAACCGATCATAAATGGCACTTCATAAAGCTCTTCAATCAAATCTGTGTAACGAGCGTTATGCAGGAATATCGGCGACAACCACCGATGATGCTCGACAGTGTCGGAAATCAGATATGAACATGCCGTCACGGTAAACAGCCACAATGGCAGAGGAGCGTCCCGTAGGCGACGAACAATCTCCTTACGTAGCCCGGCAGAAAACAGGACTGGCAAGACTAACGCAGCAATTAATATCACTGAAATCGTTCTGAACAGCATACGCGGCTCGTCAGGGAAATAGTCACGCCCCCAACTGGTGCTTCTACCCAATAGCACCACCCACCAGACAACAGCCCATAGCCAAAACTGCTTTGCCCCTTCGGGACGGGAAAGTGGCCGTATATACCAGGCGGTAAATAGCGCCCCAAACAGTAACCATAACGCTTGTCCGTTTTCAATCCATCGGACCACCACGCCGTTAAGCAAAGGCAATTGCCAGTCCGCCGTAAACGGGATGACCACAGCGGCAAGCGCAAGAGTAAGTGCTGACGAAGTTAATCGGGTATCGAGTTTCATGATTATAAGACTCTTCTGGTTTTTAATACCCAATCATAAGTTTTATGAATACGCTCTCATTAGCAAACAATGCGATATTCTTAATGTTTTCTTAATGTTTCTTTTCAACCCATGTCTGATGTAAATAAACAGCGCTTTTCAATACGCAAAAACCGCATCACGCTGGCGACGCGCGATGCGGCTTCTGATTTAAAAAATCACTTTATATCAAATAGATACTACAAGATCCTTACCAACCGCAAACGTCGTGTTCGTTTTCGGTATCGTAGGAACGCACGGTATTGACCAAATCCTTCACAACTTCTGCTGCAACTTCAGGTACCAGCAACGTCATCGGTGCTTCCGTTTCATAGTCCACAGAGACGCCGTTGCTATTATTCGTGACCGTGACGGTATAAGTGGCTTTTCCCATTATTATTCTCTCCCGGCATGAATGACTTTTCGTGAGGTCGCCCCTTCCATCAGTACTTCCGGCGCGACAAAAAAGTCGATGTTAAAATAGGTATCATCCGTCATGACCTCAATATTGTGCCACTTTTCCGGAGGAAACACGCCAAACTCGCCGGCATTGATCACCATGATCTCTTCCGGCTCAGAGCAATGTTCATCAGCGTATCCGAGATATTTGACCGCCCCCTGCATCACCGAGAGGCGAGGATAAACGCCGGGTCGCGTTCCCTTATCAAGGTGGCGTTCGAAAATTCCGGCAGGCGCCGTCTCTTTGTTCCAGAATGGCGTGGAACGTGTATGAATATGATTTTGTGGAATTTGCCGCATTTGCTTCCCTCTTCACGCAGGTTACTCAGCGATAATCTCATCGCTGTCGTAAAAAGGTTACGCTCCAAAAACAGTATTTTAAATACCATTTATTGGTTACTATTTTGCTGTTTTCCACGCAATAAAACCGAAAGGAGAGCAATGACCCGCCGTTGACGACGGGTCCGGGAGGGTTAAGACTGGAGCGTTGCCAGGCGGGCGGCAAACCCGACGAAAAGAAGGCCAATCAAAGAATTGCCCACTTTTGCCAGTTTCTTTTTGGTACCAATATAGTGGGTTACAAAAGCGCCAGAAAGAATTAAAAAGCTCAGATAGCAAAAACTGACGATTTCAAGGGTGGTGGCCAAAATAAAAAATGACACACCAGTATGCGGCGCAGTAACATCAATAAATTGCACAAAAAAGGAAACATAAAAAAGTATGGCTTTAGGATTCGTCAGGCTAAGAATTAAAGCACGCTTAAAAATAGCGCCAAAAGGAACTACCGTTTCCGTCGCCGCACGCCCTTTTGAGGTCAGAGTGGCGTAAAGGATTTTTGCGCCAAGGTAGAGCAGATAAAACGCGCCGAGATAGCGAACAATGTTAAACAGAACCGGCGTTGTTTTGATCAGCGTCGCCACGCCCGCATACGCCAGAAACATTAATATCGCATCGCCGATAAACACGCCGCATGCGGCAAGATATCCTCCTTTAACCCCGCGCCCCACGCTATTTTTAAGCACAAAAAGCGTATTCGGCCCCGGTACCAGAACGATAAAAATCGCCCCGACCAGGTACGTCCAATAATTCAGAACACCATACTCCGCGAACACATTAACCTCTTCCTGAAAACATTTACGCTTAGCTGCGAAACAGTATGCTAACGAATGCACCGAAAGATGGGAAGCGAAACCACGTCTCTCCAGCCGCTATTCCGCCACGCTTATATCCCCATCACCCAAAAACGTTCTTTATATCGCGCCCCCGCAGGCAATCACCAGGTATTGGCCCACGTTTCCTCATGGGGGATTAACGCGCGCGTCGCACCAAAGATAGGGCTGCCAACACATCACTGATATCGCTCTCATTCAGATTCGGCGCATTAAAGTGCGTTCTCAGCCACACCATATCCTCATGGCTGAAAGCGCCGACCATCAGGCGCTGGCTGATAATGATCAACATTTGATTATCAAGTTGTCGAATACGTTGCCGGGTGACCGACAAGGTTTGTATCGGAAAGGAGGGTTCTGGGCCGGTTCGCCACTGCGCTAAATAGCGGTACTGTATCGCTTTACTGGCATCCATTAGCGAACGAATAAAAGGGGTTATCGAATGCGGGTCCAGACCGTTATTTTTCGCTTCTTCTTCAGCCTCGGCAAAAACATTTTGTTCACGTGTGAAATCCTCTATCGGCAGATGGTGCTTCATTTTATAAGCAGCCACATCTTTCATTAATAACATGCGTTCATTGAGCGCGGTTAAGAGCGCGCCAAGCGATACCGACGTTACCGAATCGGCAAAAGTGGTGCTGCACATCAATAAAGAACAAAGAAAAATGGCGATATGACGAATCATTAATCAACCTCCTTTTACGGAGGCCTGACAGTAATTTACCTTTATTAAGATAACATTAAGTAATTATTACAGATGGGTATTAATGCTTATTCGTTTAAACTGGAGTGAGAAAAAAGAACAGGCCGTTGATTCTGCGGAATCTTCACCTTCATTTAAAGTGTATAAAATATACAACAAATCACACAAATGTGATGCGCATCACGTTTTTATGATTTTTTATTACAGTTTTATGATATAGGTCTAACTTTAATAGGTCACTAATTTCTCTCCCCCGCTCAGGGAGATCGGCTTCAATTTACATCGAATATGGTGAAATATGACTACCATTACACTAGTCAACGAACAAAATAGTACTGGCAATCCTTTTTCTGCACATATGTTATGTGAACAGCGAGCTATTCAGGAAATTACTTACGAACTATTGCAATCGCAGCAGCATGTCTCAAATAAGGATATCATCGCCAAACTTATTGAAAAACTGGAAACAGAAAAAGACGTAGTGCAGCTTGATATTTACCGTAATGCCTTAGAAGCCGTTTTGTTTCAGACACCTGACGACATCTAATATATACCCAAAATAATTCGAGTTGCTTAAAGGCGGCAAGGGAGTGAGTCCCCAGAAGCATAGATAACTATATGACTGGGGTGAACGACAAATCTGCCGGGAGCAGATTTGAACGTCGCGTGCGACGGCCCGTCAGGGCGAGGCCCATGGATGGGCCGAGTAATCCGTAGCCAACACATAAGTAACTTGGAGTATGAAGAGTATAAACAAGGGAGGGGTTTACTCCTCCCCTGTTCGTTAATAATGCAGATGCCTCAACGTGCGGTGCCTGATTTTTCGTAGCCGTTTGCATGGATTTGCGGTGCAACATGCTGCATGCTTTCTGGCATCTCATGCTGCCGATATACGGCTGGCAGTAATGTTAAGCCTGAGCCATTTTTCACATGAAGACTAAATTTACCCGATTCTTTTAAAGCCTGAATAAGATTTTCCTGCGCGGGAGTTAATGTCTCATCATGCCACAGAACAATATGCTCGAAAGACGTTGATAAAAGATCGGGCATCGGCGCCTGCCAGGGGATGACTTCAACTCGCATACCTTCACTACAATATTTAATCGTTTCCAGCCATAGCTCAATGGGGTCGTTCAGCGAAAACGCAGCAATAAGCATTGTGCCTGCTGGCGCCTTTCGTACGCTACTTAGCTGAAACGTGGCGTATTCAATAATCGCAGTATCCAGTAATGCCTTTTCAAATCGGCGTGCATCATCATCGCCTGCGGACAACCACAGCCGTAAAGGACGCAGTATTGACTCAATTACGATACACGGCGGAATTTCCCGACCATAACGCCAGAGTAATTTTCGCAATTTGGCGGGTTCGAATTTTCTACACTGCGCTAAAATCTCTTCCTGGTAGAATAACCATCCCGAGCGGCAATGCGTTTCTTCACCATAGAGGGCAGGTTTAATCTCTTTTAATGAAAAGCCTTTGCTTAACGCGTCGATAATATGCTGTATTCTGATAGCATCTTCTATGCAATAAAAACGATTGCCAGCTTCATCTTTGGTAGGTTGAAGCAGGCCATAGCGTTCCCAGGACCTGATATTTGCTGTTGTGACACCACACTGCGCCGCCATTGCGCTAATACTAAAAGTAGCCATGCCTGTCTGGCCTCATGATGATGTAAGAAAGCATAGTGAACCTAAACGCCATCAGAAGCAAATCATTATTAAGCAATGACCTTACTATTTACACGGGAAATTACATTATCAACATTATTTATTGTAAGCCAGTGCGTAAAGGCTTTAGAAACGGACAGTATTTGATAGTCCAGAACTGTTCTACAACCTAATTTAGTCAGAACATGGTAGCGTACTGAGTAAATAGTTTTTAAATGTACATTCAGCTCACAGCTTATTTGTCGGATATCCATTCCTTTAACAAGCATCGCCAAAACATTTCTTTCATTCGCCGTTAATCTGACTTTCTCTGACCTGGGAAAAAATTGACCAGCAGCGGCCAAAATCAGTAACTCACGCCACTCAGCAATAGAGGCATCGACCTTTATTCGATATATAGCATGATGTTCATCAATAAAGTTATATTCATTATGGGTAACAATTCCAATGAGTACCGTTTTAAATGTGGAAGTAATATACTGCTGTACGGTGTAGTAATCGTCGATATCAAAAATAATATAATTTACGTTACCAGCTATTATTGCGACGTCCTTAAATAAGGACTCCAGACCATAATTAAGAAACAGGTTTTCGCTCAATAGTCTTGTATCTGTCTTTAAAACAGATGATGCGGAACCAGTCATATCCACCTCAACAAAACGAGAGCCATGTGGGAATATCCATTCGATGGCCCGCATAAGATCATCTGCTTACTTCAGCGATGAGAACCTATTAAGTAGTAGTTGAGGAACGCCGTTTGCGCAACCTGACAGACGTCCTGGGGCATCTTATGTGAACTGCGTGGGGATGTGCGTTTTCGCAAAATCCACAAAGCGTACGACCGCAGGCAGCAAAATATGCCAGTCCTGTTGCTCCAGACCTAAATATTCACGCTGCGCCGTACGCAACGTGGCAGCATAATCTTCTGGCAACTGAGGTAACAGCCAGTCAGCCGCCGCATCCTTAGAGGTAAATCTCCCGGTAGAAAGAGTGTACCAGATACGCGCCAGGGTTAAAACGATATGATACTCATCTCCCTGCACATCTGCCGTAGATTGCCAAAGGTCGAGGGGATAACGCAAGGCCTTCAGCAACTGCGCCGCAGGGGCTGGCGTGAACAGCCGTTCCGCGCGTTCTCCCTTTAGCGGTATACTGGTTTCCAGAATTTGGGTTATCAGTAACACCATGTCCCAGTCCTGTTGCGCTGGTTCATAAATCCCCTGACAAATGTCCTCTCTTAGCCACTCGCCAAATTGCATTTCCCTGGAAGGTGGAAAACACCAGGGGACCAGCTGCGAATAAAGCACGACAGTGACCTCCAGAGCGCGTTTTTCTGCCGACGCCCCCGGCGGCGATGAAAGCGCCAGCAATTCCTGCATCAGCGTTGCGCGTTGGGTCTCCGTCAGCGGCTGGCATATTGTCACCAGCAGATCAATGTCGCTGTTTGGCTTCAGACCGCCCGCGACAGCGGAACCATATAAATGAATAGCACGCAACGTATCGCCTGTGACACGAGTAATCAGGCGACACGCCGCTTCCGTTTGGCATTGAATCGAGGGCGGTATGGACAGCGTCATCGTTGCTCCGGGGGCGCAGGTATTTTTTATATTGATTGCCAGAAATATGGCATAACGGCAGAAAAAAAGCTCGCTATTCATAGCGAGCTTTTAACATTGCAATCAGACTTAATGATGTAGCATTTCGTCAACGACCTCATTCGCCTTTAACTGATAAGGATAATAGGTAGGCCAGTTTTCCATCTCTTGCAACAATGTCTGCTGCGAGGTATTTCCCATAAAGATATGGAAATGCGCCGATTTGCGCGGGGCAATGATATGATCGCTAAACTGAACATATTTAGGCGCTTTGCTATTCGCATCTTTACATTCGAACAGATAGCGCACCCCTTTTTTACCCGATGCGTAAGTCAGAATTTTATAGCCGGCATAATTGTATTTACAGGATGCAACGTTATTGTCGCGATGGAATTCTATAACGCCATTTTCAATGCCGATAGTCTCAACATTCGTCGCGTATCCTTTGCGATAATACGCTTTAATATCCTCAAACGTTTTCTCCGGGTCTTTCTTCGCCTTTTGTCTGAAGACAGGGTCCAGCTCGCCGCTGACCAGATAAGGATAGACGGATTGCCACATACCATCCCAGTCGGTGAGCGCGCGATCGCGTACATTAGCATCATCAAACACGCCCGCTGCCGCTTTTTGCTCAACCTCCGTCATCGGCGCGCCATGAGCATGATGACCATGCGCGAAGGCAGGACTATTCACCAACAGTATTCCCAGAAGCATTGTCAGTTTTTTTAAATGAATCACCAAAACGTTCCCCTCATCTTTCTTAGAAAGATGATTGTTATATTATAACATTGCATTTATTTCAACAGAAACTCAGCGGCCACCGCGCAGGTGGCCTTTTTTGATATCAACTGGTCCGCCATCGAGGAATTGAACCCCGAACCTTAGAGGTAGAAGCTCTATGCTCTATCCGGTTGAGCTAATGGCGGAAGAAAAATTACGCGGCCATTTTAAGGCAGGCGTCTGCGCATTGGCTGCATGCCCGCGCGCAATTCTGGCAATGATCGTGATCGTGCCTTGCACACTCTTCGGCGCAGGCTTTGCAGATATCCGCGCACAGGCGGCATAATTTTTGTGAGTACTCGCTTTCCAATGCCATAAATTGCGCCGCCAGGCGACAAATGGCCGCACATTGCATATCTAACTGGATGCAGTGCTTCATCATTTCGACGTTATCTTCACGCAGACAAGAAGAGGCGCAGATATCACACGCCGCCGCGCATTCATAACACTGCTCAATACACTCACGATGTTCTTGTTGCATAAATGACTCCTTATTTTATTAAGAGGAGTAGATAAGTCTGCACAGAAACGCCGGGATAGCCAAACGGCTACCCCTCTTTTTCATACTTTTTGAACAAAAGTGCTGAATAAAACAGCAATAGTAAAGCCGGAAATCGGCCTCCGTGATGTGACGTCTATACTGTAATGTTCATCTGCTTTTCATCGGAGGTAAAATGGAGTATTTAGCACGACTAAATATCGTTGCGATGCTGATGTCAACGACGTTCTGGATCAATCTGGCGGTCGTTTTTTTCGTCACCCTCATTACTTACTGGCTCATCAACTGGCTACTTAATGTGGTCTATAAAGCGCTACAACGCCCGGATAAAAAGGATGATGCTCATGGGCGGCTGCGGCCTATTGTTTTCGAGATGCTGAAAAAGACCAGTAAGATGCTCATCTTTTTTGCCGCATTTCTCTTTAGCCTGCGCTTTGTCGCCCTGCCCGACCGGTTATTCTCTCCCCTCTCTCACGCCTGGTTTTTAGTGGTTGCGATTCAAATGGCGATTTGGCTTGATCAGGGCGTACAGTCATGGATGCGTCATTTACTGTATGCCCCAGGCTCCAATAAAAACCCGGTGACGTTAGTCATTCTTGGTATGATTTTGCGCGTGCTCGTCTGGTCTATGATGTTGCTCTCCATCCTGGCGAACGTCGGAGTGGATATTACCGCACTGGTAGCCAGCCTCGGCGTGGGCGGTATTGCTATTGCCCTGGCGGTACAAACCGTTCTGAGCGATGTCTTCGCTTCGCTGTCGATTGGTTTCGATAAGCCCTTCGAGATCGGCGATTTCGTCGTCTTTAATGATGTAGCCGGTACGATTGAACATATCGGTTTGAAAACCACTCGCATCCGTAGCCTCAGCGGCGAACAGATCGTTTGTGCGAACGCGCAGTTGTTGCAGCAAACCATACACAACTATAAGCGGATGCAAACGCGTCGTATCGTGTTTACTTTTGGCATCGCCACTGCGACACCGCCGGAAAAGTTACGCCTCATCGGCGATATGGTGAAAAAGATTATTACCGATGTCGGCGAAACACAATTCGACCGCGCCCATCTACTGGCCTTTGGTCAGGATCGGCTGACCTATGAGGTGGTGCATATCGTCAATACCGCGGATTACAATAAATACATGGATATTCAGCAAGAGATAAATATCCGTATTATTGAAAAACTCATTGAGAATGATATCGAACTGGCGCTGCCAAGTCTGGTCGTCAGAGCTCCTGTACAGGTTGAAGAGACCAGGGACTACAGTAATACCGCTGATGCAAAAAAAGCAGATAAACGCGTCATGCAGTAAAATCTCTGCCGACAATAACGGGAACCCATGGGTTCCCGGTGCGTTAACGGCGACACGGCAATGCGGAGAAACGACTTGCGGCTATTCCACCTGTAAATGGCGGGTACAGACTTGATCAAGTAGCGCAGACTGATGACTAATCACCAACATCCCTAATGAACGGCTGCGGCACACCTCAAGCACGTATCCCCATATCGCTTTTTGAATAGACGGATCGAGTTGCGCCGTCATTTCGTCGGCAATCAGAAAACGCGTTCGTGGGTCAAGCGCGCGCAGTATCGCAATACGCGCCAACTCCCCGCCTGAGAGCTGCATTGGCCGACGCGTCAGCCACTCGGGCTGCACATGCAAACGCCTCATCGTTTCCGGGTCAGGCTGCCAGGCATCACGTACAGCGTCTCCGGCGCTTCGCCAGGGATTAAACGTCAGTTCAGGATGCTGGGGGACCAACTGTACCGGACAATACTGATGCAGGGGTAACGGGCTGCCGTCCAGCAGAACATCGCCCGCCGTCGACTTTTGCCATCCGGCCAGGACGCGCCCCAACGTTGTTTTCCCCGTTCCGCTTGGCGCATGAATTCCTACCCGTTCACCGGCAGAAATCGTAAACGTCAGGTTCTGCCATAAGACTTTCCCGCCCTGACGAATAACGAGGTCGCGGCAGCTTAGCATTCTATTCCCTCTCCGGTCGGCATAAATAACGGGTTTAGTTCAGGCAATGCTTGCCATTGCCGTTTTAACGGTTCACTCATCTCTTCCGGCTGTAACTGCTCGCAGCGGATATTGTCCGTGATATAACCCTGATGCAGCGCCACAATGCGATCGGCATACCGCGCCGCCAGCAGCAGGTCATGAGTCACCCACAGCACGCCGCATCCCCGCTCGCAGAGACCTCGCAAGTGCTCAAGCAACTGGTTTGCCAGTGCGGTATCAAGCCAGGCGGTGATCTCATCCGCGAGGATATAACGAGCCTGGCTGAGCGAGGCGTGGCACGCCAGAATTCGTTTAGCCATCCCGCCAGAGAGCTGGCGGGGAAAGCGTTCCAGGACTGTCGGTTCAAGATCGCTTTGCTGTAATAGCTGTACCATCTGCGTCTCATCCCAGGCGCGTCCGGTCAGATGACATGCTCTGTTCAAATGTTTTCTGATATTCAGCATGGGATTAAGCGCCTGTACCCCCTGCGGCACGTAGCTAAACGTATTGCCCCTAAGCTGCCTGATGGTATGTCTGTCCAGCCGGTTGCCATCAAGCGTAATCTCCCCCCGAAAGCGTAAGTTTTCCGGCAGCAGATCGAGCAGGCATTGCAGCAGCAGACTTTTTCCCTCCCCGCTGCCGCCAACCAATGCCACCATTTCGCCGGGTGCGATATCAAAAGAGACATTCTGTAATAACGGCGACCAGCGTCTCGTGCCATACCAGCGATAACGCGCGCTTTCCAGCGTAACCTGTTGTAAACTTAGCATACGTCACTCCTTAGCCACAGCCGCTGAATGGCGCGCGCAAACTGATCGAAGAGCATCACCAGCGTGAATAACATTAGGCCGGGAAACAGCACCAGCCACCAGTTTCCATGGCTAATAAACCGTAACGCATCCGCCAGCAACAGCCCCAGCGAAGGCTCATGCGGCGCCAGCCCAAACCCCAGAAAACTTAACGCCGCGCTGTGCAATACCGCATGAGGAAACATCAATAACGTTCCCGTCAACCATTGCGGCAATAGCGCCGGAAAATAGTGATATCGCCAGCAATAAAGGTGTCCATGCCCCAGACGATAGGTCAATGTCAGGTAGTCACTCTGCGCTACCCGCTCCGCGTCGGCGCGCAGAATCAGCGCCAGACGGGGCCAGTGCGTTAACGCCACGGCCGCAATGACGCCGCTTTTACCGCCGCCGAGCGTAAAACAGATAAGGATCAGCAAAAGTAAATGCGGCATGGCGAGCATAGCATCGGTTATCAGCCGCACCAGGAGGTCCAGCCGGGGATGAATGCGCGCCACTGCCGCCATCACTAACGCGATAACGCCGCTGCACAGCGCGGCGCCAACGCCAATTTGTAAACTGGTGAAGGCCCCCTGAAAGCAACGAAGCCATACATCGCGCCCCAGATTATCGGTGCCAAACCAGTGCTGGATATCAGGCGACAGATGCCGGGCAAGTAGATTAACCTCTGGCGGCTGGCTCAACGTGGCATAACCGTATCCGGCAATAAACAGCAGACAGGTAACGGAGAGGATCAGACGAAACAACGTCGGGGCAGGATTATAGAGCATCGGGACGCTCCAGCGATCGATTAAGCCCCACCACAAGCCAGGCTGAAATCGTATTTCCGGCAAACACTAATAGCGTACAGAATAAAACGATCCCCATGAGCAGCGGAACATCGCCACGCAGGCCGGCATCGATAGTGGCCTGTCCCAGCCCCGGATACGCAAAGACTTTTTCTGCCAGTAACGCCCCCCCCATCAGTTCGCCCAGAGAAGCAAACTGTAAGCAGAGCGCTGGGGTAATCGCATGACGTAACACCTGGTGACATAACAGCGACCATCCTTTATCCCCCTGAGCACGCGCAAAACGAATAAATTCGCTCTTCATTACGCTGGCTATTTTTTCTCGCGTATGCAGCGCAATTTGCCCCATGCCCAACAGACTTAACGCACATACCGGCAACACAAGATGGCGTAAACGTTCCGATAAAAGAGCTGTTCCTGCATTATTTCCGGGGTCCCAGGCGCAACAAACAGGTAATACCGGCCAGCGGACGGCAAACAGCGCCAGCAACAGCATTGCTATCCAGAAAGTGGGCAACGATGACAATAAGTAGCTGATACGGCAAATCATCTTATCCGGCCAACGGTGGAGAAAACGTCCGGCCAGAAAACCCAATGTTACGCCCAGCACACCAGACAATAGCCAGGCGCCTGCCAGCAGCGCGAATGACGTCGCAAAACGTTCCCGGATCACGCTGGCGACAGGCATGTTGAACAGCATGGAATACCCCATGTCGCCCTGGAGCAGACGCCAAAACCAGTGACCGAAACGCTCCCACAGCGGCTGGTCAAGCCCCCAGCGCGCCGCAATCCGCGCATATTGTTCTGGCGGAACATGGAGCAGATCGTTGCCAATATAAGCACGGATAGGATCAACGGGCGAAAAGCTAAGCAAAATGAAGGTGCCAGCAGCCACCAGCACCAACAGAATAATCAGCCGCAAAAAATGACTGAAGAACAATTTCATCACCGACAGGTCCAGGTCCAGTCATCAAGATTGTTTAACACCGACCAGCTACCGTGGATTTCTGGCGCGCCTTTTCCCAGATCAATACAGGGGTTGGCCAGATAGGTATGCTGAATATTAAGCAGCCATGCCCATGCCGCATCGCCCTGGACGCCCGCGCCCTGCTTCCCATCCCACTCAACCTGCTGCCAGAAAGGAATCGCCTTTTGCCAGTCAGGCGCATCTATAGCCTGTTTCAGATGTGCTTCTACCGCAGGGTTGCTGTAATAGCCCGGGTTATAATATTCCACACCAGCGGCTTTCCCGCTGTAGTGATGGAAGAGTTCCATCGGGTCCAGACTTCCCCAGCCAAACAGCGTAGGGTTAGCGTGCATATGGCGCTCTACGGTTTCCCAGCTTCCCGACTGCAACGAGACGACAATGCCTAAAGGCTGTAACATGGCGCGCACCGCTTCGGCCAGATCCCGCCGGGTGCTGTCGCCACTGGCATACCATAAGGTCAGACGCGCTTCTTTACCTGCTTTTTCACGCACGCCCGCACGGTTTATCTTCCAGCCAGCCTCTTCCAGGATGGCGCGCGCTTTTGCAATATCGCCATCGCTGAATATCACTGAAGGATTTTGCCACGGCAATCCCTGCACCGCGCTATAAGCGGGTATCGCATGGCCTTCCATCACCTGTTCCGCCAGTTGCTTACGATTAATGGCATAGTTAATTGCGCGTCTGATAGCGACATCAGCGGTTACATCGTTGCCGACAGGATAACCGTTAGCATCCTTTTTACCGGCAGGCACCATCGGGAAGACAATGCCCCGGTTTTCAACGCTATCGCGTACCCAGAGTTTAAGATTATCCTGCTGCGGGGCCACCGCCATAGAAGGGGCAATGCGCACCAGTCCCAACTGTCCGCTGCGCGCGGCAGCATAAGCATTATCTTCATCCAGAAAGACAAAAACCAGTCGGTTAAAGTCATTCTTTTTACCCGCATACCAGGGATTAGCTTCAACGATCAGTTGCTGACCCGGCTGAAAGCTGACCAGTCGGTATGGACCGGCGCCTATCGGTTCACGGGCGAACGTTTTTTCATCATAACGGCTGGCCGGAACAATCCCTAACGATCCTAATACATTCACAAAGGTGCTCTGCGGATGGCTCAGCGTCATCTCAATTCGGCGCGCATCCAGCGCTCGCGCATGACTAAAGTTGCCCATGTCAATTTTACCGCCGCTCTTCGCCGCTTTGTTATATGTAAAAACGACATCTTCGGCAGTTAATGGCGAGCCATCGGAGAATTTCAGATCGGGTTTTAAGGTCAGTATCCAGGTTTTACCATCGGGGCTGGTGTCCACTTTTTCCGTCAGTAAATTACCCCAACTCATATCGGCGTTTTGCTTGAGCAACGGCGCATGAAGCAATAAGTAACTGCCGTGGCTCCAGCCCAGCATAGGATCAAATCCTTCCGTTGGCTCAGGGCCAATGGCCAGCTTTAAGGTATGGCCATCTGCCGTGTCCGACGCGGCGAAAAGCGGCGAGGTGAATGCCAGAGCCATCGCGCACGTTATGAGCGCCAGTTTGCCTTTAATCATCAGTTTACCCCAGATTATACGTTGTTTTTGTTTCTCCCGGCGCAGCATAAACGTCGGGAGACCTCCTGAGGACGGCATTATGGCGAGCATTTGTAAGGAAAAAATTGATGCAGAACAGAAAGTATGACGATCTTTTAAAAACATCATACGCACAAACGTCGGGAGCGCCAACGTGGGCTAAAGGCCGCTTTTGACGGGGATAAAACGCAAGGGAAATGACGCCAGGAATACCGGGTTAATTAACGCCATCTTATTCTCTTATTTCCTTTCTATTCTGTATTACGTCTTCCCATCCGACGCTGTTCATTTTCTCAACGTTATTAGTCAGTACTGAAACGTAAGAAGGTATCGTAATTAGCGCTTCCTGGCTTTAAACCTAAACCAATATTAAACGAACCGGGCGTTAATGAAACTTACCAGCAGAACGCCAGTCATATGGCAACCCGATGAAATGACATGCTATGGAGTCCAACCGAAAAATGTTAACGCCGCCAGGGCTCGTGATGATTTTTTTAGCCGTACTGTTCTCATTGCTGACAGGATGCGCAAGTTATAAAAACACGGCATGGGGAATATATCCGGCTTCAACGGATATTTGTCCATCAGGTACGACATCAACAGGAGGGTGCAAAGAGTAATATCGCATATTTAATATACACCACTTTTTAAATGACTGTCCGGACATTTTCGGACGGTAAGTTTTCTATTAATTTATAATGGACTAATCCCATGACAAATAAAAAACACATTTTTTCAATTATCTTTATTGGTTCTCTTTTAACGGGGTGTGCTACAGGACCATCACCGACAGGGATTGGCTTATATACGGATGTTAAAGGGCCAATTACTGCCACGAGTCTCCCGGCAACCAAAACCGGTAAAGCGTGTGCGCAAACGGTATTGGGTATTGTAAATACCGGCGACGCATCTATTGATTCAGCGAAAAAAGCGGGCGATATTTCTTTAGTGTCGAGTGTTGATTATGAAACTACAGGCTCATATCCGTTTTATGGTAAAACCTGTGTTGTCGTAAGAGGACAATAACAACAGTAAGCCGGCGATGCCGCCGGCTTTTTATCCCATTTTACGTGCCGCTATCTCTGTCTGTTCCTTGCGACTCAGCCCCCGCTTTAAGGTTCTGTTAAGATTTTACGCATACCCTACAAGCAGTTGTTAATAAAGGATAATAATAATGGCACATTTCTCAAGACTGCAAATAACACTTCACTGGTTAACACTGCTCCTGACAGGCATCGCATATGCGGCTATTGAGTTACGGGGGTGGGCGCCAAAAGGCTCCAGCGTTTACCTGTTTATGAAAGACATGCACTATGACATGGGCGTTCTGGTCTGGGCGCTGATGTTTTTACGGTTATATCTTAAACACAAATACCCGAATCCGGTCATTACGCCTCCCCCTCCTCACTGGCAGCACGTGGCCGCTAAATTAATGCATATCGCGCTTTATCTCACTTTTCTCGCCTTACCGCTGCTGGGCGTCGCGATGATGGCATCAGGCGGGAAAAGCTGGAGCTTTTTTGGTTTTACTGTACCGGTATTTTTGACGCCAGATAGCACCCTAAAATCGGATATAAAGCGTATTCATGAAATGCTGGCCAATATCGGCTATTTCCTGATTGCCATGCATGCAGCAGCGGCGTTGTTTCACCATTACATACAAAAAGACGATACATTTTCAAGGATGTTACCCGGTAAATCATGACTATTTCGGCCATCCCGGCGTGAGAGAGCACGCCGGGCAAGGCATTATTATTCAGCGCTATCGGTTTCGACTGATAGCGCCTTACACCGTTTGTAATCGACAATATACGATATTTTTCCGGTTCCACGTGTAGGTGATATGTACGACGCCGCCCTCGCTAATAATAGCGGGATAAGAATACTCACCGTGGTCACTTTCCAGGTCCAGTAGCGGTAGCCATGATTCGCCATTATCATGGGAAGCAATCAGTGAAAGCGGATAGCGCTTTCCCCAGTTGCCGTTGACCGGATTTAACGCAAGAATCAGCGTACCGTCCTGCATACTAACCAGATCGATACCACTATTATTATTCGGTAAAGATGTCGCGCGGGCAACAGACCAGGTAGCGCCATAGTCGATTGAATCACTGCGAAAAATTGCCCCGCGTGTGCTTCGTAACAACATATGGATATGCCCCGAAGAAGACTCCCACAGCGTAGGCTGAATAACGCCATCCCAGCGCAGGAGGTTTTCCAGACAACATTCCCACAACATCCCCTTTTTTACACCATCCCACAACGCTACGTTTGTCCCGGAAATAGCGTTATCAGGCTCCAGCGGAACAAAAGAGATATTCCAGTGTTTTCCTTCGTCAGAGGATCGATCCACAAATGCCCTCCACCGTTCAGGACTTTCAATCGACCCTGGCGCAATCCAGGCGCCATTTGATGCCAGCAGGAGTTTATTTTTTACGGGACCGCGCGGCAAAATATCATCGTTAACCAACGGAGCTGGCGTACTCCAGGTAAATCCTCGATCGCTGGAGATGATAAACCAGGTTTTCCACACGTGTACGTCGCTGCCTACTTTATAAAATAACCACAATTTATCCGACGGGTAAAATAACACCGGATTCCAGTGCGCTTCCCCCTCGCGTGCCGCCACTCGCTGCGGTGTTGTCCAGATATTATGTTCATAGCGAGATAGCCAGATGGCTGTATCTTCGCTTCCTTCGCGCAACCCCGCGAACCCGAGGCTGGAAACGCCTATGCGATTATCAGTCAGGTAAACGAGATGATCCCGATGCGGTTAATGAAAATGGCCTCCGGAGCAAATTACGAAGCCATAGACAAAAATTATACTTACAAACTTTATACCAAAGGCAAAACGGCTGAACTGGTGGAAGGTGATGATAAACCTGTTCTCAGTAACTGTTCCTTAGCTAACTAACCTTCAGAAATGCCTGAAGGCTCATCAGGCATTTCCACTTCAACCTTCCTGTAACGTTAAAGAATATGTGAATCACTACCGTAGGATAATGGCTAATTAGTAACCACTTTTAAACATGGTTAATCCTATTTTTAAAGAAAAGTTCGAACTGTCTGAATTGTCGTTGTTGAGTGTTTAAATGTTTTGCTTTATTAAGTGACCCAGGTAGAATTCGCAGCGGCTGGTAACCATTCATATTCGCATTATTGAACAATCATCGGCCAACCGCGCCAGGGTCTTGCATACGCTCTGGCGCGGTTAAATCCCCAGGCCATAAACGAAATCACTGGTTTCTGTTATTGCTCGTATCTTTCACGTTAACCTGCATTATGCTTGCCCACCTGATGTAAAAACACAGCTCTGAACCATAGGGTGTGAATTTCATTTTATAAAAAATTGCGGTGCCGGGTGCCTCCCGGTGAACCATACCACAGTCAATATGGTTCGCGAGGAACATTAACTATTTGACTGGACGCCCCGCCGCAAAGGGGGATTCACCGCATAAGAAAAATCTACAACTCACAAGTAATAAAAGACAATAACATTTTTGTGCATTTTTTATAAATGACTATCTTGTCACGTAATAAATGAAATTATTCTGTAACAGGATTGCAAGACAATACTTATTCAAAACTGAAGTGGTCAGTGGGAGTCGAACCCACATCATCAGCCTGACACTGAGGTAATAACATTATACGATAACCACATTGGACCGCCACCGAGGCCTCGAACCTCGCACCATCAACTTAGGAGGTTGATGCTCTATCCAGCTGAGCTAGTGGCGGCTGGGGACTTCTGCCAGGCGCAAAAAAGGTGCTCTCCTGGATAAAATACATACCTTGCTACTTTTTAGTAGTCGTTCAACGGCAGGTACAATATGCGAAGGCGATCACAAAATCTTGATGACATTGTGATTAATTCCAGGAAAATTTTTCAGAGTGAATCCTGTGAGATCTGGCGTTATTTACACCAGATTTTCCTTCCTGCTTATCACCTACCTGAGCAACCTTGATTGCTTACCACAATCCTTTATCTGTGCTTATGCTGGTGAGATATTATGTACAGCGTCACTATGACGAAGAGAGAAAAGACAGGCAGGTACGTGTTACTGGTAAAGAAGCCCTGTTTTGTAACTGGCGGTGCGGAAGGCGAACCTTCCGCATAGCTTATGCTTTTCAGAAACGGTATCCAACTCCGACGTTGAAGCCGTTTATTTTTGTAGAGGAGATGTTGCTTCCTTCATACCCAACATCGACGACGATATTCTCCAGCGGATTCATCTGTACACCCGCGCCCCAGGCAAATCCCGTTTTCCTTGAGGAAATTTTGTTAGAAAAAGAATCGCCATCCTGAGTGGCATGTTCTTTAAATGTCGCCTTTACCGTGCCGACACCTGCCAGCGCGTATAACGAAAAATTGTCAGACAATCGATAGGCTGGCCCAACCATTAAAGAACCATATTTCACCTCAAACTTGTCATGGTAATGGATACCTTCAGACTCAATAGACCCGGAAGCCTGGCTGTCTCCATATAAGTAACTTAGCGAGGAAATAAAACTTACCGGAGAGTCATCCTCATAACGGTATTTCACATTTACCCCTCGGATATTTTTGAAATCCTGAACTTTACTTTGTGCATACCCCACGGAAAAGGCGTTAGTATCGGCCTGTGCAACATTTACAACCAAAACGCTTGTAGTAATAACTAAAGTGGATAAAATAATATTTTTCATAACAACTCCTTAATACTACTTATTATTTACGGTGTGTTTAAACACCTGCAGTACCGATCCGGCATTCAGTTATCGCCACTATGCCGAATCGACAAACCACGAATAATTCACCGCTATCGCTCCTGATGCGTTTACTTCCTGAAAGATATTTTTACTACCGAAGCGCTCTATCGCTCATTAAGGTAACCGGTTCTACAATGTCATCTCACTTTTATATATTTGAATGCTAATTTTTCTCACGCATATATATTTAACAGAAACCATAAAGTGTTTAGCCACTATAAAACAACAAACACGTCATACAAACTTTTGATATTTAAAGAAAAATATTACAACCACATTAAGAAGCCTGACGCTGATCGGCTAAAAAAATGTCATTAAGCAAACTCGCCATATAACCAGAACATATCGCATTGTGCTTCACAGTCCTCACGTGACGCTCCAGACGAAATGCCGTTACATGCCATCGCTGGCACCGTAATCCTATTCACCATGATGTTCAGCATGCTTTATTCCCGCTCCGATTCAATCTTTTAATATGTCTATCAGTTACAACATTTCTTGTTATAAGAATAGAATCAACACCACAATTCAAACATAAATTTCACCTGTGTTGAGAGAGAATTTACATTCCAGAAAAATAATAACGAACGCAAATATTGAATACTCGATAAAAAAGTCTATTTTGCTATAAAACCCATTATTATTAAGAGTGGTTAACTCTTCGTTGAATAAAAAATGCCAATGACGTCCCATAATTCATTAGATGAACTTCACAAGTCATTACATATAACAGGAGGTGCTATGAAACATCATGCTTTTATGCTTTGGTCATTACTTATTTTTTCATTCCATGTTTTGGCCAGTTCAGACCATTGTTCTGGTTTACAACAGGCATCATGGGAAATTTTTATCTACGATTTTGGTAGTAAAACCCCGCAACCACCTACAAATACCGATAAAAAGCAAGCCAGGCAGATTAGTTCACCATCCTGCCCGACAGCAAAACCCATGATGTCCGCACCAACCAACGACGCCAGGAAAGGGAATACTTTCTCCAGAACATAATGTTATTTATCTACAATGGTGCCGAACGACTACTTTTAGCCATCCGGAAATCTTGATTGCCATCAAATATAGCTGGCATTATTTTTCCTGACGTGTATAGTGCGCCTCGTTATCCCCATTAAGGAATTTGTTTGTCTCGTAAAATGACAGGAATTGTCAAAACCTTTGATTGTAAGAGCGGTAAAGGTCTCATCACCCCCTCCGATGGACGCAAAGATGTTCAGTTCCACATTTCAGCATGTCGCCTACACGAAACAGAAGCGCTTATCCCCGGTATACGCGTTGAGTTTTGTCGTATTAATGGCCTCCGCGGACCTACCGCCGCCAACGTTTATCTTTCATAATTCGTCACTCGGCATTTTTTCAGAAAAATTTAGCGAGCCCGTATACCTCCGCAGTCTGCTATGAGGCTTTGCCTGAATTTCAGTGGCGAAAATCTAAAGGATTTATTTTGCTAATGACTCCTGTGACCTCTTTTATCATATATCGGGTGTCCCCCCCTTCTCACTTTTTTTAACGTGAAGAAATGTACAGCCGTTTTTCACTGTGATAGCATCTAATATTGCAAAAGTATTTAACGCTATATACCCATCGTCACAGGAGTGGCTGGCTGCGCGCATTTAACCGAAGTATTTATGTGATTCTATCGGAATTATCTCTATTGCCGCTCAATGCTACATCATATTCAGTGGGTATAAATCGCCAATATAGTTGTAACGCTATTTATTTTTAGGGTAATAATTGAATGACTTTGCTTTCAGGAAAAACCACACTGGTTCTCTGCCTCTCCTCTATTTTATGTGGATGTACGACGAACGGCTTACCCGCACCTTATAGTATTAATTTGTCGTTCCCGGTCATTACACAAAACCAAATTAATTCCGGTGGTTATTACATAAATGACGCGGAACAAATTCGGACAACTGATGGTCTGTGCCTTGATACAGGTTCAGATCAACAGAATCGTTTGACGCTGCGGGAGTGTAAGCATGTGCAATCTCAGCTTTTCTCATTTCACCGAGACAGAATCACGCAGGGTGAGAAATGTCTGGATGCCGCAGGACAAGGTACAAAAGAAGGCACACCAATCATTCTTTATTCATGCACGGGTAATGATAACCAGCGCTGGCTCACTGATGATAACAAAATTAAGGGGAAACAGAGCCGAAAATGCCTGGGCACAAATAGCATTATTGTCAGAAAAGGCGACCCTGTTGTGTTGGCCGATTGCGATTTTAGTCGCGCCCTGGAATTTACCATCAGGTAGCAGGACACCGCTGTGAAGAGAGAGCCGCTAACCTCATGACACAACAACAGGTTAGCGACCTTTACTTCCACGTGCGGTCACGTCCGCAACGTCAGGATGACAAAACGGCGGCTAAACCTTGACACCAGTTATATACCCAGCTTAAATACTGCTCATCCAACCAGTAAAAAGGAAATGGCGATGTTCGTCGAACTCGTTTATGACAAGCGAAATGTTGAAGGTTTGCCAGGCGCACGCGAAATCATCCTCAATGAACTCACAAAACGCGTACATCAACTTTTTCCCGATGCGCAAGTGAAAGTTAAGCCAATGCAGGCGAACGCATTAAACAGTGACTGTACAAAAACCGAGAAAGAACGACTGCACCGTATGCTGGAAGAGATGTTTGAAGAGGCTGATATGTGGCTGGTCGCCGAATAACGTCCCCTCCTGCGAAAGCGACATGTCCGATCGAAAACAGCGCCCTGAGGCGCTGTCTGTGACGATATAACGCAAACGCCACCACTCAGAACATGTAGCGGAAGTTGGCGTTTATCGCATGGTCAACATGCTATTTGCCAAATGCCGCCAGCTCCAGTCATTGTCACTGAACGTTTTGCCCAGTGCCACACCTGTACGCCCTATCAACGGATTATACGTTTTGTTGCGCATCGACGCTATTGGTCACGGTTTTACAGTAAAAACGGTACCTGTTCTCAGACTCTTCCGGCGTCAGTGCACCGTTATAATGATGAGGTCTGACGCTATTGTAGCCGTTCAAGATGTAACCATTGATTTATTTGGTTTTCTTGTTCACTAAGTTACCTGTTTTGTGTTGAGGTGAGAACATCGCCTTTAATCAGGTGGCCAAATTTACTATGTCACTACAAGAGTGAGAATAGATGAAATGTCACCTCCCTCACAGGGATATAATAATCCTGGTAATGAAAAATTTATGTTTACTTATAAAGTACTAATGATATCGAATCTCTATTTCCACATATAAATCAACCCAATACAGTTACAATGAGATAAGTGAATGTAGTTTTAAATTCAGTTAGTTGTTTATCTATAGTTGTCTCTTTGGTATTAACAATAATTAATTGATTGTACTGAATAAACTATCATTTTACCTCTGTAATAGACATCTATTTTAGTTTTATTGACGTTAGACTATGTATCTTACTATCTGCACAAGACATAGAACCAGAAACAAGTCAGGCATTGCCAGAATAAAATCAATGTCATGAAACAATGGGTTATGAACACATATATCATTCAGATAAAGAAGTAATAATCGGGAGAGTAGATATCATGAAAAAACCTGTTTTTTTCCTTCTGACCATGATCATCTGCAGCTATATTTCTTTTGCCTGCGCTAATATCAGTGACTACAAAGTTATGACCTGGAATCTTCAGGGCTCTTCAGCATCTACAGAAAGTAAATGGAATGTCAATGTCAGACAGCTTTTAAGCGGTACTGCCGGTGTGGATATTCTTATGGTACAGGAGGCCGGTGCTGTTCCCACCTCAGCGGTTCCTACCGGACGACATATTCAGCCTTTTGGAGTGGGTATTCCCATTGATGAATACACCTGGAATCTCGGAACCACCAGCCGTCAGGATATAAGATATATCTACTACTCGGCTATTGATGTTGGAGCACGCCGTGTTAATCTGGCAATAGTTTCCAGACAAAGAGCGGATAATGTTTATGTCTTGCGTCCGACAACTGTCGCATCTCGCCCCGTCATTGGCATCGGACTGGGTAATGATGTTTTTCTGACAGCGCACGCACTGGCTAGTGGAGGTCCGGATGCTGCAGCTATTGTCAGGGTTACCATTAATTTTTTTAGACAACCTCAGATGCGGCATTTATCCTGGTTTCTTGCCGGGGATTTTAATCGCAGCCCAGACAGACTTGAAAATGACCTGATGACTGAGCATCTGGAACGAGTTGTAGCCGTACTCGCACCTACAGAACCCACGCAAATTAGCGGTGGTATTTTAGATTATGGGGTCATTGTCGATCGAGCACCTTATTCACAAAGGGTCGAAGCATTACGTAATCCACAACTCGCTTCTGATCATTATCCCGTAGCCTTTTTGGCACGAAGCTGTTAATGAGTAAATAGCGTTGACGACATGTACTTTGAGCGTAAGGTGCAGAATATATATTTATTATAAGGTAAAATTATGAGTTGTTTTACCAGTCCAGCAATTATGGAAATGTTAGGTCATTATAAATGGCGTGTTTATGAGCCATTCAGGTTTTATCTCAGTGAAGATAAAAATGATGTCATTGAAGTACCGGTAGGATTCGTTACCGACCTTGCCACTGTTCCGCGTATTTTCTGGTCATTATTACCACCGGATGGTGAATATGCCAAAGCGGCAATCATTCATGACTACCTGTATCATTATCCATTACGTAACAGAAAAGAGTCCGATCTCATATTCCTGGATGGGATGAAAGTTCTGGGCGTGCCAAAATGGAAAAGGATAATAATGTATTTAGCCGTAAGAATATTTGGCTGGAAATACTATCATTCTCATACCATACAACATAATTAATTTCTCGTTTTTAACACACAAAGAACTATAGAAAAACCTGACGCCTTAATATAGTAATAATGAGACTTAGTGGCTTTCACCAGTTCTCTGTGTGAATATATCATTATATGCTATCATCACAAACCGCTATAGTGGTAAGTAAGGGAATTACAATCTTACCCGTTCCTTTATCCATCCATAAACAAATGATTCATTCGCCTGGCGCTTTTCAGCTAACTCCAGATAGCGTTGTCCCTGACTACAATTCAATGCCCGGATAAGTATCATTTCGCCCTCATCTCTCCGGTGAGAGAGAAAAAATGTTAGTGCCGAAAGCGTCCGTGGCCCAATCTGACCATCTGCTATCAAATCCGGATAAATTTTTTGCTGATCATTAAAAACATTAAGCCAACGCTGGAAGTACTTAATCGGAATTGAGGGTCCCATGTTCACACCAGTATCACAAAGCTCAGCTGCGATAGAGTGAGAGATAATGGCAACCTGATCAAGTCGTGGACCATACCAATAATCTGCCTCAAGGATTTTTAATGCTTGATTACGGGTAAGATTCCGCATATCCCCCATATAGCCATTAGCCCGGGCCGTCGTCAGGGTTATACCCCAATGCGTTGGTCCCCCCCTGTCGTCAGGGTGATCAACGTAACCGCCTTCTCTACTAAGGATAGCTGCAAAGATTTCATCTTTAGTCATAATAACTCCTTCTAATATTAATAAAATACGTACCTGAATGCTATGATTGATAATGCAATGAATCTGATAAAAAACTTATTGAAGTATATAAACATTTATATTTAAGTGGATAGCCAACTTAATAAACAATATTAACCAGACCACTAATAAACGGTCTGTTTAATTTAATAGGCAACATAGGTAAGTTTCATTTATTTAGAAAGTATAAGTTCTATTACAGGTCTTGCATCATAAAAAGACATGTTGTATACGTCAGCTCTTTGCCCTCGATGTGACTGACATACGCTACCTATTGAAAAGCATGAACTTATTAATGGGCCGAATGCATCAATTCGTTGTTGGGTATACGTCTGCGGTTCCGGAAGAAAAGGTATCACACCAGGATTAGACGTAGTGCTTAAACCTAAATAACTGGCATTCATTGTGCTTACACCATCCTTTACCAGACCGGTTGCGCTATCATAAACTAGCGCCACGGCCTTTTGAATATTCTCGGGTAAAATAGATAATGTGGAAACATACTCTCTTTGCAATCGCATCATCGTTTTTTCATAAGCATTAAAGTGACCACCTTGCGTTTCCAGATAGGTGATGGATGGGAGCAAGCTGTAGAAATTATTATCTGCACGAATCTGATATCTGTATAAATTACCTTTGAATGTTGAGCGAGAATAGTACGCTCTGGCTATAGCATATGTTTGATTAACACTTGAGGTTGTTGCAATATAGCGACTGTCACTACTTCCACCACTACATGACCTTCCACTAATAAATTGCTGAAAGTTACGGTTATACCCAAGTAGTGAAAACCCATCGCGAAAAATAACGTCCGGCGGGGTTGAGTCCACACGATACACAAAATCTACAGCATAGTTATTAAAGCTAACTATAGATAAGGTTAAGAATATTAACTTTTTCATTATTTCTTCTCCCCTCTTACTTGGGTCCAAAGCATTGTGTCGCACTGCACGATGATAGTCCCACAAGAGCATTTGCTGAAAAGGTATTAACAAAAAGCGGATAGGTCCAGATATTTTTTTGAACATGAATCCTTACGGATTGCCCTGTACTGTAAAAATATCTTGCCTGATCAAGAAGTTCTTTAAAGGAGGGCGCCCATATGCTCTGCTTTGATACCGCACATGCAACAACTGGTGTACCACTACCGTTAGCTTTAACCGTTTTTATGCAAAAATAAGGACTAGTATCTATCTGACCAACATGTAATTCACTGATAACTTCGTCTGAGTAATAGGCGTTCGTATTATCTCCTGTCCACTCAGCGCTGGCATTAAAAGAATAAATGAGAATTAATAATGTATAAACAGGCACAAACTTATTTATATACATACTACTCTCCTGTACATTTAAAATAATTAACAAAGCACAAATTTATTATATCTTATCACATCAAAATTCAGTCTATCATGATTTACTTCAACACAATGTTACCAACCACAACAAACACTCAAATTACTTGTAAATAGTAATAATACACATATAAAAAATTTCATCACTGATAATAAGCCACACCTATTTTATCAGTTACAGAATTTCTGCCACGGTAATAACACAGGTACTTCCGGCTCATATTGATCGCCGTCGTCTGTCTACTGGTTTTTATTTTCAGCAAAGCAGGACATAACTCATTAATAAATTGACGGTAATTTAACAAGCCCGCCCTCTGCAAGAACATTCTGGATAACTATCAGATCACTATTATAGGATCAAAGAGTGGGGAATAAATCATTATCATCCAACTGAATCATGGACGACATCTTATTAACTGGCAATCTTTTTCCGGTGTAGTGATCCTACCCGCGTGATCTATCTGTACCCTCCTGGTAAAGTGTCAGGCAATTTAGTCAGCCTATTGTTGATAACCGCCAGAAAAGTAATATGTTCAGGAAGATGATCTAATAAAGTTGTGAGTTGTAGGTCGCTGAGATCTAGTATAAGGCAATAATATTTCAAACATTCCCGCATCCAAGTTTGTTGAACGAAAATTTACTTAAAGAAAAAATAATAAGCCTTAATATTTTTTGCAGTATTTCAACTTATAGCAGAATAAATGTGCGTAGATGGCGTAAAAACCTGATGAGCAGGAATATCGATAGCCAGCAGGCGCTTCTGCTGGTCCATATTCCTCCATTTTGCCAGGCCATACTGGAGCGCCACCCAGGTATCTGCCAGAGCGGTCCTGCTATAATAAATATAAAAGCAGTTACTGCCTACCTCAAGAAGTATGTGCTCATGATCATTTAAAGCTCTTTTAAAGAGACTGATAATAATCTTGTCAATATAATATTATGCAGTCTCTATTAAGCGCCTGGCTTATTTGTTTTGCATAATCATATAGTTGACTTTCCGAGTAAGAGTTTTCTTGCAAAGACAAATAAACATGCTTTATATCTCTGAATAAACATACATCACCATGAATATGAGCCTCTATATAATTCCCTTCATAGCCTGTACCATAATTAGAATGAGCTAAAAATTTTTCGCCCTTAGCCATTTTAACCAAACTCTTAAAGCAATTATAACCAAAAAAATCATTTTGACAGGATGCAATCAGGTTCTCCATATGGCAAAATGTAGATAATTTACTAGTATCCAGGCCAAATCTGTGGCCGTAGATATCAAAAGGTGAGAATGTACAATTTGTTTTTACATTATCATTTAATTCAAAAAATGATTTCCCATAGGCGCTGGCACCTCCATTTTCACCGTTCAGAAAGTCCAGTGCAGCATAAATTGGTCTGCTTGTAGGGCTAAAAGTTTTACTGTTGGGAGTATATGCTACGGAAAAACCGCCTGTCTGACCATATGGGGCATAAGGTGAATCTGCAAGCTTCTCCAGTTCAAATGCTTTAGTTTCAACTGAATCACGCCCGACATTATAAGCAGGTAAATCTCCCGGTCTGCAACCTAATGCATAAGAGTTCAGATATTCTTTATTTTTTAAGAGAGAGACAAAGTCAATTTTTGCTGCATTAAAATTTATTGTCAGCCGGGCATTTTGTAAAATATCCACCATCTTATTTAGTAAGAGAGCGCAATCTATTTCGGCACCACACTCACGGCTTATCCGCCTGAGCGCTTTTTCTCTTATTATGTCAGCGTCGCGCTGACACCTGGAATGAATATGCGCAAGTACTTGTTTTCCAAAAAGGCGACCATACACCTTTTTACGCTCTTCATTGCTGAGACCGCAAAACACTTCGTCAAAAGAAAGCCTGTACGCTGCGCTTACAGAACCTCTCGCCGCTCTGCTTTCTGGAAATGGCGGAACATCTTCAACAACATTTTTAATTTGCTGAATGTCTGAAGACAGAGGAGTACGTCCGACATTTTTTTCCTTATCTGTTTCCAGATATTCCGGAACCTTCACACTTCCACTGTAGAAGATAAGTTTGAGCATATGTCTCCTGAATTTTTATGACTAATATAGCATTCACTTTCGCTGACGTATTCTTTACCAAGCTGATATTTCAACACCTCTTAACAGCCTTATAGAAGTGCAAATAAAGACACTAATAATTTCATAAAATGCTTAATCTACCCACTATTGCAGGCAATAAATCATCACCTTTTATTGAAATAATCCCCTGATAATAACAATAAATCTGGTAAGGCACTTTCAAAAAATAGCCAAACCACACATCATAAAGAAAACCACCACAATCAAAATCGGTAACTATCAGCTTTCAGGGGGTCTCAGGTTATCATGACGATCGGCGTAAAGGATGGATTACTATTGCGGTCAGAATTGAGGGAGTTTTGATAAATTTTTTTGATAAAATTTTGATAACCGTTCGAATGCTAATAATAAAAACGGGGACGTTAAGTCCCCGTTTTTGTTTTTAACAATTATCGTTATTACATATTTGCGATAATCGCGTCGCCAAACTCACTACATTTCAGCAGCTTAGCGCCTTCCATCAGGCGTTCAAAGTCATAGGTCACGGTCTTCGCGGCAATCGCGCCTTCCATACCTTTAACAATCAGATCCGCCGCTTCGAACCACTGCATGTGGCGCAGCATCATCTCCGCAGACAGAATAATGGAGCCTGGGTTGACTTTATCCTGGCCCGCATATTTCGGCGCAGTCCCGTGAGTCGCTTCAAACAACGCGCATTCGTCGCCGATATTCGCACCCGGTGCAATACCGATACCGCCAACCTGAGCCGCCAGGGCATCGGAAATATAGTCACCGTTCAGGTTCATACAGGCGATAACGTCGTATTCCGCCGGACGCAACAGGATCTGTTGCAGGAACGCATCGGCGATAACGTCTTTAACCACAATCTCTTTACCCGTGTTCGGGTTCTTAATTTTCAGCCACGGACCGCCGTCAATAAGCTCACCGCCGAACTCGTCGCGCGCCAACTGGTAGCCCCAGTCTTTAAACGCGCCTTCGGTGAACTTCATGATATTGCCTTTATGTACCAGCGTGACGGAATCGCGATCGTTGGTAATAGCGTATTCAATCGCCGCGCGAACCAGACGTTTAGTGCCTTCTTCAGAACATGGTTTGATACCGATACCGCAGTGCTCCGGGAAGCGAATTTTCTTCACGCCCATCTCTTCGCGCAGGAACTTGATCACTTTCTCAGCGTCTGCAGAGTCAGCTTTCCATTCAATTCCGGCGTAGATGTCTTCAGAGTTTTCACGGAAGATGACCATATCGGTCAGCTCCGGATGTTTCACCGGACTTGGCGTGCCCTGATAGTAACGAACGGGACGCAGACAAACGTACAGGTCAAGCTCCTGACGCAGGGCAACGTTCAGAGAGCGAATACCGCCGCCAACCGGCGTGGTCAACGGACCTTTAATCGCTACGCGGTAATCACGAATCAAATCAAGGGCTTCAGCGGGGAGCCAGACATCCTGGCCGTAAACCTGTGTGGATTTTTCTCCGGTGTAAATTTCCATCCAGGAAATTTTACGCTCGCCTTTATAGGCTTTCTCGACGGCGGCATCGACCACTTTAAGCATGGCAGGAGTGACATCAACACCGATACCATCGCCTTCAATAAACGGGATAATCGGATTCTCAGGAACGTTGAGTTTGCCGTTTTGCAGGGTGATCTTCTTACCTTCCACCGGAACAACTACTTTGCTTTCCATTCACCTCTCCTTCGAGCGCTTCTGGTTTGCTCGTCTGTCATCGCGCTGCATGTGCAATGGCGTCCTGCTGCACGACTGCGTTAGAGCAATTTTTTGTTAATGTTTTGTAATGAGCATGTCAATACTACCCTATTGTTTGCCGCCATGAAAGACACTCATTATTGCGCTATAATGCGGCAATTAATAAGTTCTGAAAACACCATGCAAAAAACTTCTTTTAGAAATCACTACGTTAAGCGATTCAGCTCACGACAAGCATCTAAATCACGGAAAGAAAACCAGCCAAAACGCGTGGTTTTGTTCAATAAACCTTACGATGTGTTGCCGCAGTTCACGGATGAAGCAGGTCGCCGCACGTTAAAAGATTTTATTCCTGTGCAAGGCGTTTATGCCGCAGGCCGCCTGGACCGCGACAGCGAAGGGCTTTTGGTGCTGACTAATGACGGCGCGCTGCAGGCGCGCCTCACGCAACCGGGCAAACGCACCGGCAAGATTTACTATGTTCAGGTAGAAAGTATCCCGGATAATGCAGCGCTGCAGGCGCTTCGTACTGGCGTCACGCTCAACGATGGCCCTACCCTGCCCGCCGGTATTGAGATTGTCGCGGAGCCTGACTGGCTGTGGCCGCGCACCCCGCCGATTCGCGAACGGAAGAATATTCCCACCAGTTGGCTAAAAGTCACCTTATATGAAGGCCGCAACCGCCAGGTAAGACGCATGACAGCGCATGTCGGTCATCCCACTCTACGATTAATTCGTTACAGCATGGGCGACTACACGCTCAACGGCCTCGATAATGGACAGTGGCGCGAGATCGCACAGGAGAAAGACAGATGAAACGGCTTCTCATTGCTTTTGCTTTATTAACACCGTTATCCGTTAATGCGGCCAGCTTCGACTGCCAGAAAGCGCAGGCTGCGGATGAAAAGGCTATCTGCGCGCATCTGACGCTGAATGATAAAGACGTGGAAATGCACACCAAATATCAGTTTCTGAAAGGGTTGTTCGCGATGGGCAGTCGCGGCGCCCTGCAGGACGCCCAGCAGAGCTGGCTTAAACAGCGTCAGCAGTGCAAGGCCGACGTCACCTGCCTGACAAAAGCTTATAACGAGCGTCTGAAACAGCTTGACGCGATCTATGACCACATTGATAAACCGCTTTAATAAGGATGCCTATGTTCAAGCCGCACGTGACCGTTGCCTGCATCGTACATGCCGAAGATAAATTTCTGGTGGTGGAAGAGACCATCAACGGTAAATCGTTATGGAATCAACCTGCCGGACACCTGGAGGCAGATGAAACGCTGGCGCAGGCCGCCGCGCGTGAACTGTGGGAAGAGACTGGCATCACGGCGCAACCACAGTATTTTATCCGTATGCATCAGTGGATTGCGCCGGATAAGACCCCGTTCCTGCGCTTTTTATTCGCTATCAAGCTTGATCATATTTGCGCGACCGCCCCCCATGACAATGACATCGATTGCTGCCGTTGGGTGAGCGCCGACGAGATTCTGAACGCGCCGAATTTACGTTCTCCGCTGGTGGCTGAAAGCATTCGCAGTTATCAAACGGGACAACGTTACCCCTTATCTATAGTGGGCGAATTTAACTGGCCGTTTACAGAGGGTGTCAAGTAAAGGGCTGCGTGATAGAATACGCCGCCTTGAAGTTCAATGTCGCGAGCATTCCAATGTCAGAAAGCCCAAAAAAAGTGATCGTCGGCATGTCCGGCGGTGTCGATTCCTCCGTTTCCGCCTGGCTGTTGCAACAACAGGGTTATCAGGTAGAAGGCCTGTTCATGAAGAACTGGGAAGAGGACGATGGTGAGGAATACTGTACCGCGGCAGCCGATCTGGCTGACGCGCAGGCCGTGTGCGACAAGCTTGGCATTGAACTGCATACCGTTAATTTTGCCGCAGAATATTGGGATAACGTCTTTGAACTGTTCCTTGAAGAGTACAAAGCAGGCCGTACGCCGAACCCGGATATTCTGTGCAATAAAGAGATCAAATTTAAAGCCTTCCTTGAATTTGCCGCAGAAGATTTAGGCGCCGACTATATCGCCACCGGTCACTACGTTCGCCGCGCGGATGTAAACGGCAAAAGCCGGTTGTTGCGCGGGCTCGACGGCAACAAAGATCAGAGCTACTTCCTCTACACACTTGGCCATGAGCAGATTGCGCAAAGTCTGTTCCCGGTTGGCGAGCTGGAAAAACCGCAGGTGCGTAAAATCGCCGAAGATCTGGGGCTGGTAACCGCAAAGAAAAAAGATTCTACCGGTATCTGCTTTATCGGCGAGCGCAAATTCCGCGACTTTTTAGGGCGCTATCTGCCTGCGCAGCCGGGGAAAATCATTACCGTTGACGGCGATGAAATCGGCGAGCATCAGGGTCTGATGTATCATACGCTCGGTCAGCGTAAAGGGCTGGGAATCGGCGGCACCAAAGACGGTAGCGAAGACCCCTGGTATGTGGTGGATAAAGACGTTGAAAACAATGTGTTAATTGTCGCCCAGGGGCATGAGCACCCACGCCTGATGTCGGTAGGCCTCATCGCCCAGCAGCTACATTGGGTCGATCGCGAACCGTTCACCGGCACCCTGCGCTGTACGGTAAAAACCCGCTACCGCCAGACCGATATTCCGTGCACGATTAACGCGCTGGATGACGATCGTATCGAGGTCATTTTTGACGAGCCGGTTGCCGCCGTTACGCCGGGCCAGTCCGCTGTCTTTTACAGCGGCGAAGTCTGCCTGGGCGGCGGCATTATCGAGCAGCGACTGCCGCTGACGGTCTGATTATTCAATACACAACATCATTCAAGTCGCCTCAAAGCGGCTTAAAAGATGAAGTGTATTTTATTTGATACAAGGAAGCAGTGATTGTGGCAAAGAATTATTATGACATCACCCTCGCGCTGTCTGGCATTTGCCAGTCGGCACGCCTGGTGCAACAACTGGCGCACCAGGGGCACTGTGATGCCGACGCGTTGCACGTTTCACTCAACAGTGTCATTGATATGAATCCCAGTTCTACTCTGGGCGTGTTCGGCGGCAGCGAAGCTAACCTGCGTCTTGGTCTGGAAACACTGCTCGGCGTGCTGAATGCCAGCAGCCGACAAGGACTTAACGCCGAACTGACGCGTTATACGCTTAGCCTGATGGTGCTGGAGCGCAAGCTGTCATCCGCCAAAGGCGCATTGAATACGTTAGGCGATCGCATTAACGGCCTGCAGCGCCAGCTTGATCATTTTGATTTACAGTCAGACACGTTAATGAGCGCCATGGCGGGCATCTACGTGGATGTGATTAGCCCATTGGGCCCGCGCATTCAGGTGACGGGCTCCCCGGCCGTTCTGCAAAGTCCGCAGGTGCAGGCCAAAGTCCGCGCCTCGCTACTGGCAGGCATCCGTGCAGCCGTGCTCTGGCATCAGGTAGGCGGTGGTCGCCTACAGCTTATGTTTTCTCGTCATCGCCTGACGACTCAGGCAAAACAAATTCTTGCTCATTTAACCCCGGAGTTATGATCTATGGAATTATCCTCACTGACCGCCGTTTCCCCTGTCGATGGACGCTACGGCGATAAAGTCAGCGCGCTGCGCGGAATTTTTAGCGAATACGGTTTGCTGAAATTTCGTGTACAAGTCGAAGTACGTTGGCTGCAGAAATTAGCCGCGCACGCAGCGATCAAGGAAGTTCCTGCTTTTGCTGCCGACGCAAACGGTTACCTGGATACGCTTGTTGCAAACTTCAATGAAGAAGATGCCGCGCGCATTAAAACCATTGAGCGCACCACAAATCACGATGTGAAAGCGGTTGAGTATTTTCTGAAAGAAAAAGTCTCCGCGATCCCGGCGCTACATGACGTTTCCGAATTTATCCACTTTGCCTGCACTTCTGAGGACATTAACAACCTGTCGCACGCGTTAATGCTCAAAACCGCGCGCGATGAAGTGATCCTGCCTTACTGGCGTCAGGTGATTAACGCGGTTAAAGATCTCGCCACGCAGTATCGCGATATTCCTCTGCTCTCCCGCACCCACGGCCAGCCGGCAACACCTTCCACTCTGGGTAAAGAGATGGCGAACGTGACGTATCGGATGGAGCGTCAGTTCCGCCAGCTCAACCAGGTGGAGATCCTCGGTAAAATTAACGGCGCCGTAGGCAACTATAACGCGCATATCGCCGCCTATCCGGAAGTTGACTGGCATCAGTTCAGCGAAGAGTTCGTCACCTCGCTGGGCATCCAGTGGAATCCTTACACCACCCAGATTGAACCGCATGATTATATTGCGGAACTGTTTGACTGTATCGCGCGCTTTAACACTATCCTGATCGATTTCGATCGCGATGTCTGGGGCTATATTGCGTTGAACCATTTCAAACAGAAAACCATCGCCGGGGAGATCGGTTCTTCTACCATGCCGCATAAAGTTAACCCCATTGACTTTGAAAACTCAGAAGGCAACCTCGGTCTGTCTAACGCAGTGTTGCACCATCTGGCAAACAAACTGCCGGTTTCCCGCTGGCAGCGCGATCTGACCGACTCAACCGTCCTGCGTAACCTAGGTGTCGGCATCGGCTATGCGCTTATCGCTTATCAGTCCACCCTGAAGGGCGTCAGCAAGCTGGAAGTAAACCGCGATCATCTGCTTGACGAACTGGATCACAACTGGGAAGTATTAGCCGAACCGATCCAGACCGTCATGCGCCGCTATGGTATTGAAAAACCATATGAAAAACTGAAAGAGTTGACCCGTGGCAAGCGTGTCGATGCCGAAGGAATGAAACAGTTTATTGATAGTCTGGCCCTGCCGGAAGCAGAAAAAACGCGCCTTAAAGCCATGACGCCGGCAAATTATATCGGTCGCGCTGTGACTCTGGTCGACGAACTTAAATAATATGTGCCTCACCCTCTTTTCTTCAGAAAGAGGGTGACTATTTGTCTGGTTTATTAACTGTTTATCCCCAAAGCACCATAATCAACGCTAGACTGTTCTTATTGTTAACACAAGGGAGAAGAGATGATGCGCGTACTGGTTGTAGAGGATAATGCATTATTACGCCACCACCTGAAGGTTCAGCTCCAGGATTCAGGTCACCAGGTCGATGCCGCAGAAGATGCCAGGGAAGCTGATTACTACCTTAATGAACACCTTCCGGATATCGCTATTGTCGATTTAGGTCTGCCGGATGAAGACGGCCTTTCCTTAATACGCCGCTGGCGCAGCAGTGATGTTTCACTGCCGGTTCTGGTGTTAACCGCGCGCGAAGGCTGGCAGGATAAAGTCGAGGTTCTCAGCTCCGGGGCCGATGACTACGTAACGAAGCCATTCCACATCGAAGAGGTAATGGCGCGTATGCAGGCGTTAATGCGCCGTAATAGCGGTCTGGCCTCCCAGGTGATCAACATCCCGCCTTTCCAGGTGGATCTCTCACGCCGGGAATTATCCGTCAATGAAGAGGTCATCAAACTCACGGCGTTCGAATACACCATTATGGAAACGCTTATCCGTAACAACGGTAAAGTGGTCAGCAAAGATTCGCTGATGCTTCAGCTGTATCCGGATGCGGAACTGCGGGAAAGCCATACCATTGATGTTCTCATGGGGCGTCTGCGGAAAAAAATACAGGCCCAGTATCCGCACGATGTCATTACCACCGTACGCGGACAAGGATATCTTTTTGAATTGCGCTAATGAATAAATTTGCTCGCCATTTTCTGCCGCTGTCGCTGCGGGTTCGTTTTTTGCTGGCGACAGCCGGCGTCGTGCTGGTGCTTTCTCTGGCATATGGCATAGTGGCGCTGGTCGGCTATAGCGTAAGTTTTGATAAAACCACTTTTCGTTTGCTGCGCGGCGAAAGCAACCTGTTTTATACCCTCGCCAAATGGGAAAATAATAAAATCAGCGTTGAGCTGCCTGAAAATCTGGACATGCAAAGTCCGACCATGACGCTGATTTACGATGAAACGGGCAAATTATTATGGACGCAGCGCAATATCCCCTGGCTGATTAAAAGCATTCAACCGGAATGGTTAAAAACGAACGGCTTCCATGAAATTGAAACCAACGTAGACGCTACCAGCACGCTGTTGAGCGAGGACCATTCCGCGCAGGAAAAACTCAAAGAAGTACGTGAAGATGACGATGATGCGGAGATGACCCACTCGGTAGCGGTAAATATTTATCCTGCCACGGCGCGGATGCCGCAGTTAACCATCGTGGTGGTCGATACCATTCCGATAGAACTAAAACGCTCCTATATGGTGTGGAGCTGGTTCGTATACGTGCTGGCCGCCAATTTACTGTTAGTCATTCCTTTACTGTGGATCGCCGCCTGGTGGAGCTTACGCCCTATCGAGGCGCTGGCGCGGGAAGTCCGCGAGCTTGAAGATCATCACCGCGAAATGCTCAATCCGGAGACGACGCGTGAGCTGACCAGCCTTGTGCGCAACCTTAATCAACTGCTCAAAAGCGAGCGTGAACGTTATAACAAATACCGCACGACCCTGACCGACCTGACGCACAGTTTAAAAACGCCGCTCGCGGTTTTGCAGAGTACGTTACGCTCTTTACGCAACGAAAAGATGAGCGTCAGCAAAGCTGAACCGGTGATGCTGGAACAGATCAGCCGGATTTCCCAGCAGATCGGCTATTATCTGCATCGCGCCAGTATGCGCGGTAGCGGCGTATTGTTAAGCCGCGAACTGCATCCCGTCGCGCCGTTGTTAGATAACCTGATCTCCGCGCTAAATAAAGTTTATCAGCGTAAAGGGGTGAATATCAGTATGGATATTTCACCAGAGATCAGTTTTGTCGGCGAGCAAAACGACTTTGTCGAAGTTATGGGCAACGTACTGGACAACGCTTGTAAATATTGTCTGGAGTTTGTCGAGATTTCGGCTCGCCAGACCGACGATCATTTGCATATTTTCGTCGAAGATGACGGCCCAGGCATACCCCACAGCAAACGTTCCCTGGTGTTTGATCGCGGTCAGCGCGCCGATACCCTACGACCAGGGCAAGGCGTGGGGCTGGCTGTCGCGCGCGAGATTACGGAACAATACGCCGGGCAGATCATTGCCAGCGACAGTCTGCTCGGCGGCGCCCGTATGGAGGTCGTTTTTGGCCGACAGCATCCCACACAGAAAGAGGAATAAACATTTCTGCGCGTTCTTCCACGCATCTCGTTAAGCATCCGTTATAATCGGTGTCAGATACCAGCCTGCGGATACTTAACATGGAATACCAATTAACTCTTAACTGGCCCGACTTTCTTGAACGCCACTGGCAAAAACGCCCGGTGGTCTTAAAACGTGGGTTTAGCAACTTTATCGATCCGCTCTCGCCGGATGAGCTGGCGGGGCTGGCGATGGAAAGCGAAATCGACAGCCGTCTCGTTAGCCATCAGGATGGCAAATGGCAGGTCAGCCATGGCCCTTTCGAAAGCTACGATCATCTGGGTGAGAGCAACTGGTCGCTGCTGGTACAGGCGGTAAACCACTGGCACGAACCCACCGCCGCCTTGATGCGCCCGTTCCGCGCTCTGCCGGACTGGCGTATCGACGATCTGATGATCTCCTTTTCCGTCCCCGGCGGCGGCGTTGGCCCGCATCTGGATCAGTATGATGTGTTTATTATCCAGGGAACCGGTCGCCGTCGCTGGCGCGTGGGCGAAAAGCTGCAAATGCGTCAGCACTGCCCGCATCCCGACCTGTTACAAGTCGATCCGTTCGAGGCCATTATTGATGAAGAGCTGGAGCCGGGCGACATTCTGTATATTCCGCCAGGATTCCCGCATGAAGGCTATGCGCTGGAAAACGCCATGAACTATTCGGTCGGTTTTCGCGCGCCCAATAGCCGTGAGCTGATCAGCGGTTTTGCCGATTACGTCCTGCAACGGGAGTTGGGCAATACATACTACAGCGATCCGGATATGCCGTCCCGCAAGCATCCGGCGGATATCCTGCCGCAGGAGATGGATAAACTGCGTAATATGATGCTCGATTTGATCAATCAACCCGCGCATTTCCAACAGTGGCTTGGCGAGTTTCTCTCTCAGTCACGCCACGAACTGGATATTGCGCCGCCGGAGCCGCCGTATCAGCCTGATGAAATTTACGATGCCTTAAAGCAAGGCGAGGTATTAGTACGTCTCGGCGGGCTTCGCGTATTGCGTATCGGCGATGAGGTCTATGCGAATGGCGAAAAAATAGACTCTCCGCATCGCCCCGCTCTGGAGGCGCTCGCCAGTCATATTGCACTGACCGCTGAAAACTTCGGCGATGCGCTGGAAGACCCGTCCTTCCTCGCGATGCTGGCGGCGCTGGTGAATAGCGGGTACTGGTTCTTCGAAGGATAAGAACATCGCAATGCCCGGCGACCGCCGGGCTGACGCAAACTATCCACAACGATCGCCGCCAGCTTTGGCGAAATCGTTATATTGCGGATCGCCCGGATAAATCGAGTGGGCCATTCGATGGCGAAATGACATTTGCCGATAGCGCCGCGCCAGTACGTTATCGCCAAGACCTTCGGCAATATTAGCCAGTTGCTGTAATCGTTCATACTGCATCTTTGCTGGATAAGCTACGGCATCAAGCGTAAAGGCGCGTTCCGCAAAGTCTTTTGCTTGTTCAAGCTGTTGATTATTCTGATAAAGCAGCGAAATACCATACAACACCATTGATACGTCAGACTGCCGACGATTATATTCTTCCAGCAATGGGAGATAGGGGGAGGTACTGTCCAGGTCGATGTTTTCGGGCAAATAAAAGCGTAATCGTGATATTACCGTCGCCATTGGCGTTAAACGGCTCTGGTAATACGCGATAAGTTTAAGGTAGAGATCTTTCGCTTCCTTATAATGATGGCCCTGTGCATAAAAGCCAGCAAGATTATTGCTGTCAATCGTCATTTCGCCGAATTCGGCGCCATAAAGCGTTTGCTTAATTTTTAGCGCCTGACTTAGCGCATTAATCGCCTCGCTAATATGTCCTGCATTATAAGCAATATCCGCTTTCTGCTGCAAAAAAGAGGCGACGCGCTCACGATTATCCCAGGTTTTATCCCGTAAAATAACGCCCAACCACTGCCGCTCCGTTGCGTCTATCTTCGCCAAATAATAGGCTTTACGCGCACTATCACATTCGACATCCCGCTCTTCCAGCGCATCAGAATAAGCGTCGCGCATCCTGTTTAAGGTATAAACCAATGCCTCCGTCGATGCCTTTTTGTCTTTAAGACACCACGTTAATGCCTGCTCTTGCCAGGCTATTCGCTGACGGTAATCAACCTTGATCTCGTATCGCCACTGCTCTGTAGATGAATACTCTATATGGCGATCGTCACTGTAAACATTAAAGGCCGCAAGGTGTTCAAACATATCGGCCCGATCGCCCGGACAAGTGCCCGCCGGAAATGTTTTCATGATTGCCCGCGCTCGCAGCAGCATTTGCGGCGTTAATTCAGGTTTACCCAGCCATTGATAAATATCGCTTTGTAATAGCAGGCTACGAACAAGCTGTATTGAGCGTTTGCCATATTGCCGCGAGGCCAGCCTCACCGCATCATCAATAAACGTCATGCAGGTTTCATCGCCGGTCATAAAACATGCTGCAGATTGTTGCTGGCGCTGGGACCAGGAAGGCGGATATTCGGCGCTCCAGGCAGAAAAATTGATGGCGGAAAATATCCCGCCATAAATAATAAAACACTTCACCACAATGCGTAACATTCGCTACTGGCCGCGCTTCGCCGTCAGCTCCGCGATACGTACAATCACCTGTACCGCTTTTTCCATCCCCTCCAGCGTCACAAACTCATGTTTACCATGATAGTTATATCCGCCGGTAAAGAGATTAGGACACGGCAAGCCCATAAACGACAGTTGCGCCCCGTCTGTACCGCCGCGAATCGGTTTCATCTCCGGCGTAATATGACAGTCGCGCATGGCCTGCTGGGCGATATCGAGAATATGCGGATGCTCAACCACTTTTTCGCGCATATTGTAATAACTGTCTTCAATCACCAGTTCGATATAGCAGTCCGGATGCAGCCCCTTACCGACTTTTTTGGCAATCTCCATCATTTTGCGTTTACGCGCTTCAAACTGCTTACGGTCGAAATCGCGAATGATGTAGTGCATTTCGGCCCGGTCAACGGTGCCTTTCATGCTGGCCAGATGATAAAACCCTTCGTAACCTTCAGTGGTTTCAGGCGCTTCATCCGCCGGCACTTCCGCGTGAATCCTCGCCGCCAACGACAGCGCATTGACCATCACGCCTTTCGCCGTACCAGGATGCACGTTATTGCCGACGATTTTGATATTCACCGAGGCGGCATTGAAGTTTTCAAACTCCAGTTCTCCCACGCCGCCGCCGTCGACCGTATAGGCCCACTGCGCGCCAAATTCCTCAACATCGAAGTGCTTCGCGCCTTTCCCTACCTCTTCGTCAGGCGTAAACGCCACTTTAATTTCGCCGTGGGGAATAGGATTACCTTTCAGCACCGCCAGCGCGGTCATGATCTCCGCAACACCGGCTTTATCGTCCGCGCCCAGCAATGTCTTACCATCGGTAGTAATCAGCGTTTGTCCCAGTAATTGATGCAGTACCGGGAACATCACGGGTGACAACACCTCATCGCCAATCCCTAATGCTATATCGCCGCCGCGATAATTCTCGACAATCTGCGGGTTAACGTTTTTACCGCTGAAATCCGGAGAGGTATCCACATGGGAGATAAAACCAATGGCGGGAATATCCCCCTCAACATTGGCCGGGAGCGTCGCCATCAACGTCCCTTTTTCACTTAATGTAATGTTAACCAGCCCCATCTCTTCGAGCTGCTGTTTGAGCAAACGTAGTAACTTCCACTGCCCCTCAGTGCTTGGAACCTGCCGAACACCCGACTTTGATTGGGTATCCAGCGATACGTAGTGTAAAAAACGCTCAAGTAGTTTATCCATGCAGTCACCCTCACTTTTCGTGACAACATTATTAATAAGCAAGAAAAGACAAATATTGCGTCAGGTCACTTTTATCCCTGCAAACAAGAATATTTCACTTTGACACGCTTTCTGACTATAAAGCTAAGTCAGTAATTCGCAACAAGGATTGGCGATCACGGTGGTTTGCCGTAGAATGACCGCCCTCATTAAGAGTGATTAAGGTGGTTAACCACAAACCCCGCAGCGGTCAGCCATCCGTTGCGTTTACATGGGACAGAGTAAGAAATTGAATAAACAACCGCGTTCGCTTTCACCGCTGGTGCTTTTGTCGGGAATTAGCAAAAGTTTCGATGGCAAAGAGGTCATTTCACAGCTGGATTTGACCATCAACAATGGCGAATTCCTCACGCTGCTTGGCCCTTCCGGCTGCGGTAAAACAACCGTTCTTCGCCTGATTGCCGGCCTGGAAACCGTTGATGCCGGGCATATCATGTTGGATAACCAGGATATCACCCACGTTCCCGCCGAAAATCGTTATGTAAATACCGTATTTCAAAGCTACGCTTTATTTCCGCATATGACGGTGTTTGAAAATGTCGCGTTTGGCTTACGAATGCAAAAAACACCAGCCGCCGAGATAGCGCCTCGCGTGACCGATGCGCTGCGTATGGTGCAGCTTGAAGAGTTTGCACAACGTAAACCGCACCAGCTTTCCGGCGGACAGCAGCAGCGTGTGGCTATCGCTCGCGCGGTGGTGAATAAACCTCGCCTGTTATTACTGGACGAATCGCTCTCCGCGCTGGACTATAAATTGCGCAAACAAATGCAGAACGAGCTTAAAGCATTACAGCGTAAACTCGGTATCACGTTTGTTTTTGTCACTCACGATCAGGAAGAAGCGCTCACCATGTCCGATCGTATCGTGGTAATGCGTAATGGCGTGATTGAGCAAGACGGCACGCCGCGTGAAATCTATGAAGAGCCAAAAAACCTGTTTGTCGCTGGTTTTATCGGCGAAATTAACCGCTTTGACGCAACCGTCATTGAACGGCTTGATGAACAGCGCGTCCGCGCCAGCGTAGAAGGTCGGGAGTGCAATATATACGTCAATTTCGCTGTCGAACCGGGCCAAAAACTGAACGTCCTGCTGCGACCGGAAGATCTACGCGTCGAAGAGATCAACGATGATAACCACATCGAAGGGCTTATCGGCTACGTGCGCGAGCGCAATTACAAAGGTATGACGCTGGAGTCGGTGGTTGAACTGGAAAATGGCAAAATGGTGATGGTCAGCGAATTCTTCAACGAAGACGATCCTGACTTCGACCATTCACTTGACCAAAAAATGGCCATTAGTTGGGTAGAAAGCTGGGAGGTCGTACTGGCTGATGAAGAACACAAGTAAATTCCAGAATGTAGTGATTGTCACTATCGTCGGTTGGCTTGTGTTGTTTGTTTTTCTGCCCAACCTGATGATCATTGGCACCAGCTTTCTGACCCGTGACGACGCCAGTTTCGTCAAGATGGTCTTTACGCTGGATAACTACGCACGCCTGCTCGATCCGCTCTATTTTGAAGTGCTCCTGCACTCTCTGAATATGGCGCTGATCGCCACCCTCTCCTGCCTGGTGCTGGGCTATCCTTTCGCCTGGTTTCTGGCGAAGTTACCGGAAAAGATACGTCCGTTATTGCTGTTTTTGCTGATTGTTCCTTTCTGGACCAACTCACTGATCCGCATCTATGGGCTAAAAATATTCCTGAGCACTAAAGGTTATCTCAATGAATTCCTGCTGTGGCTGGGCGTGATTGATACGCCGATTCGCATCATGTTCACCCCGAGCGCCGTTATTATCGGCCTGGTTTACATTTTGCTGCCGTTTATGGTCATGCCGCTCTACTCCAGCATTGAGAAGCTCGACAAACCGCTACTGGAGGCCGCTCGCGATCTCGGCGCCAGTAAAATGCAAACGTTCATCCGCATCATTATTCCATTAACCATGCCGGGCATTGTCGCCGGTTGCCTGCTCGTGATGCTACCGGCAATGGGCCTGTTCTACGTCTCCGATTTAATGGGTGGCGCGAAAAACCTGCTGATTGGTAACGTCATTAAGGTACAGTTCCTGAATATTCGCGACTGGCCGTTTGGCGCGGCTACCAGCATTACGCTGACCATTGTGATGGGACTCATGCTGTTGATTTACTGGCGGGCTTCCCGCTTATTGAATAAGAAGGTGAGTGATATAAGCGATTAATTGCGCAACGCTAACAAATCCACACGCATCCAGGCATGAAGTTTATTCAAGGGTAAACTTCATGCCTCCGGCATAAAAAACGCATGAAAGCAGTTGCTGCCAGTATTGCAAATCTACAACATCATCCGCGGTAGGCCTTCTTTTATTTTTACCTGTAGCGACGCTATCACAGACAGTAATGCGTTTATACGCGAAGCTCTCAGGTTTTATACTGATTGCCAGTCTCTTTTAAAAATTATATTACATCCGATGCGCCCGCAGTTGAGATAAAAAGGGTCGATTTAATCAATTATGTAGTCATTTTTACTCCAGTTTAAGTGAGATTAATATGCCGATTACTATAGGGAATGGTTTTTTAAAAAGTGAAATCCTTACCAACTCCCCAAGGAATACGAAAGAAGCATGGTGGAAAGTTTTATGGGAAAAAATTAAAGACTTCTTTTTTTCTACTGGCAAAGCAAAAGCGGACCGTTGTCTACATGAGATGTTGTTTGCCGATCGCACCCCCACACGAGAGCGGCTTACAGAGATTTTTTTTGAGTTAAAAGAGTTAGCCTGCGCATCACAAAGAGATAGATTTCAGGTTTATAATCCTAATGAAAATGATGACACTATTATTCTTCGCATCATGGATCAAAACGAAGAGAACGAATTGTTACGTATCACTCAAAATACCGATGCCTTTACCTGTGAAGTCATGGGGAATGCTTATTTTTTAATAAAAGATCGCCCCGATATTTTAAAACCGCATCCACAAATGACGGCCATGATTAATAGAAGATATAGCGAAATCGTAGATTACCCCCTCCCTTCGACATTATGTCTCAACCCTGCTGGCGCGCCGACATTATCGGTTCCATTAGACAACATAGAGGGGTATTTATATTCTGAATGGAGAAAAGGAAATTTAGATGAGTGGAAAACGCAAGAAAAGGTAACCTACCTGGCAGCGAAAATTCAGTCTGGGATTGAAAAGACAACGCGCATTTTACAGCATGCGAATATATCCGAAAGTACTCAGCAAAGCGCATTTTTAGAAACAATGGCGATGTGTGGATTAAAGCAGCTTGAAATACCACCACCACATACCCACATACCTATTGAGAAAATGGTAAAAGAGGTTTTACTGGCGGATAAGACGTTTCAGGCGTTCCTCGTAACGGATCCCAGCACCAGCCAAAGTATGTTAGCTGAGATAGTCGAAGCCATCTCTGATCAGGTTTTTCACGCCATTTTTAGAATAGCCCCCCAGGCTATACAAAAAATGGCAGAAGAACAGTTAACCACGCTACACGTTCGCTCAGAACAACAAAGCGGCTGTTTATGTTGTTTTTTGTAAAATCAGACGACGCTTTCTCAGACGTCACGTTCAGGGTTTACTCACGTACTTCCTGTTTGCCTACAGAGTAACCTCTTGCCAGGCGCAATAATGCCGCATATGACCGGATCGGATGAGAATAGTCATTTAAATGGCCTTTTTTTCCCGCTCGTCTGGCAATTTGTTGTAAAATTCGCGGCTTCAAGCGGCAGCTTGCTTCTTCCTGGCTGCTGATAACCGCGAGACGTTTTGGAGAGATTTTGGAGAAGAGAAAAAATTGATCATTTTCAATACTCTAAAAGCACCCCATCCTCTGAATAAGAAGGTGGAACTTGAATGATCGGTCGGCTGCTCCGTGGCGGTTTCATGACTGCCATCTATGCGTATCTGTATATTCCCATCATTATTCTGATCGTGAACTCCTTCAACAGTTCGCGATTCGGCATTAACTGGCAGGGCTTTACCACTAAATGGTACGAACTCCTGGTCAATAACGACAGTCTGTTGCAGGCCGCTCAACATTCACTGACGATGGCGATTTTCTCAGCGACCTTCGCCACGTTGATTGGCTCGTTAACCGCGGTGGCGCTTTATCGCTACCGCTTTCGCGGGAAGCCATTCGTCAGCGGGATGCTGTTTGTAGTAATGATGTCGCCGGATATCGTGATGGCGATCTCCCTGCTGGTGCTGTTTATGTTACTCGGCATTCAACTGGGCTTTTGGTCGTTGCTGTTCTCGCACATCACCTTTAGTCTGCCGTTTGTGGTCGTCACGGTCTATTCGCGCCTGAAAGGCTTTGATGTCAGAATGCAGGAAGCCGCAAAAGACCTGGGGGCCAGTGAGGTAACGATTTTACGCAAAATCATTCTGCCGCTGGCGATGCCGGCGGTGGCGGCGGGCTGGTTGCTGAGCTTTACGTTGTCGATGGACGATGTAGTAGTCTCGTCGTTTGTCACCGGGCCGGGCTATGAAATTTTACCCTTAAAGATTTATTCCATGGTAAAAGTCGGCGTTTCACCAGAAGTGAACGCGCTGGCGACCGTTTTATTGGTGCTGTCTCTGGTAATGGTCATTGCCAGCCAGCTTATTGCTCGTGATAAAACCAAGGGCCGATAAGGCCCGTAATTCAGGGGACGTTAAATGAAAAAATGGTCACGCCACCTGCTCGCGGCGGGCGCCCTGGCGCTGGGTATGAGTGCCGCTCATGCCTCCGACAACGACACGCTCTATTTCTATAACTGGACTGAGTATGTACCGCCGGGCCTGCTGGAACAGTTCACTAAAGAGACTGGCATTAAGGTGATTTATTCGACCTACGAGTCGAACGAAACCATGTATGCCAAACTCAAAACCTATAAAGATGGCGCGTATGACCTGGTTGTTCCTTCTACATACTATGTCGACAAAATGCGCAAAGAAGGCATGATCCAGAAGATCGATAAGTCGAAATTAACCAATTTCCACAACCTCGATCCGGAAATGCTCAACAAACCGTTTGACCCCAACAACGATTATTCTGTTCCGTATATCTGGGGCGCAACGGCGATTGGCGTGAACAGCGATGCTATCGATCCAAAAACCATTACCAGCTGGGCTGACTTGTGGAAACCGGAATATAAAAACAGCCTGCTTTTAACCGACGATGCGCGAGAAGTCTTCCAGATGGCGCTGCGCAAGCTAGGTTATTCCGGTAACACTACCGATCCGAAAGAGATCGAAGCGGCATATGAAGAGTTGAAAAAACTGATGCCGAACGTAGCGGCCTTCAACTCCGATAATCCGGCGAATCCGTATATGGAAGGGGAAGTCAACCTGGGTATGGTGTGGAACGGTTCGGCCTTCGTTGCTCGTCAGGCTGGCACGCCGCTGGAGGTCGTCTGGCCGAAGGAAGGCGGTATTTTCTGGATGGACAGCCTGGCTATTCCGGCGAACGCGAAAAATAAAGAGGGCGCGCTGAAGCTAATCAACTTCCTGCTGCGTCCTGACGTCGCGAAAGAGGTGGCAGAAACCATCGGCTACCCTACCCCCAACCTGGCGGCGCGTAAGCTGTTAAGCCCGGAGGTCGCCAATGATAAGTCGCTCTATCCGGATGCGCAAACCATCAGCAAAGGCGAGTGGCAAAACGATGTCGGCGACGCCAGCGCCATTTATGAAGAGTATTATCAGAAGCTAAAAGCAGGACGCTAATTCAGCCAAAGCGCCTGTCGGGCCTACAGATGAACGTAACGTGAAATGTAGGCCGGATAAGGCGTTACCGGGCAAACGGCACTACAGCCCTTTCAGGAATTTATCAACAAATTCCGGCACAACCTGGCTTGCCGGGCCGTAGTGCTTCTCTTCAAACTCGCTGCCGACCTGGCTTGGCTCAAGATTCAGTTCCACCGTATGTGCGCCGTGCAGTTTTGCTTCATGCACAAAACCCGCAGCCGGATAGACATGACCGGATGTGCCAATGGCGATAAAAATATCCGCCATCGACAGCGCCATATAAATTTCATCCATGCCAAGCGGCATCTCGCCAAACCACACCACGTGCGGACGTAACGGCGCCGGGAACTGACAGCAGTGACATTTATCTTCCGGCATCACATCGCCGTTCCATTCCAGAATCTGGCCGCTTTGCGAACAGCGCACCTTCAACAGCTCGCCATGCATATGAATGATGTTGCGATTGCCCGCGCGTTCATGCAAATTGTCGATGTTTTGCGTCACCAGCAAAAAGCGATCGCCAAGCGCTTCTTCAAGCTTCGCTAACGCCAGATGCGCCGCATTGGGTTGTATTTCCGGCTGTTGAAGCTGCTGACGGCGGGCATTATAAAATGTCTGCACCAGCCCCGGATTACGGGCGAATCCTTCCGGCGTGGCCACATCTTCAACCCGATGCTCTTCCCAAAGGCCATCCCCCGCGCGAAACGTACGAATACCAGACTCTGCAGAAATTCCTGCACCTGTAAGGACTAATACTCTTGGGTTTTCCATCATTTCCGGCACCACTCTGTCTCTGAAAAAGATCCGCTGGCGCAGACGTTCACGCAACAGACGTTTATTTTTACGAAAGCGGCTTAATCGATGAAACCGACGCGACTGCATAACAACCTCTTTTTGATTAGTCGGTAAGATGTAAAAAAGCAGCACCGCGCATCCCACCTGCATCCCCATGCCGCGCACGCTCAATGCGCGGCGCGCGGGCAACAGGGAGGAGATGGCGCGGCAGTCTTTCCGCCAGTTGCGTTGTTATTGCCGTAAAGTTCGATAGTCCGCCGCCGATCACCAATAAATCGGGATCGACAATCGTCAGTATATTCCCCAGACAAACCGCCAGTAAATCCAGATAGCGCTCAACATGCGCGTGCGCCTGCTCATCGCCCTGCTCCCACAACGCGATAATCTCCGGCGCCTGCAGCGATTGATGATAATAATGCTGATATAGCCACGCAAACCCACGCCCGGACAGATAATTCTCAATGCAGCCCATCTGACCGCATCCACAACGGCGGAGAGGAAAATCAAACCCCATCAACGTTAGCGCGTCAACCGGCAAACGCATATGGCCAAACTCGCCGGTGATATAGCTCTGACCGGTAATCGGCTTCCCGTTTAGCACCAGGCCACCGCCGACGCCGGTGCCGAGGATAAGCCCCATAACCAAAGGATATTGCGTGAATTCATCATCCCAGGCTTCGGACAAGGCAAAACAGTTAGCGTCATTGTCCAGACGCACATCGCGATCCAGTCGGGCGCTGAGATCGGCGCGCAACGGCTTACCGCTGGCTGCCGGGACATTCGCGGCGTACAGCGTGCCGTCTTCGGTTTCCGGCATACCGGGTATGCCAATCCCTACCGACCCTTTTACGCCAAATCGCTGGTCGGCTTCCGCGACCAGTTCGCACACAGCGTCTAAAAAGGCACCATAGCTGGCATGAGGCGTGGGAACCCGTTTTTCCCACTGTAGCCGCCGCGTTGAGTCAAATACGCCTAACGCAATCTTTGTTCCGCCAATGTCAAACCCGTAATACATCACCGCTCCTTGTTTTTATATTCCGCGATTACTGGCCGCTCAATACTCGCGCAGGGTCAATGTTGCTCGCCCGCCGCGCCGGATACCAGCTCGCCAGTAAGCTTAACAACAACGCCGTGACCAGTACGTAAACAACGTCCAGCCAATGTAATTCGGATGGCAGGAAGTCGATAAAATAGATATCGCCGGACAAAAACTGATGCCCGATCGCCTTTTCAATCCCATTAATAATGGCGGTAAGCTGAAGCGAAACGACAACGCCGATCGCCACGCCAATCAAGCTGCCCAGCAAGCCCGCCAGTAGTCCGTACCAGACGAAAATGGCACGAATCAAACCATCTTTCGCCCCCAGCGTTCTTAATACCGCAATGTCGCCGCTTTTGTCTTTTACCGCCATCACTAAGGTGGAAACGATATTAAAACAGGCCACGCCGATCACCAGAATCATCGCCAGATACATAATGGCGCGAATCATCTGGATATCGCGATACATATAGCCGTAGGTGCCGATCCAGCTCTTAATGTAGACATAGCTGTTAGTCACCTCACCCGCGTCACGCACCAGTTTGTTCGCATTAAACACGTCATGGACTTTAAGCGCGATACCGGAAACTCTGGACCCCATATCCAGATACTGCTGCGCATCCTCAAGCGGGATCATGGCGAAGCTGTGATCGAGCTGGCCGCTCAGTTGCAGAATCCCGATGACATGCAAACGCACGCGTTTGGGCTGGAGCAGCTTATGGTCGGCATTCGCATTGGGGATCATGATGGACACCCAGTCGCCCTGTTTCACGTTCAGCGCATCGGCGACGCCTTTACCGATAATGATCTGCTGCTCGCCCGCTTTGAAATGATCCCAGGCGTGATTTTGCACAAATGACGGTAACGCGCTAAGCTGCTGCTCTTGCTTAGGGTCGACGCCTTTAACCTGAATAGCGCGCAAATTGGCCCCGCTCTCTACCAGGCCGGTAAAATTGATATACGGCGCGGCGGCGGCAATGCCCGGCACCTTCTGCACTTTTGCCAGCGCTTCACGCCAGTTGGTCCACGGCTGATTGACCGCTTCAATCTCCCCGTGCGGAACCACCGCCAGAATACGGTTATTCAACTCGCGTTCGAAACCGTTCATCGCGCTTAAACCGACAATCAATACCGCCACGCCCAGCGCGATACCGATGGTAGAAATGACGGAAATGAGCGAAACCATACCGCCGCGCCGCCGTCCACGGCTGAAACGCAAGCCAATTAACAATGATAAAGGCGACGCCATTACTCCGCCCCCATCAGGCTCAGTTCCGCCGTCAGGCGGCCATCGCGCATCTCAAGCTGGCGGCTCATACGTTTCGCCAGTTGCAAATCGTGAGTCACCACCAGAAACGCGGTTCCCTGCAGACGATTTAACTCGCCCAGAAGCTCAAAAATACTGTCGGCATTACGCGCATCCAGATTACCGGTCGGCTCATCCGCCAGTACCAGACGCGGGTTATTCACCAACGCGCGCGCTATCGCGACACGCTGGCGCTCACCGCCGGAAAGTTCCGAAGGTCGATGGGTTGCGCGATGCTCCAGCCCTACGGCGTGCAGCATTTCTCGCGCCCGAGCGTCAATCTCCGCCGGTTTCTTTTTGCCAATCAATAATGGCATCGCCACGTTTTCCAGCGCCGTAAAATCCGGCAGGAGATGATGAAACTGATAGATAAACCCCAGTTTCTGGTTACGTAATTCCGCTTTTGCCGCAGAAGAGAGTTTGCTCATCGGCTGGCCGCTAAAAATCACATCGCCGGAGGTGGGCGTATCCAGCCCGCCTAACAGATGCAGCAACGTACTTTTACCCGAACCGGAACTGCCGACGATCGCCATCATTTCGCCTTCGCCGATACTGAAGCTGACATCGTGCAACACGTCGGTTTGTACGGTGCCTTCCTGATAGCGTTTGCACAGGTTGTCGCATTGCAACAGGATCTTATTCATAACGTAAAGCCTCAGCGGGTTGAGTGGCGGCAGCGCGCCAGGAAGGATAAAGCGTAGAAAGCAGCGCGATGGCCATTGCCACCAGCGCGATAACGATCACCTGTAACGGCTCTATCGCCACGGGCAACGCAGCGCCATCCAGAAACGCGCCGATGATCGGCATCAGGTTATTCAGTTGACTGGCAAGCAATGCGCCCAGCGCAGCGCCCAACAGCGCGCCGATAATCCCGGCGCTGGCGCCCTGCACCATAAAGACCATCATAATTTGTCGCGGCGTCAGCCCTTGAGTTTGTAAAATCGCCACTTCACCCTGCTTCTCCATAACCATCAGGCCCAACGAAGTAATAATGTTAAAAGCCGCGACCGCCACGATGAGGCTCAGCAACAATCCCATCATGTTCTTTTCCATGCGCACAGCCTGGAACAACTCGCCTTTGCGTTCGCGCCAGTCCTGCCACTTCGTGCCTTGCGGCAGCGTCTGTTGGCTGAGGGTATCGACTTGCAGCGGTTCATCCAGCCACAGACGCCAGCCGGTAATATTGCCTGCCGGATAGCGCATTAAACGCGACGCGTCCTGAATATTGACCAGCATTTCATAGCCATCGACCTCGCTATTGGCGGCAAATGTGCCAATCACCGTAAACAGACGCTGACTGGGCAGGCGTCCCATTGGCGTAAACTGGCTGGCAGATGGCACCATTAGCCGAATCTGATCGCCGCGGTTGACCCCTAACTGTCCGGCGAGCTGCTCGCCGAGGATGACATTATACTTACCCGGCTGTAATTCGCTTTGCTTCACATTGACCAGATACGGCGTTAACGGATCTTTTTGCGCCGGATCGATACCCAACATCACGCCAACCGCAACGCTACGCGCGCTTTGCAGTACGACATCGCCCGTCGTCAGCGGCGCAATACGGTTAACGCCTTGCAGATTCACCGCTTTTTCCGGCATCTGACTCGGGTTAAGAGAACCATGTTCAGCAGAGAGGATGGCCTGAGGCATCAAACCAAGAATGTTATTTTGCAGTTCGCGCTCAAAACCGTTCATCACCGACAATACCGTGACCAGCGCCATCACCCCCAGGGTAATGCCGATAGTGGAAAGCCAGGAAACGAAGCGACCGAAGCGATCTGCTGCACGCCCGCGCATGTAACGCAGGCCGATGAATAGAGCGACAGGTTGATACATGTAATCCGTCTGGTTGCTGTTAGCAAAGTCCCGAGTATATAAGCGAAAGCGGAATGCGTAAATGTCTGAACCGTAAGAGTTCGTCAGCGTTATTCTGAAAAAGGCCGACAAATCAAGTCACTTACATGTTCATACTTTACCTGTTCGGCGCGTTATCCGGCGGATTCAATTTGCTAATAAACAACGATCGCGGATAATAAAGAACATTGCTTATCAGTCATATGCCCCTGAATACCTGAGTCCTTCATGCTGTCCCGGCGCGCAGCCAACCATGAAGCAGCCTGAAGGGTGACGCGTAGAGTGCGGCGTAAAACAAAAAGAGATACTGACAACCGTTATGCCTGAAAAACAACGTTACACGCTGCCGACAAAAGCGGGCGATCAGTGCCAGTTGGGCGAACTTACCGGTGCCGCCTGCGCTACGCTGGTGGCGGAGATAGCCGAACGCCATGCCGGTCCGGTGGTACTCATAGCGCCTGACATGCAAAATGCTCTGCGATTGCATGATGAAATCCGCCAGTTTACCGATCAGATGGTGATGAACCTGGCGGACTGGGAAACGCTACCGTATGACAGCTTTTCCCCGCATCAGGAAATTATCTCTTCGCGCCTGTCCACGCTCTACCAGTTGCCGTCGATGCAGCGCGGCGTCTTGATTGTACCGGTAAACACCCTGATGCAGCGCGTTTGTCCGCATAGCTATCTGCATGGTCATGCGCTGGTGATGAAAAAAGGCCAGCGGCTGTCCCGCGACGCTCTGCGCGCGCAGCTTGACAGCGCCGGTTATCGGCATGTCGATCAGGTGATGGAGCATGGCGAATACGCGACGCGCGGCGCGCTGTTGGATCTCTTTCCGATGGGCAGCGAACAGCCTTATCGCCTCGACTTTTTTGATGATGAAATCGACAGCCTGCGTCTGTTTGACGCGGATACCCAGCGTACGCTGGAGGAGGTCGAGGCCATCAATTTGTTGCCCGCGCACGAATTTCCTACCGACAAAGCCGCTATTGAGCTTTTCCGTAGCCAGTGGCGCGATACCTTTGAGGTAAAACGCGACGCCGAGCACATCTATCAGCAGGTCAGCAAAGGCACTCTGCCCGCCGGGATCGAATACTGGCAGCCGCTCTTTTTCAGCGAACCGTTACCGCCATTATTTAGCTATTTCCCCGCCAATACTCTGGTGGTGAATACCGGCTCGCTGGAAACCAGCGCCGAACGCTTTCAGGCCGATACGCTGGCGCGTTTTGAAAATCGTGGCGTCGATCCTATGCGCCCGCTTTTGCCGCCGGAAGCCCTCTGGCTACGGGTGGATGAGCTCTTTTCCGAGCTTAAACGCTGGCCTCGCCTCCAGCTTAAAACCGACCATCTGCCGGAAAAAGCCGCCAATACCAATCTCGGTTTCCAGAAATTACCGGATTTGTCTATCCAGGCACAGCAGAAAGCGCCGCTGGACGCGCTGCGTAAGTTCCTCGAATCTTTCAGCGGTCCGGTGATTTTTTCGGTGGAAAGCGAAGGACGCCGCGAAGCTCTGGGAGAGCTCCTGGCTCGCATAAAAATCGCGCCGAAGCGGATATTACGCCTGGACGAGGCGCAGGATGCGGGACGCTATCTGATGATTGGCGCCGCAGAACATGGCTTTATCGACACCCAACGCAATCTGGCGCTGATTTGTGAAAGCGATCTTTTGGGTGAGCGGGTGGCGCGTCGCCGCCTGGATTCCCGCCGCACGATCAACCCGGATACGTTGATTCGTAACCTGGCGGAGCTCCACGTCGGTCAACCGGTAGTGCATCTGGAGCACGGCGTCGGACGCTATGCCGGCATGACCACTCTGGAGGCTGGCGGCATCAAGGGTGAGTATCTGATGCTCACCTACGCCAATGACGCCAAACTGTATGTGCCGGTCTCCTCATTGCATCTGATTAGCCGCTATGCCGGCGGCGCGGAAGAAAGTGCGCCGCTGCATAAACTGGGCGGCGACGCCTGGTCGCGCGCCCGGCAGAAAGCGGCGGAAAAAGTGCGCGATGTCGCAGCGGAACTGTTGGATATTTATGCGCAACGGGCGGCAAAAGAGGGGTTTGCCTTTAAGCATGATCGTGAGCAGTATCAGTTATTCTGCGACAGCTTCCCGTTTGAAACGACGCCCGATCAGGCACAGGCGATTAACGCCGTATTGAGCGATATGTGCCAACCGCTGGCGATGGACAGGCTGGTGTGCGGCGACGTCGGCTTCGGCAAAACCGAAGTGGCGATGCGCGCCGCGTTCCTGGCGGTGGAAAACCATAAACAGGTAGCGGTACTGGTGCCGACCACGCTGCTGGCGCAGCAACACTATGACAACTTCCGCGACCGTTTCGCCAACTGGCCGGTACGCATTGAGATGCTGTCCCGCTTTCGCAGCGCCAAAGAGCAGACGCAAATCCTGGCGGAAGCCGCCGAGGGTAAGATCGATATTCTGATCGGTACGCATAAACTGCTACAAAGCGATGTGAAGCTGCGCGACCTGGGCCTGCTGATTGTCGATGAAGAGCACCGTTTCGGCGTGCGCCACAAAGAGCGAATTAAGGCGATGCGCGCCGATGTCGATATTCTGACGCTCACGGCGACGCCGATCCCGCGGACGCTGAATATGGCGATGAGCGGTATGCGCGATCTCTCCATTATCGCCACTCCCCCTGCCCGTCGTCTGGCGGTAAAAACCTTTGTCCGCGAGTATGATAGCCTGGTAGTAAGGGAAGCGATTCTGCGTGAAATCCTGCGCGGCGGTCAGGTTTACTATTTGTACAATGACGTCGAAAATATTCAGAAAGCCGCAGAGCGGCTGGCGGAACTGGTGCCGGAAGCGCGAATCGCTATAGGCCACGGGCAGATGCGCGAACGTGAGCTGGAACGGGTCATGAACGATTTCCACCATCAACGTTTTAACGTGCTGGTGTGTACTACCATTATCGAAACGGGGATCGACATTCCCACCGCTAACACGATCATCATTGAACGCGCGGATCATTTCGGCCTCGCGCAGTTGCACCAGCTGCGTGGCCGCGTTGGGCGCTCGCACCACCAGGCCTACGCCTGGCTGTTGACGCCACATCCTAAGGCCATGACCACCGATGCGCAAAAACGGCTGGAGGCGATTGCGTCGCTGGAGGATTTAGGCGCCGGGTTTGCGCTGGCGACCCACGATCTGGAGATCCGCGGCGCGGGCGAGCTGCTTGGCGAAGAGCAAAGCGGCTCAATGGAAACCATTGGCTTCTCACTCTACATGGAACTGTTGGAAAACGCCGTTGATGCGCTGAAAGCAGGCCGCGAACCCTCGCTGGAAGATCTCACCAGTCAGCAAACGGAAGTCGAGCTGCGAATGCCGTCGTTACTGCCGGATGATTTTATTCCGGATGTTAATACCCGGCTGTCATTCTATAAACGCATTGCCAGCGCGAAGAACGAAAACGAGCTGGAAGAGATCAAAGTGGAATTGATCGATCGCTTCGGCCTGCTGCCCGATCCGGCGCGTAATCTGCTGGATATCGCCCGCCTGCGCCAACAGGCGCAAAAGCTCGGCATCCGAAAACTGGAGGGTAACGAGAAAGGCGGAACGATTGAGTTCGCCGAGAAAAACCACGTTGACCCCGCCTGGCTTATCGGGTTGCTGCAAAAACAGCCGCAGCATTTCCGTCTGGATGGCCCGACGCGCCTCAAGTTTATTCAGGATTTAAGCGAACGTAAAACGCGTATAGACTGGGTACGCCAGTTCATGCAGCAACTGGAAGAAAACGCTATTGCATAAGCGTCAGGCCGGGCATCATTACTCTGCGTCCGGCCTAATCTTTACAAATTCTTTGCACTTCCCTGCAGTTCCAGACACAGCCAACCGCCATAATTCTTATTTCCTCTTTTATAAAAATAACCACATAATAATCATGGGTTTATTATAATGTTCAACAATACGCGACTCTCTCGCTGGTGGGCGTTGCTTGCGCTTACCGCGACCATCATGCTTGCCCTTCCCGCGCAGGCGAATACGTGGCCTCTTCCGCCCCCCGGCAGTCAACTGGTGGGAGAAAATAAATTCCATGTCGTTGAAGACGACGGCGGCTCGCTGGAGGCGATCGCCAAAAAATATAACGTGGGCTTTTTAGCCCTGTTACAGGCCAACCCCGGCATTGATCCTTACGTACCACGCGCAGGCAGCGTGCTGACGATTCCGCTGCAAACGCTGCTACCGGACGCGCCACGTGAAGGTATCGTCATTAACCTCGCGGAATTACGGCTTTACTATTATCAACCGGGGAAAAATACGGTCACGGTCTACCCTATCGGGATTGGCCAACTGGGCGGCGATACCCTGACGCCAACGATGGTGACGACCATTTCGGATAAACGCGCCAATCCAACCTGGACGCCGACCGCCAATATTCGCGCCCGTTATAAAGCGCAAGGCATCGATCTCCCCGCCGTGGTGCCTGCCGGTCCCGATAACCCAATGGGGCATCACGCGATTCGTTTAGCGGCCTACGGCGGCGTCTATCTGTTACATGGCACGAATGCCGATTTTGGCATTGGTATGCGCGTCAGTTCCGGCTGTATCCGTCTGCGCGACGGTGATATAGAGACATTGTTCCGTCAGGTCACGCCGGGAACCAAAGTGAATATAATCAATACGCCGATTAAAGCCTCGGTGGAGCCAGGCGGCGTGCGACTGGTGGAAGTTCATCAGCCGCTGTCTAAAAATATAGGCGACGATCCACAGGTGCTGCCGATTGTGCTGAATGGCCCGATGCAGGCCTTTAAGAACGCGCCGCAGACCGATGCTGCGGTGATGGAACATGTTATGGAAGTGCGTTCCGGAATGCCGGTGGATGTAACCCGTCAATCAGAGGCGAAACCGCAGTCGCTGTAAGCGTGAATAGCTGACCGACAATAAATATCCTCCGGCATAGCCGGAGGTTTTTCAGATGCGCCTGTAAGGCTCTCTTACCAGCCGCGCCCTAACAGGCGCATACGATCTGACATTTGCATCAAACTTCGTTACTTACGGCCCGTAAA